>JAGAJL010000011.1 GCA_017626095.1 Lachnospiraceae bacterium
CCTTGGAATGATAAAAAGATACAAAAATCCTGTGGCTTTCTGAAAATAAAATTTTATATCGATGAAAACTTGTGATATAAAATGGAGTTTTTCTATATTTTCGAGAATGATTTATGATATTTTTAAGTAATTTAAATGGATGTATTTATCATAAGATTGTTTTTTTGATATGTAAAGGGGATTTTGATAATTTTTTGGGAAATATGTAAATATTTAAAAACTGCGGCTGCTTATACTGCCAATCGGCAGTATAAGTGGCCGCAGTTTGTTATTGTTTTTTATTCTTTTATCTTTTATCTTTTATATCACATCTTAGCTATAGCAAAAAGGCATCTGCCAAATATCTCTTATTCCCACATGTTGTCATTCAGACCATGCTCTAATAAATAATTTTCCCACAGCTCATAATATTGTGCCTGCAAATGAATATCATCCCATGTATATTCTTCCTTCAATCCGCCATCATCCCCTGCCAGAGCGGTATTAACATCAAAGTAGAATAAATCAATTCCATTTGCATATGCCGCTATGCCGTTATTCTTATCGTCAATGTTATCGTTATTTATGATATCATCACTGGCGGAATATTTTGAAGATACATACATACAACCCATCATAAATACAATGGCATCAGGCTGTGCATCCATAATTTCTTCAATCTTTTTCATATATTCTGCAACAAAATAATCCGTGTCGTAACCCAGCTCATTTACACCAAGCATAATATATATCTTTTTATACTGCTTTGATGAAAGCAGCTCCGGAAGCGTAAGTATTGCGTCATCTATGTGTGCAATTTTTTCATCCATCAATCCCTGAACGGTAAGTCCTTCCTTATATGCAAAATCCGCATTGTCAATTCCTGAATAAAGCGCAAGTCCCTCAACCCGCGAATCTCCTATGAACAAAGCATCTTCAAAATAATCATGCTTCTTTTTAACATACGGATAATCGGTTGTAAGAGCCACTTTCTTTACATCGCCGTAACAACTGTTTCTTGACGCCCTCTTCTTAACCTTTTTATATTGAGTAGGACGCTCAATTTTTGCATTAACCTGAGCACTTCCGCCACCTAACGTAGATTCCTCGGTTTCTGTTTCCGTAGACTGCGTTTCCGTATTCTCTGTGGAATTTTCTTCCGTAGAAGCCTCCTCTGTCGTGTCCTTCTCGGAAGGATTTTTATCCTGTGTATTTTCATCCTCCGATGAGCTGTCCTCCGTATTCCCATCTTCTGAATGATTTTCATCATTTGGCGCATCTGTCGGCGTAGCAGTTTTTTCATCAAGAAGAACGGAAACAAGCATTGGATGCTCCATCGTCACATTCAAATCATATTCACCCAGCCAAACCTTGACATAGGCTACTCCTGTAAATATCAATGCCGACACTATAATCATCAGCAACAGAGGACATTCTCTTATGCAATCCATAATCTTTTTCATAATCTGTCCTCCTTAGAATCTGAAATACAGGAATGGATTTGCCCCACCATTTGCAAGCTGGTAAACTGCATACCAGAATACTGCCAGCATGATGATTTTACAGGTCCATGTCTTGTAATATTTATCAATAAGCTTCCTTGGAATTGGTGTACAGCAGAATATGCATATCAACAGCAGCCACCAATAGGTCTGACCTAAGGATATCAGTTTGTCCATAGCGTTTGCCGTAACGGAACCCTCTATCGTCATTCCAAACATTCGCTTTATGTAAGTAACAAGATTGTCAAGGTCTGTTATATTAAATATCGTCCATGAAAACGGTATCATAAATAACATATACAAATGACCCAATATTTTCACCTTGTCAAATACTTTCTTTAAAAACAGTTTCTCAATTAATAAGACACAAAACAGAAACAATCCCCATATCAGGAAATTCCAATCTGCCCCATGCCACAGACCTGTAAATGTCCATACTACAAAAAGTGCCAATACCATACGCGGAATACCCTTTTTGCTTCCGCCTATCGGTATGTATACATATTCCCTGAACCATCTGCCCAGTGTCATATGCCACCTTCTCCAGAATTCCGTAACCGACCTTGACATATATGGGTCATTGAAGTTTTCGGGAATTGTAAATCCCATGACAGCACCCAAACCAATCGCCATCAGCGAGTATCCCATAAAGTCAAATAAAAGCTGCATTGAAAATCCCCATGAACCAAGCCATGCTGTTGCAGTATTGATTCCATATGGTCCCACAGTCTGTACGTCAGTCCAAAGATGGGCTATTTTATTTGCCAGAAGTACCTTATAAGCAAAACCCATGACAAATAAAGTGACTCCTCTTTCAAGACCGTCAAGCGTTGTTTCCCTCTCGTTCAGTTCAGCTCTGACCTCATTATAATTTACAATAGGCCCTGCTATAAGCTGAGGAAACATGCTGACATAAGTCGCAAAATGTAGCAGATTCTTATCTGCCTCATATTTCAGTCTGTACACGTCTATTATGTATGATGTTATCTGAAATGTATAAAAACTAATACCTAACGGAAGTGTTAACGCCACTTCCTGAAACAGTTCCTTCCCTACTGCATCATTTATAGCTCCGATAAAAAAATTCATATATTTAAAAACGAACAAAAGTCCGAAATTAAATACCAATGAGGTAATCAGCCAACAATTTCGTTCAAATGAACAATCAATCTCCGAATATACCTCTATATCATAAAATCGTTTAATCCTTAGTGCTATAAAATGATTAAACAGAATTGAAATCATCATCAAAAAAATATATATAGGCTCGCCATAAGCATAAAATATTAAACTACCAATCAGCAGTGTAATATTTCTATATGCCGGCTTCGTAATAAAGTAAGCTAATAAAAATATCGGGAGGAAACGAAACAAAAACTCAATACTGGAAAAAACCATGTCAAACTCCTCTCACTGCATATACAATTCGACATTATTCTAAATAATAAACCAAATGGAAGTATATAATTATTTTGGGTTGAAGTCAACAGCGAAACCCCTGATATTTTCTAAATTTTTTGGAAAAAGCCTCAGAACCTGCCATCATATGCATCTTCCTCACGTATAACGGCAAAAACGCACAAATTCATTATCTGAATTTATGCGTTTTCTAATTGGATACTATTCATTTTTTATTTGCTTTTCTTTCAATAAATCTAATATTGCCATATCTATATCAGTCCATATTTCTGTTTAAAATTAAACAGGGAACCAAGAAGATTGGAATCATTTTTGAAGCGGCATACATCTATCTTCATATTGTCATAGATACGGCCTATCTTCATCAGCTTATCTGCATATTTTTTAATTCCTGCAATAAAATCAGGCTGGGCACTGATTCCACCGCCTATCAGTATCACATCAGGATTCAGCGTCATATAAAGATTACAACAATATTTTGCTATGTCAAAATAGTAATCCTCCATGATGTCTGTAACAATCTCATTTCCCTGTGCAATAAGCTCATAAATGCGCTCACCGTTAATTGCATCTGCATCAAGTCCCAATGCCATAGCCACCCGATAACATAACGCCCTTGTCGAATTCTTCGTAGACCACGTAAATGGCAATTCCCTGTACTCGTCTTCCAGACTGTGCATCGTATCAATAGAATTTATCTTTTCAATATTCTTCCTACTCAAATCATCATAACAAAATGAAATCTCGCCCGCCAGCAAATCCCTGCCTCTGTATATCTGTCTGTCTATGACGATACCGCAGCCGATACCGGTTCCAAATACCAACACACATGCATTCGTCGCTTCGCTTGCATTTCCTTTCCACACCTCGGCAAGTGCCGCTGCATGACCGTCATTTTCCAACGCAACACGAGTACCTTCACAGCGTTCTGAAAGCAATTCTCCCAAATGGGTTCCATGTGTATACTTTAATCCGCCGCCGCCATACACGATTCCGTTTTCTACATCTATCTGCCCCGGCAAATCCATGGCAATCCCTTCAACAATCCCTTTTTCTTTATAAACATCATATATGGATGTCAAAACCTGAAGGAAATCTTCAATACCCTTTTCCGGCGGCACAGGTGTAGGCGTTTTCCCTTTTTCGAGAATTTCGCCATCGGCAGTCATCCACGCATATTTTATAAATGTTGCACCAACATCAAATACAAGATACATTTCTTTTATTCCTTATCAATAAAATTTTGTAAAAATAAATCTATTTCATTGTACTCCAATTCCAATATTCTTTCAACCCGAATAAAACATTTGAAATAGACAAAAAGGAAAACAGTGCAGGCAAACCCCATACACTATTTTCCTCTACATTCTTGCTATCCTGTTGATTCTCTTCTACCACATATGCTTATTCTTCCACATCAAACGACACATCATAGTCCTCTGCGGTACCTGTTACAGTGTAGACGTATTGAACCCCGGCAAGCTCTATACTGCCTGTAGCCTCTCCATCTGTAAAGTCTTCTGTAATATCTACCTTACTGTCTTCTACAACAAGATAGATGCGGTCATTTTCCACCTCCAGCCTGCCTTCAGTCAGCCCTGGGGTGTTATATTCGATTTCCGAATTTCCATCAACATCTTCCTCATCGCATACAAATATTTCCCTACCTTCAGGGACCTCATATTCTATAGTACCAACCATATAATCTCCCTCCTGATGCCAAGTCATATCTGCTTCTGTCTCTTTACCGTCTATAATGACCTTTACCTTTGTTATCCATGTGTCACCCGTTGCCGCATAACAAATTCCGTTGGATACAACCACTAAAAACAACAATGCCGCAAATGCTGAAACAGCAATCCTTAATCCTTTAAAACTTCTTCTCTTTACATGCTCCATTTGACTTACCTCAACCTTTCCGAAAAGCTCCGCAGGTGCATGTACCTCATCAAATGCATTTTTATATATCTCCTTATTCGTCTTCATCAAGCCATACCTCCTTTAGCCTTCCTTTCAATAATGTTCTTCCTCTTGCAAGACGTGTCCTTACAGTTGACTCCCTCTCCTGCAAAAGCTCTGCAATTTCTTTTGTACTGTATTCCTCATAATAATATAGATGCACTACAACTCTGTATTTCTTTGGCAGCTCCATAACTGCCGTGCGAACCACATTTCCTTCTGTCAGCTGTTCCTCTATCCCGTTTTGGGCATTACCTTCATGTACAATCTCCGCTCCCTGTTCCAAAAGCTGATGAAGAGAATCAACATTTCTCTTCCAAAAAGAACCCCACAGATTTTTTGCTTCATTTACGGCAACTCTTATCAGCCATTTCCTGACATGCTCCTCATCTGTAAAATCAGGAGCCTTCCTATACAGATTAAAAAATGTATTCTGCACTACGTCATATGCATCCTGTCTGGATTTGGTATAGCTAAGTGCAACACGATATACAATATCCATGTATGTTTTAACTATTCGGTTATATTCATGCTCTGTCACTTTCCATACCTCCGAAACAATATTTGAAAGGCCTTTCACTATATAAACAAATGGATTTGTAAAAATGTTTCATGGAAATAAAAATTAATTTTCGTATTATCAAATACAGTAATTATGCAATAATTCCACACCAAAAAACCGCAAATGCATTTCTCCAAAACAGAGAACTGCACTTTGCGGTTTCTTTAAACTTCATCTTATACTTTTTATGAATTTACCTTTGGAAGAGAATCAAATCCCGGCTTCAAATCCTCATCAGTCGGAATATAATCTGACATCTCACCGTTGTTAAACTTCTCATAAGCCACCATATCAAAGTAACCTGTTCCGGTAAGTCCAAATACAATCGTTTTCTCCTCACCTGTTTCCTTACACTTAAGTGCCTCATCTATCGCTACACGGATTGCATGGGAGCTTTCAGGAGCAGGAAGGATTCCCTCTATTCTTGCAAACTCGGTTGCCGCCTCAAATACTGCCGTCTGCTCTACGGAACGTGCCTCCATCAATCCGTCATCATACAGCTTTGAAAGTGTAGAACTCATACCATGATAACGAAGTCCGCCTGCATGATTTGCCGATGGTATAAATCCGCTTCCTAAAGTATACATTTTAGACAATGGACATACTCTTCCTGTATCACAGTAATCATATGCATATTTTCCTCTTGTAAGACTAGGACAGGAAGCCGGTTCAACGGCAATAATCTGATAGTCTTTTTCCCCTCTTATTTTCTCACCCATAAACGGTGAAATAAGTCCGCCAAGGTTTGAGCCGCCGCCTGCACAACCGATAATCATATCCGGAACAATTCCATACTTATCAAGTGCAGTTTTTGTTTCAAGACCGATAACTGACTGGTGAAGTAATACCTGATTTAAAACACTGCCTAACACATAACGATATCCCTCTGTGCTGACTGCCTTTTCAACAGCCTCGGAAATTGCACAGCCAAGACTTCCTGTTGTACCCGGATGCTCCTTCAAAATCGCTCTTCCGACATTTGTAGTTTCGGAAGGTGAAGGTGTTACAGATGCTCCGTATGTGCGCATTACCTCACGACGGAACGGCTTTTGCTCATATGAAACCTTTACCATATAAACCTGACAGTCCAAATCAAAATAGGAACAAGCCATTGAAAGTGCCGTTCCCCACTGACCTGCACCCGTCTCTGTTGTCACACCCTTCAGTCCCTGCTGCTTTGCATAATATGCCTGCGCAATCGCAGAGTTGAGCTTGTGACTTCCACTTGTATTATTTCCTTCAAACTTATAATAAATCTTTGCCGGAGTCTGAAGCTTCTCCTCTAAACAATACGCTCTGACAAGCGGTGACGGACGATACATTCTATAAAACTTGCGTATCTCCTCAGGAATATCAATATATGCATCCGTATCATTCAATTCCTGCTTTGCAAGCTCCGCGCAGAATATACCTGACAGCTCTTCAAGTGTTACAGGCTGAAGTGTCTCAGGATTTAACAATGGCTCCGGCTTTTGCTTCATATCAGCACGAAGATTGTACCACTGCTTTGGCATCTCGTTTTCTTCCAAATAAATCTTATAAGGTATCTTTTGATTCGTCATAATATTTTCTCCTCGTAAAATATAAACTTAATACCTAATATTATATATTGTTCATTGGTATAAATCCATACATTTTTTATTTGTGTTATGATATCCCTGTTTTCGTTTTATCTCATCAATCATAAGAATATACGGCCATCATATTATCTCCTGCCGAAATCTTCCCCTTTTGAAGCAGTTTGACACTTTGATTTTCGGCAAGCTCTGTGCAAAGAATCGGAGACATCATTGAAGGCGCATGATTCTTCAAATATTCCAAATCCATTTTTAGCATAGGCGTTCCTTTTTTCACCTTCTGTCCCTGCTTCACAAGAACCTCAAATCCCTTTCCTTCAAGCTTCACCGTATCGATTCCCATATGAAGCAGCAAGGTTACACCACTGTCAGTCATAAAGCCGATTGCGTGCTTTGTATCAAAGACAAACAGTACCGCTCCGTCCTCAGGTGCAACTACTGTATCATCACTTGGCATAATGGCAACACCATCACCCATCATGCCACCGGCAAACGCTTCATCAGGCACCTTAGACAATTCAAATACCTCACCATTGACAGGACTTCCTATTGTGATACTTTGTTTCTGTTGATTCTGATGCACGATATTTTCTTTTGTCCCGTCTCCCGTCTTTTCTTCTGCGTTTTCTTTTGAACTTATATTGTTGTCTTCTGTAAATTCTTTACTGTCACCTTCATATATTTCATCCGGTGCAGTCTCAAGATAATCCTCCAGATGCGACTTCATCACCGACACCTTCGGTCCGTATATAATCTGAACACCATTTCCCTTTTTTACTACTCCTGATGCTCCTGTTGCTCTCAACATTCCTTCATTTACAAGCGTATCATCATGGACTGTACAACGAAGACGTGTCGCACAACAATCCACATCAGAAATATTTTTCTTGCCGCCAAGTCCGTTGCAAATCATTTGTGACACCGCATCTGTGCCATGATTTTCATTTGAACCCTGTTTCTTTGCTTCCACATCACTTCGTCTATATAGTTTTACTTCATCGCTGTTGTCACGACCGGGTGTCTTCAGATCCAGCTTACTGATTAACAGACTAAACAACAGATAATATACGATGAAATATCCGATTCCTATGATTACTATCCATATCCAGTTTGTCTTTGCATTTCCCTGCATGATTCCAAACAGCGTCATATCAATCAGACCACCGGAGAATGTCATTCCCACACCTACATGAAATACATGCATCAGCATATAAGCAAGACCTGCAAATATACAATGAATTCCATACAGCAGCGGAGCTACAAACAAGAATGTAAACTCCAACGGCTCCGTGATACCTGTCAGCATAGAGGTCAGTGCCGCCGACAAAAGTAATCCGCCTACTGCCTTTCGCTTATCCGATTTTGCACATTTGTACATGGCAAGTGCAGCACCCGGAAGTCCAAATATCATAAGCGGGAACTTACCTGACATAAATCTTGTAGCTGAAACGGCGAATTTATCAACGGTAGGATCGGCAAGCTGTGCAAAGAAAATATTTTGTGCTCCTTCAATCATCTGTCCGCCAACCTCTAAGGTTCCGCCGACAGCCGTCTGCCAAAACGGCAAATAAAATACATGATGGAGACCAAACGGTATCAGCAGACGCTCCATAAAACCATATACCCATGTTCCGACATATCCGGAATTCAATACCAAATCTCCGACTGCATATATGCCTCTCTGTATAACAGGCCATATAAAGAACATCAAAATACCGACACCTGTATAGACAAGTGCTGAAATAATCGGTACGAAACGTGTTCCGCCAAAGAAGGAAAGCACCTGCGGAAACTCAACCTTATAAAACTTATTATGAAGTGCTGCCACGCCAAGACCTACAATAATACCGCCAAACACACCCATTTGCAGAGATGAAATACCACATACCGACGTTACTGCACCTTCAAGCATATTCTCCTCGCCGCCGTTTATGGTAATCAGCGCCCCAATAGCTGCATGCATAATAAAAAATGCAATCGCTGCCGCAAGTGCCGCGACCTCCTTTTCCCTCTTTGCCATTCCGATGGCTACACCTATGGCAAATATAATCGGCAGATTTGCAAATACAATATTTCCTGCATCACTCATTACCTGAAACACTGCTGCAAATACCGTTCCCGGTCCTAATATATTCATAAGCCCATATGTTTTAAGCATTGTTTCATTTGTAAATGAGCTTCCTATTCCAAGCAGCAGACCTGCAACAGGAAGTATGGCAATCGGTAACATAAAAGAACGTCCTACTCTTTGCAAAACACCAAAAATCTTATCTTTCATCTAATCTTCTCCCTTATATATTCTCTGCTGCCTGTTTGCATCTGCGTTCCGGCAAAACAAGCTTAAGCAAAGTTTTTCCTATAACAGATAGTATAACCGTAACAGCTTCAACACATACAAGCGATGCCCATCCGGATAAAGAAATTATATTGATATAGGTAAAGAAATTATATTTAATACTTGACATTTCACCACATAAATATGTATATTATTCTAGTACGATATTTAAGGTTTCCTTGGGGTGTGGCTCAGCTTGGTAGAGCGCTTGGTTCGGGACTAAGAGGTCGCGCGTTCAAATCGCGTCACCCCAATTTCTTTTTACTACAGGAAATGAAATTCCTCTATAGATTTTGCTATCGGCATCTCCTTTCTGATGCATGACAGCCAAAAAAGCCTGAAGGTCAGATATATGACTTTCAGGCTTTTCTTTTTTATATTCCGTTTTCGTTGGGCTTTCATTGATATTTTATATTATTGATATCTCTTCATTATGATGTTACTGTTTTAACGACTATATATCCGTTGACAAGGCATTGCCGTTTAGTACGGCTTCAACAAGTTCGTCTCCGACATATCTGAGTTTTAAAGAAAAGAACTCCTGACTGTCCTCAAGCAGTTTCAGGAAAATCTTATCGCCCTTCCAAATCGGCAGCTTCAATACCTCGCTTTTCTCTACCCACTCCAAAACACCTTCGTTGCATTCCACCAGCTCGCCTTCATAGTCGGTAGCCACATATAAAAACATATACTCTGTCTGCCATCTGTCTGAAAGGAATGTGACAACTCCCCGAAAGCTCCATGTCTTCAGCGTCAGACCTGTTTCCTCTTTCACTTCACGCAGCAGACATTCTTCAGGTGTCTCATCTTCATTAAAATGTCCTCCTACCCCTACCCATTTATCCTTATTGACATCCTTTTCTTTTTTTACCCTGTGCATCATCAGATACTTGTTATCATGTTCAATATAACATAATGTTGTTAAACTGCTGCCCATTTGTTTTTCCTTTCTCTTTTTAATCGTATTGTAGCTATTTATGATTGCTTTCAGCTTGTATTACTCTGTATAACTTCCTACTATGCTCGTGCCTCGCTAAGTATCCAGTTATCGTTAAGGTTTCAGGTATATGTTCTCACTAAGCTCGTGCTGCACTTCGTCTGCACTCGCTAAGTGATAACATTATACCACAATGATATTTTTTATTTAAGTGTTATGCTGTTATTTAAAACGGAGGTACTGTATAAAAATAATATATCCTGTCCGTCAAAATTGATAAAATGTCCAAGCATATGAGATGATATATAACGTATATCCACAATCGTCATTTTCGTATATCCCTCTGCCAGATAAGGTATCAGACTGCTGCCAAAGGAATCCCGGAATATAATCAACTCCTTATCTGACACAGCCTGCGGATTTTCTATTGTAAGAAGGGCTTTTGAACCTGAAAGGAACATTTCGTAGGAATCCTTCCCATATGCCTTTTCCATATCGTACATCGGAATATAAGAGTCAGTTTCATAATCGTATATTGTACAATTATCAAACATTCCATTATCCATATAGTATATATTATCCGCTTCTACGGGAAGCGCATTCTGTCCAAAATAAACACCATAAAAGGGTATCTCAAGTATTCTTTTTGTATAGCCGGCAGTAAGCGTTACCCCCATTTCGTAAGCAAGTCTTCCTGCAACAGACTCTATGTTCTCTTGTCTCCAGTGGGTATCCGTTCTGTAATAATCGTTTAATTCAAGAAGTCCTGTTATATCAATATATTTTGCATAGTCCATCTTATTTTGAATACTGTTTATGAGCCTCGTATAATTGATTGAGGGATACCCATTCTGATGCGCCATAAAATAATTCTTATCAGGGATAACGGAAAGATACACATTTGAAGCTTTCCCGTCAAGATACTTATCGTATATAAAACGAAACCTATCGGCTGCATATTCCACGGATTCCTCATGAAAGGGATATTCCAGTTTTGACAAATATCCGTCTTGTATATAAATACCATTATTATCCTTCTGCATGAAAACATCAAAAACAGTAACCGCTTTCAAAGTTCTGAATTGCTGTCTCATGGGAAACTGGTCCAACACATACACTTCCCATTCTGACATAAATTTTCCGCTCTTGATTGTACTGACATTTATCTTCGGAAATTCTGCAAGTGTTCTGCGCTCGCTAACGGAAACCGTTGCATCCGGTTTGACAATACCCCATATTGAAAAAACGATTAAAAATAAAAATACAGTACATATCATTACAAGATTTTTTAAATATTCTCCCATTTTATTTCTCCCGAATAAAATCATTGTAACAGTTCAGCCTTTATGTTCCGGAGACGGATGTTGCTGCCTTCCGGTATATTGTTTTTCGGACTGCCTAAAACCGAAAATACAGAAATGGATTAAACGAACCGTCTACTAAAAACGATGTACAAACCAACAGATATAGAAGCAAAAAAAGCGGCTCTAAAATATTTTTTATATTTGCAGCAATATGCATGTTGTCAAGCTTGTTCCATAGCTTTGCAGGATAAGGTGTTGCTCCGATAATTGCAATAATCAATATTACGGCATAGCTTTTCAAATAATATATACTTTGTATCGTGGCAAAGGGTAATGCACCAAGTCCAAGCATATCTCCGACTGTTTCAAATGCTCCTCTTACAGTTTGTGAATCAAAAATAATAAAGCTTACGATTACAAAAAATAACACGTATATGTGCTTTACGATTTTTGAATCTGCCAGATATTTCAAAATCCAAAGCTTTTCTATGATAAGCAAAATTGCAAACAACAGTCCCCACAAAATGAAATTCCATGAAGCTCCATGCCAGAAGCCTGTTGCCATCCATACAATCAGAATATTGCGAATCCATTTCCATGTTGAAACCCTGTTCCCGCCAAGAGGAATATAGAGATAATCACGAAACCATTTACCAAGCGACATATGCCATCTGCGCCAAAACTCGCTGATACTTCCTGATATATATGGATAGTTGAAATTTTCAGGAAAGCAAAAACCAAATATTTTTCCCAGACCGATAGCCATATCACTATATCCGGAAAAATCAAAATAAATCTGCAACGTACAGGCAAACGCATATATCCAGACAAACAATACAGATTTATCATCTGAGGATTTGAAAACAGCCACAAGCTCACCAAGAACATTTGCAATTAATATTTTCTTTGACAATCCGATTAGAAATCTGCGTACTCCATAGGCTATATCCGACAGTCTGTGCCTGCGGATATTTAATTGTATGGCTATATCCGAATAACGAACGATGGGGCCTGCCACAAGCTGCGGAAACATTGCAACATATGCAGCAAAATTGATTATGTTTTTCTGTGCCGGCACTTTTCCACGATAGATATCTACAGCATAGCTAAGGAGTTGAAACGTATAAAAGCTAATGCCAATCGGAAGTGTGAATTTGAGTAACGGAAGAGACAAACCTGTTACGGCATTAAAATTTACGATAAAGAAATCCGCATATTTAAAATAAACTAAAAGCCCCAAACTAAACAAAGTGGTACTTATGAGAAACAGCTTTGACTGCCATCTATTACAGTATTTTTCAATCAGTATACCCAAAATATATCCCTGCACTATCGATACCAGCATATATATCAGGTATAACGGCTCACCCCACGCATAGAAAATAAGACTGGCAAGCAGCAATATACTATTTTTCAAATGCCACGGAACCAGAAAATACAAAAGGACTACCCAGGGAATAAAATAATACAAAAATGTAATACTTGAGAAAATCATATGCTGCTTCCCCTGTCTTTTACTCTATCATTTCATCACAGACAATTTCTGCATTGGAATAGACAGCAGTCATTTTTTCCTTAAAATTATCTATCACTTCCGCATCTCCAAACATGGCTATTATATAATCGTCTATTGCCGCAATAACAAATTTGTCAGGAAACCCGCATATCCATTGTCTGTTTTGTATATTTCCTTTGATAGCGGTTGTAACTGCATCCATGTTATTTACATCCTTTATATGAAATGCCCCACAGGTAAACGTGTTGCCATTCATCATATGAATCAGTGAAGCAGCCTCGTCAATATCAGATATGGCAGCAGCAGGAAATGCTAAGGAGGCATCCAATGCATCTTGATCCTCCAAACTGAAAATTCCCGGTTCATCCATTTTATTATTTTCCGCTGAGTAATCTCCTCCGACTACGGAAAAACGCTCATCAGCTCCATACGAATCCCATATATTTTTCAGCAGTGCCACCGCATCAGCTTTTCCATTTGTCTGACTTGTTTCTGTCTGACTTTCATTTGTGGAATTTTCATTTTCAGTACCTGCATCTGCTCCGCAGGCAGCAAAAGAAACCATCATCAAAACAGTAAATGTAAACGCTATCATTTTTTTCATGACATAATCCTCCCATATCGATAGATATTATTAGCGTTCCCTGTTTTATGTTTTTTACTCTAGGGAAGAACTGCCTTCCATTCCGTATGCGCATTTGACATATTTAACTATTTTCTTTCTGTCAATCATTCAGACTGATATTGTGATTGTTTGACTTAACATTCATGCATCGTTATAATGGTTTGCGAATACAGGTTTTTATACCGGAATAACATAAGAAAGCAGTAACAAAATGAAAAAAGATTTAACAAACGGTCCCGTCATGAAATCCATGCTGTCTTTTGCCGTTCCAATGATTTTTGGAAATTTATTGCAGCAATGCTACAACATAGCAGATACCTTAATCGTCGGAAAGTATCTCGGAAGAGATGCACTGGCTGCCGTCGGCTCCTCCTTTACTTTAATGACCTTTTTAACCTCAATACTATTAGGATTATGTATGGGAAGCGGAGCTGTATTTTCTATACGCTTTGGACAACAAAATGAGAACGGATTAAAGGATAGTGTGTGTGCTTCCTTTGTGCTAATCGCAAGTGCAACAATCCTGTTAAATATTCTTGCATTTGCCTGTTTGAATCAAATCCGCATTTTACTGAATATACCGAAAGAAGTATGGGTACCTATGCGCCAATACCTTGTTATCATTTTCTGTGGCATCATGGCAACATTCCTATACAATTACTTTGCATCCTTTTTACGTGCAATCGGAAACTCCTTTGTCCCGCTTGTCTTTCTTGCTGTTTCTGCCGTTTTCAATATTATTTTGGATTTGTGGTTTATTCTTGGATTGAAAATGGGTGTTTCGGGTGCGGCTGCCGCAACCATCATTTCACAGTATCTGTCAGGCTTAGGAATTACAATATATGCCGTTGTGAAATGTTCTGCCTTCAGAGGCCTGAAAATACGAAAGCGTATCAATCATCATTGTATACGGGAAATTGCGGGATTTTCAATTCTGACCTGTATCCAGCAATCCGTAATGAATCTGGGTATTCTCATGGTGCAGGGACTTGTCAACAGCTTCGGTTCTACAATTATGGCAGCATTTGCAGCGGCTGTTAAAATTGATGCATTTGCCTATATGCCGGTACAGGATTTTGGGAATGCATTTTCAACATTTATCGCACAAAATTATGGTGCAAGAAAACCAGAACGGATTCGTGACGGTTTAAAAGGTGCAGTTATTTCATCAATGACATTTTGCATTGTAATATCTGCTCTCGTGTGGATATTTGCCAAACCGTTGATGAATTTATTTGTAGAGGAAACGGAGACGGCAATAATAGCAGAAGGAATACACTACCTGCGAATAGAAGGTATCTTTTACTGTGGTATCGGTCTTCTGTTTTTGCTATACGGACTGTATCGTGCTTTGGAAAAACCGTCCATGTCGGTTATCCTTACCGTTATTTCACTGGGTACCCGCGTGGTTCTTGCCTATGTCCTTTCAGCAATTCCTGTGTTTGGTGTGGCAGGAATATGGTGGGCAATCCCGATTGGCTGGTTTCTGGCTGACATGACAGGAATTTTATACTATATAAAACGAAAAAATGAATTACTTGCATGGAATCAATAATTGAATTATTTTAAAGAAAAAATCCCAATAATCTGATGATTCAGGAAACAAAAAATGACTGCCGTAATGTTTCCATTCAGGCAGTCATTTTCCATTCCATAAACAAATCAAGGAAATGTTTTCAATTTATTGCATCGTCTGTTTAACAGCCGATACACCGCAAAAGCTGCCTCATCTGCTGAATTCCTTTCTTTTGGGATTTTATGATTGACTCCAAAATCGGAACAAGCTCAGGGCAAATTTGAAACTGAAGTGTCGTCATGGACATTTTTACCGCCCCCTCATGGTGCGGTATCATTTCCCACATAAAATTACAGCTAATTCGATTCGTTGCACGGGCACATTTCATTTCCATAAACATAACCTGCATAATCTGCTCCATCCGATTCTGATAGCAATACAAATTCCGTCTGGAATTACACAATTCGCTGCATTTGTCTTCGATACAGAGCATATTTTCTATGCTTATACGCTGCTCTCTTATAATATCCAATGCGATTTTACACAAAGTATCATTTTCCGTATATTCAAGAATATTTTTTGACATTTCAATGGCTGCCATATGATGCGGAATCATCTGTACAATGAAATTATGTGATATACTGTCACTCAGTTTTACATTGGTCATCCCCTGAATCATATTATCTAAAATATGGTAATATGTATTCAGGTATTCTTTGGTATCACCATTTAATCCACACTGCCTGTTCATATTTTATTTTCCCTTTTATTTTCATTATATTCAGGAGTATTGGCAGGTTGCATGAAAATTGAAGTTTTGGCTTCATTGATATCCTGATTCCGCCCGGCTCTTTGTGTTCATCGATATTAGATTGTTATCATGTGACGATTCACCTGCTCTGTAAGTTCCTCATCACTAATCATTGTAACGCGACCATTCTCATATTCCTTGCTTACCCACTCATGCACTTTCTGTACAATCGGAGCGGATTTATCTACCTCCGGCTTTCCGATTTTTCTGAAATACTGATTCATCCAGAATGCAACACCTGCAATACCTGATGTATTTGTAACAGAAACCTTTGGTGGACAGTTCAGTAATGCTGTCGTATCAAAAATATTATAAATTTCCTGATTTTTCATCAGACCGTCAGCATGTACACCTGCTCTTGTCATATTAAAGTTTTCCCCGACAAACGGTGTCATTGGTGGAATATCATATCCTGTTTCATTCTTAATGTAGTCTGCGATTTCCGTAATTACCTGCGTATTCATTCCGTTTAAAGTACCCCTTAAAGAAGCATATTCAAAAACCATAGCCTCCAGTGGAACATTTCCCGTCCTTTCACCGATACCAAGCAAGGAACAATTAACGGCACCTGCTCCATACATCCATGCCGTTGTCGCATTTACAACCCCTTTATAAAAATCATTATGTCCATGCCATTCCAACAGTTCTGACGGAACATCCGCATAGTGCTGCAAACCGTAAATAATTCCCGATACACTTCTTGGAAGAGCCGCTCCGGGATATGGTACACCAAATCCCATTGTATCGCAGGCACGTATTTTCACAGGCACACCGCTTTCTCTGGAAATTTCCATCAGGCGATTTACAAAAGGTACAACAAATCCATAAAAATCCGCTCTTGTAATATCTTCAAGATGACACCTTGGACGCAGTCCGGCTTCAATACAATCACAGACAATTCCTATATATTTTTCTAATGCCTGTTTACGGGTCAATCCCATTTTGTGAAAAATATGATAGTCTGAACAGCTTACTAAAATTCCCGTTTCTTTGATACCAATGGATTTTACCAGTTCAAAATCCTTTTTCGAAGCACGAATCCATGTAGTAATCTCCGGAAACCGATAACCTAACTCCATACATTTTTCCAATGCCTTCCTATCCTTTTCCGAATACACAAAAAATTCTGTCTGGCGTATCATTCCGTTTGGTCCGCCCAGCTTATGCAATAACTGATAGATATGTACCATCTGCTCCGTCGTATAAGGTGTACGTGACTGCTGCCCATCCCGAAAAGTCGTATCCGTAATAAAAATGTCCTCCGGCATATTTTCAGGAACATGACGATAATTAAATGCAATCTTAGGAGTCTCCGTATAAGGAAACATCTCTCTGAAAAGCTCCGGTGCAGAAACATCCTGTAACTGATAAATATATGGGTCCTGCTCCAGTTTATTCGTTTTATTGCTTAATTTGATATCCTTCATATGCACGCTTCCTTTATCATAAATTATTTGCAAATATTATAGTCACCCCTTATACTATATGTAAAATAAATAATTTCGATAGTTATAATCAGCATATCGAATTATTCGTAATGTAATATATGGAGGAAACATATGGATATTGAAACAATCAGGACATTCCTAGTCCTTTCCAATACAAAAAATTTTACACGCACCGCCGAACAGCTTTTCATTGCACAATCGACGGTCACAAACAGAATAAGCGAGCTGGAAAAGGAACTGAACATTTCATTATTTGCGAGGACAAACAGAAGCGTTGAACTGACACCGGAAGGAGAGCAATTTTTAATATATGCCGAAAAGGTCATTGAACTGACCGATTCCTCTCTGGCAGAAATCAGTTCCTTTCATAAGTTTGAAAATCATCTCCGCATAGGCTCTTCAGACTCCATATATGACGGTCATTTAGCTCCGATTATTTTGGAACACCAGAAGCATTATCCAAACGATGCACTGAAAATATCTATCGGTCTGTCCAGTCATCTGCTTGAACAGTTACAAAATGATATTTTTGACGTTGTGTTTACTTATTTACCACTAAATAAATCACAATTCCACTGTGAAATATACAAACAGGATACCATGGTTCTGGTAACGGATATCCAAAATAAAAAATATGCAAAGGGAATCAGACAGCATGAATTGCTTGAAGAATCATATCTGATGTGCAATTTTGCGTTACAGGATGTAGGACAATTTATCAGAAGCATTTTCCCAAAGTATCATCAATTTTCATTGGAAATCGATGACTGCTCAAAAATTGTACCATTTCTACTGGGACAAAATAATTACACCTTTTTACCACAGGATATGGCAACCCCATATGTACTGGAAAAAAAGCTTAGAGTGATACCGCTTTTAGATTTTCAAACACCTGTTATAAACTGTTATATTATCGGAAAGAAATCAAAAATGAAGTTATGGAAGGAGCTGTTTTTATAAAATTGCCTGCTGCAAATCGTCTATATATTTTGCCTGCTGCTTCTTTAAATACCCCTTTACAAACGGCTTCATCATCAATTTTTTTGCCTCAACATCCTCGGTAAAATCTATTTCCGTTCCATCACCCGTTTCTGAAAATACACCTGTCCAATGACCTTTCATATTGTCATTTTCCATATCAAATTCCCAGCGTTTATACGGCTCTGTTAAGGTAATTGTAAAAGTGGTTGCATATCCTTCCGGTGTATACTCTATAAACTGATTTTCACTAACCACCTCAATTTTACCCAAATCACTTCTCCACGCATAATCCGTCAATGACGTAACGATATTCCATACTTTTTGAACACTGCAATTAAATTTTGCTTTTGCATTTGAAATTGGCATCTTCTATTCCTCCGTAATTCTTATAATTTATTTTCAAATATCTTATGAGCAGTAATAATGGTATAGCTATATGCATTTACGGTAATCATACCACCTTCGTACAATTCCTAATTATCAAATACTGTTACATCTGTTCCCTCTATTCTGTCCCGTAAATCACTCAGGGTTATTTCATCTTTCGTAAAAAATCTCCAACCATTTACGTGAAGGTTCTCCGCCCATCCGTATTGTTCCCTTAATATTTTACATGCCAAAGCAGTAACGGAATATATTTCATCCTGAAATTGGACTTTGTTCCGTTCATCCAATACTGTTGCAACAATACTGTCATCATACAGGAACGTAATTTCTTCACCTATAGCAATATTTAACAGTTTAAAGGAATTATTTGCACGTCTTGTCCTATTCTCTGCAATTTCCTGCTCCTGTAACTGGTCAAGAGTCGGCATATAAAGCTTTAACTTATCAACATCATTTCTTAATATGGCAACATCTTTAAATATACCGTATGCTGTTTCCGGTGATATTTTGAAAAATTCACGTTCCCTGATTCTTCCGTTTTCAAGTCGCTCTCTCGCATGTAAAGAATCATCTATCCTATCTATTATACTATGAATCCGCTGCTCAACTGCAAACGGATTTTCAACCTCATAGACTGCATAACATCTGTATGAAAGCGGAAGATTTGTCGGAGCATTTAATTCCTGTAATCTTCTTTCTATGTCATTTCGTTCTGTCATTCCTATCTTTACCCAACCGTCAAGGCAGGGATTTGTCAATATGTACACCATTCCATTTGCCATGCCTTCTTCTCCTTTTTATTTCAAAACTTATTTTACCCATTTCCTGTTTTGCTTCGGTCCGCCATGTCCGAAATAAATTGTTTTTTCTCCCAATTCACTAATTCTTCCGGCACTTGAAAGCATTTGCTGTTTATCTGTATATAACATGGATGTTGTTGGATAAAACATATTCATCAACGCATCTCCGACAAACAGTTTATCTTCTATCACCAAGCCTATCGAACCATTTGTGTGACCCGGCAATTCTATAACCCTTGCATCGATACCATATGCTCTTAGGTCATCTCCATCCCTCAAATATAATTGCGGTTCAAAGGGTTCCAAGCTATCCTTTTCAAAGCTTTTCAATGATGCGGCTAATACAATTTTTCCTAAAAAGGTATTTGCTGATAACGACTGCCGGCGATTGTCAGGTATCAGATTACTGTCCTTCTCACTCATTGCGATTGGAATATGCAGTGTATTTGCAAGATATGCAGCATTTTGACAATGGTCCATATGTCCATGCGTAAGTACAATGAGATTCACATGAAAATCCCTGCACTTTTTCAATATCTTTTCCCGATATTTCTTCCTTCCCGTATCAATTAGTATCGCTTTTCCGTTCCCAGCTACGATATAGCAATTTACATTTCCGCCTGCAATTCTATGTATTTCAACCATGATAGATGTATTTGCCTCCGCTTATTGTATTGAAGATATTTCTATAATACATCAATTTCCAATTATGTGGTAGTAATATTGAACAAATACAAGTGAAATCTTTATTTTAATACGATAGGAAGACTTTATTTCCTGTTGCTCTTTGCTACAAATAATGTCCGTTAATTCATTTGAAACTTACTTTATGTCATGGGGGTCTGATAAGCCAACACAAATCCCCATGCGTTTTATCGCTGGTTATGTGTTGGCTCAGATAATCAGATGCTTATAGAAAAATAATCTCAAAACAAAGAAACAGTTGTACCGGAAAAAGCACTTATGATTAAAAAAATATCTGCTAATCCGACCATTCTTCTGTATTTTGCACATCTAAATCATATTCCGGATTTCCTGTTGGTACGCCCTGCGCATGCATACCTTCAAACAGCCAAACAGAATCACTTGTGGCGTCTACATCCATTTGATTAAAAATATAAGTTCCGTTTTCATCAAATATCAACTCAGCCCATCCTGCGTCTGCTGCCGTTCCGCCAACGAGAATGACATGTCTCAGATTGCGGTTATCCGTATATTCATATTGATAATAATCTGTATCGCTGCACTTATCCGTCACGTCCTCTCTGATATCCCCCAATACAAAATACAGCCTTCCATTCTGAACATCCACATAGCCGCTGCTTTCCTGCTCATCACGGTTAATCGTAAATGACGTAGAATTCTCATTTTGCACGATTTCAACCTCTGAACCGTTTGCCGTTGTAAAATTAATAATCTTGGATACCCATGTACTGCCTGTTGCTGCATATGCGATTCCGTTAGAACCCACAAACAACAATGCAAAGCCGGCAACTGCAATCCCTACTTTTTTTATGATACCTTTTTTATTTTTCTCTTTTTTCATCATTAACACCTCCAGGTCAATGTCATCGGAGGCATGAAGCACCGAAAATGCCTGCTTATATTTATTTTTATTCGTCATCGTTCCATTCCTCCTTTAAAATGTCTTTTAGTAACTTTCTTCCTCTTGATAACCGAACCTTGACATTTGTTTCTGTTAACTTCAGAATCTTGGCAATTTCCCGAACAGAGTAGTCTTCATAATAAAATAAATGAATGACAATACGATACTTTTCCGAAAGACTAAGTACCTGCTCAAATAAATTCTCTGCTTCCGGTGTTTCAAATGCTAATGTTTCTACATATTCATCCAATGGCAAACTCTTCTGCCGCCAAAATGAACGCGTAATATCTTTCGCCTTGTTAATTGCGACTCTTATCAGCCATGCCCGTATATGCTGCTCGTTATCAAATTGTTTCTTTGTCAAATGATACTGTAGAAATGTATCCTGGACTGCATCATCTGCATCGGCACTATTTTTGCAAATATTAAATGCAATCGCAAACAACTGGTCCTTATACCGTTCTATCAGAATCTCAGTCGGTTCTCTCATGAGTGTTTCCTCTTTTATTTATTTGAAAAGCCTTTCACCAGTAATACGATTCAATTAGCAAAAAGGTTACAATGACGATTTCATTTTGTACATATAAGATACATACCATTTTACCAAATTTATTGGAAAATCTTTTCATTGATTCCTAAAATACAAACTAAAAAAAGCAAGGGCAGCTTTACCTGTCCTTGCCTTCCGTTCTGTTAAGCTGTGATGGCAGCATACAACACTGCTTATATCGCACCATCTGTCTACTTTAAGGAATGTCCGCTAATTTCACCGTAAGCTTTACCGGTTGATGGTCGGTATATGCAAATCCTGTATCAATATTTTCTATGCTCTCAAGTTCCAGGTTATCCGATATGATAAACCCATCTAAAACATATACCTGTGAATCTTCGTAATTTCCACTATAAGGTGCATTTAACAGACGGCAGGTTGGCACATTGTCGGTAACTGCAAAAGAAAAGTTTTCCGGCATATCATCTGTTCCGATAATTCCGGGCACCCAACTCTCCTCACTAATCAATGGATATGTGTCCATCCCTTCAAAAGCCTGATTGAAATCTCCGCCTGCTATTACATAATTTCCTTTTTCATATTCTTCCTGTAATTTCCCCACAAGCTGTTTACTCTGTGCAATCTTGCCCTCACCACTGTCATATGCCTCCAAATGAAAATTAATCAACACCAGTTCCTTATCACTGCCCTCGATTGGAATACGTGTTTCCAGCATACAGCGTTTCAAATTGCAGGTCTTTATCGGCCACTTGAATGATTCGGGAAGGGCAATTCTGGCTGCAGAATTCACTTTATAGTCAGTCAGCGTCGCAATTCCTGATTCCACCTTGCCAATCGGCGGAATCGGATATGGTACAAAATCACAACGGAAATTACATGCATACATCCCCTGAAGAGAAAGCACATTCTCATAATATGCTAATTCATCTATGTGAAAAGTACGCTTTGAATCCCTGTCAACCTCCTGCAAAAAATAAACATCTGCATCCTGCTCCAGCAATATATTTGAAATACCTTTTAAATTTGCCTCAACCTCTTCTTTATTTTCCGGATGCACCTTGGTACCGCCGTCCATAAAAAAATCCGCATCCTGATTCAAACCTGCATAGCCGATATTATAAGATAAAATGGTAATACGTTCTCCCTCCGACAACACTTCTAATCCGCCGGAGGCCTGAATTTCCTCCAATGGCTTCGGACGATACTCCCGAATTGTATAATATCCTGCAATTGCAGCCGCTGCAAATATTAAAATTCCAAATATCAGCCCAAATACTTTTAATAATCTATATTTTTTTCCCTTTTTATCCGTTTTCATTTCTTGCATTTACTTTACTTCCTGTTCATTGAATCTAAGTATTTATATCCATAAATATTTGAAAAAAATAAAAAAATATACCATAGTCCAAATACTTCATTTCCAATTTATATAATGAATTTATAATTGTATAATCATTATAAAACACCGACTATAAAATAACAACTTAGGTTTTAATACTTGACTCTCACGGAGCGTCATAGTCTAAAATAACCTTATCAGGAACAAGGAGGAAATACAGAAATGATGACCGTAAAAGAAATATCCAAATTAACAGGTATCAGCGTACGCGCACTTCATTATTATGATGAAATCGGGTTATTAAAGCCCACAGATAAAAGTGAGGTGGGATACAGACTTTATGACGATAAAGCATTGGAAACATTACAACAAATATTGTTTTTCCGGGAATTTGATATTCCTTTGAAGGAAATCAAAGCTGTTGTGGAAAATCCCAATCTTGATAAAAACCAGATATTGCAAATGCAGCGAAAGATGCTGGTATCCAAAAAAGAACGGATAGAAAATTTAATTTCCAGCATTGACGATATTTTGAAAGGGGAAAATCAAATGAATTTTGAAATCTTTAATCGAACAGAAATCGAGGATATGTATGGTTCTATGGTTGCCAATATGAATGACGAGCAAAAGGAAATATTTATTGAGCATTATGGAAGCATGGAGGAATTCCAAAAACACTTTATGGAAAGTGCATCCAGTGAAGCTGCTCAAAAAAATTTTCAAAAGGTGGTAGAATGGTATGGCAGTAAGGAAAGTGCATTAGAGGCTTCCAAAAATCCCGGTAATTCAGAACTCCTGCCTGCATATCAGAGGCGGATAGAAACCATATTGATAAAACTTGCAGAAAAAAAAGACTGTGATGTTCATTCCTTTGAGGTCAAAGAACTTATCGGCGAATATGACTTTGTTTCAAAGCAATTATATCAAATGGATGACGTATCAAAAATGTTGTTGGAGCTAGCCAAGCTCTATCAGACGAATCAGGAAATTCAAAAAATCCAAGACAGCATTTATGGTGAAGGATGTACAGAATTCTTTGGAAAGGCAATCGAAGCATTTTATCAAAAAGGCACAGAGTCCTCAATGCCACACATATAAACCATACAAAATATATTTCAACATCAAATGATTCTTTTGACAAATGAAATATAGGAATATATCCTGACACATTAGCTCAATTACCACCTGCTAATGTGTCAGGCATCTGTTCTATTGAACCTACGCCCAATTACTTCATCATATATACGCTTTGTATTTTCATCAAACAACACCCATGTAACACAATCAATTACATTTGGATATTCCTTCAAAAATCGTGTTACCGTATCTACCGCAATAACTGCTGCCTTATCAACCGGAAAATGATAGATTCCTGTTGAAACAGACGGAAATGCGATTGTTCTGACATGATTCTCTTTTGCTACACAAAGAGAATTCCAATAGCAGTTCTCCAGCTTTTTTTCTTCATTATATTTCCCGTTATTCCATACGGGTCCCACTGTATGAATAACATATTTACATGGCAGTTTATACCCCTTTGTTATTTTAGCTTCTCCTGTTTTACATCCGTGTAATAAGCGGCATTCAGCTAATAATTCCGGTCCGGCGGCACGATGAATTGCACCATCTACACCGCCACCGCCAAGCAGACTGGAATTTGCCGCATTCACAATCGCATCCACGTAATCAATCTTTGTAATATCACCTAAAATTGTTCGAATCATCAGCCCCTCCTAAATCTCAAAGCACGGCATTAACTCCAGTTTAAACAGATTCTTTTTATGCATACTATCAATTTTCTCTTTAATATCCGGTTCCGGCAAGACACCCTCACGAATATATTTATCAAGCATCTCATAAGTAAATCCAAGATTTTCCTCGTCTGTCTTGCCACAAAGTCCATCAATCGGTACTTTGTCAACTAACTCATCAGGAAGCTTTAATACTCTTCCTATCGCTTTTACTTCTGTAACTGTCAATCTTGAAAGAGGACTGAAATCACCGGCACTATCTCCATATCTTGTAGAATATCCTACCCAGTCTTCCGACAAATTACAGGTATTCGCTACCCTGCCATTCATACTCTGGCTTACGGCATATAGTGTAGCCATACGGATACGCGGAGGAAGATTGGTCTTCGTCTGTTCAGTTACAGTAATTTCAGTTGGCATTGCATTTAACACGCCATTTACCGCATCTCCGATATTTATCTCTACACTTCGTATATTCAGCACATCAACTAATTTTCGTGCCATGTCAATGTCTGCCTGCTCACCACATGGCATCAGCACACCAATTACCCTGTCTCTGCCTAATGCTTCCACACACAAGGCAGCTACCACTGACGAATCCTTACCACCGGATATTCCCACAATGGCATTGCAATCCGAGCCGTTCTCTTGAAAAAAATTCCTAATCCATTCTACACATTTATCCTTGACCTCTACTGCATTAAAATGATTCATATAAACATCTCCCTTTTTCAATCCTTGTAAGCAATTTATATTATTCCCCCAAAACCTCTACCTGACACATTTTCATCGTCGTAAGTGCTGCCTGATGGCTCTCCGGCGTTACACCTGCACAGCAGCTTGCGTCTACACTGACTTTAATTTCCGGATATGTTGCTTTGATAATCAATGCATTTGACACAACACAAATATCTGTACAAAGACCGACAATTTCAACCTCTTCTAAATCAAACTCCTTCCAATTCATATAGCCAAAGCTCGGTTTGTTAATATATGTGGCATTCGGAGTTTCTAATCCATCTGCAATCTTCCAGCCTTCTGTACCCAAAATACAATGTTCCACCGGCAAATGCTTTCCTTCATTGGTCTCTAAGTAATTGCTCTGATGCGTATCTCTTGTATAAATAATTTGATCCCCTGCTGCCTGATATTTTGCAATTTTCTTTTTTACGTTTTCTACTATCGCTTCAGCCTCCTTTGTTCCTAATGCACCATTTATAAAATCATTTTGCATATCAATAACGATTAATGTCTTCTTCATAATTACGACCTCCGTCTTATTTATTACTATTTTAATAATATGTTTTCATGTTATGAACATATTTTCTTTTCGGAAATATGTCAAGTGTTTTTCACCAAACATTTTTTTCAAAGTACATGGTCAGCAAAACAATGTATAGAAACAACTCTGCAAATGTATATATTTTTTTCTCCGACACAAACTATTTGTATAAAAATATAAAAATTAAATAGGAGAATTAAAGGATGAAAGACTTTGATAAAGACACACTGGGCGAAGCACTTGCAAAGAACACACTGGATGATATTCCCAAACCTAAAAGTAATGCTAAAGAAATTGTCGGTCTTGTAAAAAGCAGTGGGCGTGTAACCGGATATCAATTATCAGATGGTAAGACCGTAACGAAAGAAGAAGGCGTTGCTCTCGCAAAAGAGGGAGAAATAAAAAACGTCGGTATCGCCCACAGAAAAGATACGGAATATTTAAAATCCATTCCTGACGGTACGGAAAGCAACAATCTTGGAAACCTTCCGTCTATATCAGGTTAACAATTTTACTGAGCAACGTGCTTTTTCTACTATACCTTTCAATCAGTCCTTGGAGAGGGACTATAAATACTACTACTAATTGATACGAGGTTTCTATAAAATGTTTAAAGAAAAAAATTTAAAAAACAATACCAAAAATTCTTATGATGACGATAACATTCCGGAGATAGACCTCCCACAGGATTCATGGATTATAGAACCTTTGCCTGAGTCAAGCCGTCCACGGAAGGATGGTCCCGGCGGAGAGGATAATAAATCCAAACAGAATATAAAATAACGACATAATGATGACTTAACATCATCGGCTTTTATCATGAATACCATTTACTGAAAAAACACTTACTTTTGTAAATAAATTCTGCCTTTATATCAAAAGTAAGTGTTTTTTTAATGATTCTATCTATGTGGTTATCGTTTCTAATGCCCCCATAAACCGCTGATAAATAACTTTATTTTCTACATCTTTTTCTTTTATTCTTGATTCTTTTGGGACAAAACCTCCGGCCATATCAAAATGCCCGCCCCCCTGTCCAATTCCTGCCAACGCACAGCTTACCAGATTTCCTGCATGCACATTTTCCTCTTCACTGCGGACTGAGAATTTCAATCCGCCGTCCTTTTCCGCATATACCACGGAAACCGTAACTGCATCCAGTTTCAAAATAAAATCAGAAATCATGGCAACCAAAGCATCCTGACAATCAAATGGAATATAGGCAATTCCGGTTTTCTCATATATCTGGATATTTTCAATCGCTGCTCCATAGGCTCTTAAATCTGCCAATTCGATATTATCATTTACCATTCTGTCCACTAAAGAAACCTTTGCATAAGAAAATAAATATTCAAACATCTGAATATCCAGACGTGTCACCCCTCTTCCAAAGGAATCGGTATCCATGCGTATTCCATACATTAAGGCAGATGCCGTATTTTCATCAATCGGCGTTTTACTTTCACAAAAATATTCCGCTACCAACGATGCGCAAGCCCCAACCATCCGAATATCCTGATACAAATAATCACATTCTTTTACTATCGGATGATGGTCAATACATGCCACTTCATCTCCCGGTATATCCGTCAGATTAGCATTATATTTCTGTCCGTCTACTAAAAGCACATAATCCGTTTCCTTAATCTCCAGCTCGTTATAAGGATGCATCTCTATATGAAAATTATCCAACATCTTTACTATGCTAATCTTGTCCACATTTCCGTTATAACAAATGGCTGATTCTATCCCATGATATTTCAGAAACTTCTGCATTCCAAACGCACTTGCAATCGCATCCGGGTCCGGAAAATTATGAGTCTGAATAAAAACCTTGTGTCCATCCAGTATTTCTAACAATCTCTTCCATTCCACTATTTCATTCCTCCAATATATAAATCAATATGTTGGCAATTCCATTATATATAATACACCATGATATATTCTTCCTCATTCTCGTCACAGATTTCGAATCCAACATACTTTTCATAAGCTCTGTTCCAATCCCAAATCCCCGATAGTCTTTATATAACGAGATTGCAAGCGATGGCGTAGTATCATCTATATTCCATTTGGATTTTTTACCTCAACTCTTACTCCGACAACGTCAAACTAAGCTCATACTGGAACGAATCCAACGTATTATTTTCCATTGTTATTGCCTCTGTAATATCAAAATCTATCAAAATATCATTTTTGATTGCTACGATACGGTTCTTTCCACCATGAAGCAATATCTCGATAGCATAGGCACCCATCAATGAGCCATACATTCTATCCTTCGCCGTAGGCTGTCCGCCTCTTTGAATGTAACCCAAAACGGATACCCTTGATTCAATTCCTGTTTTATCACGAATCATCTCTGCCAGTTCAGGAGCATCAATTACACCTTCTGCCACAACAACAAGATAGCTGTTTCTGCCATCCGCATGACGTCTTTTAATTGCATCCGTTATACTGTCAAAATTACCATCCCACTTCTCAGGAAGAACAATCGCATCTGCCGAGGTAGCCATGCCTGCCCACAATGCAATATAACCGCGCTTTCTTCCCATAACTTCAACAACGCTGCATCTGCCATGAGAAACGGAGGAATCCCGTATTCTGTCTATCGCTTCCATCGCCGTATTTGCCGCAGTATCAAAGCCCAACGTATACTCTGTACAAGACACGTCTCTATCTATTGTTCCCGGAATACAAATCATATTGATTCCCTCTTCCCGAAATGCAATTGCACCTCTCAAGGTACCGTCACCACCGATGGCTACGACTGCATCAATATGATTTTCTCTCAAATTATCTGCTGCCTGTTTTCTGTACGCAGGCTGTAAAAAACGTTCGCTTCTGCTGGTATAGAGAACCGTTCCGCCTTGATTATTAATATTCCGCACATCTTCCAAGTCAAGATTTTTTGTCTCCCAGTCAATCAAGCCTTCATATCCACGAAGAATACCTACCACTTCAATCCCTGCATTAAACGCACTAAAAACTACTGCCCTGATTGCCGAATTCATACCCGGTGCATCTCCACCACTTGTCAATACTGCTATCTTTTTTATATTACTCATGATACGCTCCTTTTCTCAACTGAATATAGATAAGCAATTTCCCGAAGCTGTTTTCCGCCAATATTGTCCTCCAGAATATGCTCATCCTGCACAAAGCCGACCTTTTCATAAAACCGCCTTGCTCTGTGATTTTCTTCCAAAACCCATAAAAATATATTACGATATCCCTGCTTTGCCAGCTCGTCAATTACCTCATTTATCAGCAGCTTTCCATATCCTTTCCCCATATACTCCGGTAAAAAATAAATGGAAATGATTTCACCAAAGCCGTCAAAATCAGCAAATCTGGATTTTCCATATGCTGAAGTACCAATAAATTTACCGTTTTCAATCATAACAAGGTGGTTCATGTCCTCTTGGTCTAAGTTTGAAATCCAACGTCCTTCCGAAATATGATTGAGCCAGCTTTCGGGAATGATATCCTGATATGCAAATTTCCAACTTTCCTCATAAATACGGCTAATTGCAAATCGGTTATCCTCTTTTTTGATATGTCTTATTTCCATAACAGTTCCCTTTTCTGCTGCAATTTATTTCTCAACGGCATATTTTACAGCCACATCATCAAGTGAAGTACCATTTTCCCACGCTCCGCAATATCGGATGTATTCTGCCTCTGCATTCAGAAAATTCTCGGCATTCCGCGGAAGAATAATGGGCTCTATTGTGTTTTTAATATAATCACATACATATATCGTCTTTACACAATTTAAAAATACCCAGTCAAACCGATACTTTTGCTCCTGCTGCCGATACCGCATATATTCAAATAACTGACCTGCATCAATGTCATTTCCTTCTGTCGGATGAAGAAACAGATACAGTCCATTATACTTTTTATGCTGATAATTACTATTCAGCTTTTCTAATTTTCGGTCAAATCTGTATTTTGCTTTGGAGATATAATCCTGCTCTACACGACTGTCCGGCAATACCGCCCAGAACCGCCCGTTATAAAAATGCAGCCGCTCTCCGTATCTCGCAAAAGCCTGTACAGGAAGCTCCTCCTTCAGGCATCCCAGATACTGCTCAATAAAGCTCTCCTCCTGTCCGTCCTCCGGCAGAAGTGCCTGACTGACCTCCAAGCCTAAATCCATTCTATGATTAATCCAATCGGGGGACTCACTTTTGATAAAGCATGGCTGATATTCCGGCCATAAATATTTTAATGACAATGCCGCATATATTTCATTCAAAAGCTTCTCATATGCCATTTTCTTTTACCTCCATATTCCACACATCCTTTATCGGACAATCAGAGACCTCAAAACAATAATAAAAACCCCCATTTCAAATTCAGGTTTTCATTTCAATATATAATGATATTATATATCATAACTACTTATCATGCACCTTTTTCTTGTCAACTATAATTTGACTTTATGTTTCTCACATCAGTTCCCCAAGCATTTGTGATGGATTTTCTGCTGCCTTTACCTTTCCAAATACTTTTTCAATCATCCCATTTTCGTCAATCAGATATGTGGTTCTTACCACCCCCATGGAGACCTTTCCATAATTTTTCTTTTCCTGCCATACATCATAGGCCCGAATTGCATCCAGCTCCGTATCAGACAATAACGTAAATCCCAACTGATACTTTTCCTCAAACTTTTTATGGGATGCCACCGAGTCCTTGCTTATGCCAAGGACTACTGCATTTTTCTCCGTAAACTGCGGATACAAATCACGAAACCCACATGCCTGCTTTGTACATCCCGGTGTATTGTCCTTTGGATAAAAATATAAAATAACCTTCTTCCCTGCATATTCACTTAACGTATGCCAAACTCCATTTTGGTCCTGCAATGAAAATTCAGGTGCTTTGATTCCTTCTGCTAACATATGTCATCCTCCCAAAATTATTAATAAATTTAATACTTAATGTCCCAACACAAACATCACAATAATCATATCAAATAATCAATCATATAACCAAATAAAATTCCAAGCACAGCCGATATGCAGATAATCAGTATCGGATGTACTTTTCGAAATACTAAAAAAACGGAGAAAAGAAATATAACCAACGCTGCATAAAAAGAGACATCGGACAAAATAGCGGTATGGATACCGGCTGGTGCAAATACTGTACCGCCAATGGAAATCATGGCAGCGCCAATCAGTCCGACAACCGCAGGCTTCAGTCCTGCCATACACCCTTTTACCATTTTGCTGTTGCTAAATTTTGCAAAGCATTTTGCAACGATGAGAATGATGATGAAGGACGGCAGCACAACACCAAATGTTGCACAAAACGCTCCTAATATGCCGCCAACCTCTGCTCCCACATAGGTTGCTATATTGACTGCAAATGGTCCCGGTGTACTTTCGCTGACAGCAATAAAATCAACCAGTGACTTGATATCCAGCCAGTCATGAGCAATAACTTCCTCCTGTATCAGCGGAAGCATCGCATAACCACCACCAAAGGTAAAAGCTCCGATTTTGAAAAATGTCCATAACAATTCCAGATAAATCATTGTCTTTCCCTCCTTGAAATCACTGCGGAGGAGATCAGACCAAATACCGCACATCCGATAATGACTATCAGCACATCCACATTCAAAAATGCAGTCAGTACAAATGCAGATGCCATAATAATATAGGCAGTGGTATTTTTCGGACACTGCCGGTACATGGACCAGAGTGCCTTCAGAATCAGCGCAAGTACACCGGCTCTGATACCATGAAATGCATACCGAACAGCCTGAATGCTTTGAAACTCTTTCAGAACAAAGGATACGACAAGGATAATAAAAAAAGAAGGGAAAACTACGCCAAGCGTTGCAAACAACGCTCCCCAAAAGCCACAAATACGAAATCCTACAAATGTAGCTGCATTGATTGCAATCGGTCCCGGTGTTGATTCCGCAATGGCTACGATTTCCAGTATGTCAGCATCACTAATCCATTTTCTTTTCTCAACAATTTCCTTTTGAATCAGCGGAATCATTGCATAACCGCCGCCGAAGGTAAATGCACCGATTTTCAAAAAGGTAAGGAATAGCTGCCATACCTTTTTCATTTTACCGCTCGCCATATTCTGTCTCCTTATCGTAATGCTCTATATCGATATTATAACAATATCGGCTTGCACTATAACTGCATTATTTTACATGTAACAATATCATTTTACGCATCAGCCTTAGATAAGTCAATTTTTATCATACGACAAAACGGAGCAGACACCATTTGTCCGCTCCGCTCTAAAATAAAACACTTCCTTCAAGCCTTCCAAAAGCAGCATGGTCTGATTCATCAGCTCATATTGCTTTGTCACATCCAGATAATATTCATAATCATAAAAGCTGAAATAATTTCTTTGTTCTATCTCACCGGAAACAGAAACAAATTCCGGTTTTTTTGCGACAATCGAATAGCAATCCGTTACCCAATCCCTGATGCTGACGGTCCCCTTCTATCAGTCTGACTCCTTCTGACTGCCTTCTGGTATTCCGATTCAAAACATATACTTCATAGCCATGTTTCACATAATATTCAGCAACATATCTGCTTACAAATACAGTTTCTCCGGTAACTAATGCTTTCTTCATAGTGCCGTCTTCTCCCTTCCATAACTAGATAAATCTATTTTTTATCGGATGTCTTATTACCGTCTTCAATTTTTCAGGAGCTACCCTTCTGGCATCACTCAAATAAATCTCGTGATGAAGCCTTGTACCAGTAATATCCAATTCGTACCCCTGCGCAGTCATGAATTCATGCATTCTTTCAATGGTTGCCGGCTCATCATCATAAGGTCCAATATGCATGCACTGAACGCATAAGCCTTCCTCGTATGTCAGAAATTCCACCTTGGAAAAGTCCTGCTGCTTTTTCCTTGTTGCTTCCTCTATCGCCCAATCAAACTCCTCTTTCGTCACAAAATCCGGTAGTCTGATAACAGAAAGAAACTGAAAATCCTCTTTGCGGCTATAATCAATCCCCTGTGTTATTCTCTGTTTGCCCGAAGTCAGTTCCTGATTCACTGTCTGCGCCTCCTGCCACCAAAATCCCTCCAGCGGTGGAACAACATAATCGAAATATCCTTCTATCTGATGATTCCCTTTTTTGCTCATTTTAATGGTAAATGCAATTCCATAAAGCAATCCGATGGAGTTCTTGTACTCACTCCCCTCTACATTGGGATTGCCCTTGCCACGAACCGCAATATAATTCATTGGCGGTACTTCCACAATGCCCGGTTTGTTTTTTGGCAGATAAAATTCCTTATACTCTTTTTTATAATCAAATGCCATTTTTTCTTTTCCCCTTTAAAAAATTATAGTCCCCTGTCTGCCAGCACTTTTTCAAATTTCTTTTCTGACAGTATTTCATGCGTTACAAATTCTCCATTATAAAACAGACTGAATGTTGTAAATGGTGTAGGCGCTTTTTGTGCCTGTTCTCTTGTCGTTATGTGAATTGATTGGAAATCAATATTTTTATTTTTTGCCATATTTTCAAGAATCGGAACATACTTCGCTGTAAAAGGGCATTGGCTTGTATAATATAAGGTAAAGCCCTGACGTACATCCGCCGGACTTACTTGTTTTACGCAGGACTTAAAATGCGGTTTTTCAATATCCTTATCAAATGGCAGAGCCATCAGTTCAAAATATGGTCCTGCCGTATCAATCGTTTCAAAGCCTTTGTACTGCAAGTATTTTTGTTCTGATAAAAATCCCCGTTTCTTCTTTGAAGATAAGATAACAAGTCCCTTTTTCCCCTTCGCTCTGCTATCGCTTATACATGCTTCCAGCAACAGGTTAGAAAAACCCTGCCCCTTATATTTTCCTGCTACCCATAAGCAATCAATATACATATAATCTCTTGCTTCCATCGGTATCCATGCATATTCAGCCGGGATATACTCAATAAAGCATTTTCCCCTGACATTCCCTTTTAAAAATACCAGTCCTTCGTCGAACCGCTCCTTCAACCACATTTTTTTAGACATCACCTGTATATCCTTGTTATTTGCAATTGCACAGCAAATATGTTCGGCTTCAAGATTATCATGTGTTAATTTTATCAGTTCCATATAACCCTGCGTCTCCATTTCTGTTTCATCTATTGAAACCAATTTTTCTAATCAAACGCTATCTCATTTTTGCCCTTTTAGTAATCTAGCTACACGTTCCCTGATATTCTGTTCAAATTCCTCCTCTGAAAAAGACGGATCCTTTGTCTTTTTCCAAATATCGCAGGGAATATGGCTGCAAGCTCTACAATTTTTATATTGATTCCGGTTGACAGAACATTCATAGATTGGACATGCCTGTCCTTCCGGCGCATGAAACACCTTACCCAAGCTCTCATTACAGCCCTTACATATATTTCCGTAGCATCCACACTTTGTACATTCCGTACCACAGCAGCTTACCGTATTTGAAGAAGCAGACTGTGCCAAAAGCTCCTGCTGTTTTTTCTTACTGAAGCCTCCAAGTACCAGCGCATAGGACTTGTCCAGCAAATCCTTTAACAAATCATCAGGCACATTACCGTCAGCCTTCACCGAATTCCAATGCATTTTGTTCATATAATAACCGGGAATAATGTCCTCATACTGTTGCCTTAAGAAATCTCCTTCCGTCGGCTCCAACTTCAATGTAATATAGTACGGCTCATTATCTTCTCCCAGACAGACCGCCACAAACATTTTGCCGCCAATCTGATAGCGAATCCAATTCCAATCCTTCTGAAGGTCTTTCGTAACACCTGCTTTACTCATTAAATAATTGTCAATCCACACATATTTCATAGATACCATTCTCCCTGCGCATTTCTATTATCGGTATTCAAGCCAATCAATTTCTTCTAAAATAATGTTTCAAATTGATTTATTCCGCATATTTTCTCCTCATACCTTCTATACCGGCTCTTATTTCTGCCCGAATTTCTTGTGGCTCTATCAGCTCCACCTTATCTCGAAAGGACATCAGCCATGTAATCAAATTTTCCCTGTCCGTATAGTCTGCCTGAAATAAAAGCCTTCCGTCTTCCTGCTCCCTAAAGCTTCCACTGCCAAATTCTTCAATTAACCGCCATTTACATTCTGAATCAAAAAGAGCTTTTACCTTTATCCCACCGGGAAATATGCATTCATTGCTCAAATCCGGCATCGGCACCTGCCGCCGCACAAAAGCCTGCGTCAATAATTGTAACTCTTCCATACGATTCAGCTTAAACAGACGAAAGTCCTCTCTCGCTTTACACCAGCCCCATACATACCAGCTCGACCAGCGGAATATCAGATAGTACGGCTCTATACAGCGAACGGACTCCCCTTTGGGAGAATAGTAAATAAATTTAAGCTCCCGATGCTGTTCAATTGATGTGCGTATCAGCTCAATTTTAGGAGCAAGGGAAGCTTTGTACCATGAGGATAAATCAATTAATATAAACTGGTTTCCCACCATAAATTCAGAAGAGCCCGCCGACAGCTTCTCCATTAACCGCCCATAACGATTGGTCCCGTTAACACTATCCAAGCTGCGAAGTCCTGCAAGAATATCCTGCATTTCCGAATTTGTAAAGAGTGTTCTATCCATTTTGTACGGTTCCATAATGGAAATGCCGCCATTTATTCCCTGTTTCGTAACAATCGGGATTCCTGCTTTGCACAAATCTTCAATATCCCTGCTAATGGTTCGTTTGGAAACCTCAAACTGCTCTGCAAGATAAGGTACCGTAACCATATCCTTTTGCAGCAATATGGACAAAATTCCCATTTGTCTGTCTATTTTCATGACTGCTCCTTTCGCTTGCAGCTTCATATGAAAATCCACTCACGCTTCATGAAGTATTCATATTCATATGATACTATAAAAAACATGTCAACTGTATGTCATGTTTTTATCATACATGTTCAAATAATTTTTTCATGAATGACATCCCGCTGAATCCGACAATTTTACCTCCGGCACCAAAAGCATCAAGGAATTCTATATCGTAATTTCAATCAGATTTCCCTCAATAGCCATAATAAGGCTCTCATAATATCCATCACCTGTTATTCGAGGTCCACTGATGACTTCATATCCATCCTGCTTTAATCCGGCCGTTATTAAATCAACTTTTTCTTTACTGCCTACACTAAATGCAATATGTATAAAACCCGTTCTTTGAAGTAATTTTTCGCCATCGTCCATATTGGGCTTATTCATAATCTCTAATCTTGCACCATCCTCAAAGGTTAAGAAATATGACTGAAAACCTGTCATTTTGTTATGGTACCTATGATTGGATACTGCCCCAAAATAATGTTCAAAAAATTCCCTTGCTTTTTCTAAATTCTTTACATACATGGCTACATGTTCAATTCTCATATAAATAACTCTCCTTATACTATTTTGTATTCCTCTTTGTTAAAATATCAAATCTCCTGAATGGATTTGCTGAAGCTGCTCGCCCATGATATGCTTCATAATATCAAAAGCCGTCTGCCCTGTACAATGACCTGTATAAAATACTGTAGGAAGCTTTATAAGCTCATACGCCGTTTCCTTCATATTATTGATTTCATCTTCTGTATAGTCTGTCCTCTTCATCATATGGAAACCACTTATTACAACATCTGGATAGCCATGATAAATGCTCTCAAATCTGTTTAATATGTTTAAAATGCCATTATGGGCACAGCCGGAAATAAGTATTTTCTCTTCCTCATGACAAATCACAAGATACTGCTCATGTAAAAAATAATCCTGAACGAATTTACCGTCAACCTTCTCCAAAAGAACAAGGTTACTTTTCGGCCAAAGGAGTCTGCCTGTTACTCCTGAAAATAAATGTAATTCATCATCTATCTTATAATCGCCCTCAATAAGGTGTAACCGTGGCAAATCCATTACATGTTTATCAATCCCAATATATTTGTTTCCATGGAAATATTCTCCTCCCGCAGATTGCTGCATATAAATATTTGCAATCGGATTCCGGTTGGCAAATTCCATCAACCCTCCTGTATGGTCGTAATGTCCATGGCTAATGATTACCGTATCGACCTTTGCGATATCTACATCCAACTTTTTTGCATTTTCCCATGTTAAATCAGATGCTCCTGTATCTACAAGCAAATTGTGACTCTTCGTCTCTATATAAAAACTAAGTCCATGCTCTGCTTTTACATTTGACATCCCATTTGTATCTTCCATTAATACTGTTATTTTCATTTTTGTTGCCGCAACGTCCTTCCAATTATTCTTTCTTTAAAAATTCCGTTAACTCCTCCATCAGCTTTGTCACATCGATTGGTTTCGCAATATGTCCGTTCATCCCGACTGCAAATGCATGCTGTTTATCTTCTTCAAATGCGTTTGCAGTCATGGCGATAATCGGAATATCCCTCTGGACCCCCGAAAGTTCACGGATTCTCTCCGTAGCCTGATATCCATTCATATTTGGCATCTGAATGTCCATTAAAATCAAATCATAATATCCCGGCTCCGCTTTCTGAAGCATATCAACACAAATGACACCGTCTTTTGCATGTTCCACTTCAAATCCAACTTCCTCCAGAATTTCCGTTGCAATCTCCGCATTGAGTTCATTATCTTCTGCAAGAAGAAGCCTTTTTCCCGTAAACTCATTGATGGCAAATTCCGCCGCCGATTCATAAGCTCTCTCCATACCTTCCTTATCTGCAATCCTGAACGAGAGCATTACCGTAAACCGGGTACCTTTGCCGACCTTACTCTCCACGGTAATAGAGCCGCCCATAATATCCACAAGCTTTTTGGCTATCGGCATTCCAAGCCCTGTTCCGCCGATTTTACTTTGTGTGGTATTTCTTTCTCTTGTAAACTCATCAAAAATATAAGGCAGGAACTCTTCCGATATACCAATACCGGTATCCTCAATCTCTGTTTTGTATGTAGCACATCCCTCTTTATCGGAAGGCATTTCCTGCAACCTCATTGTAATGGTTCCGCCCTCCGGCGTATATTTTACCGCATTGCTTATGAGATTAAAAAATACTTCCTGAACCTTTGTAGAATCACACCAGACATAGGAATGTTCCACATTGATTTCTCGGTTAAACTTCAAGTTTTTCCGGTCAATTTCTTCTCTGAAAACAGACGTTAGTGTGTTATTAAATTGTTCCACGCTCCAGATTGACTCATCAACAATCATCTCTCCGCTTTCAATGCGGGCCATTTCCAATATATTATTTATAAGTTCCAGAAGATACTCGCCCGATGCTTTTATCTTCGCAATATAATCATCCCGTTTCGGGGCATTGTTGACATGCTTTTCCAATAAATCTGTAAAGCCGATAATCGCATTCATCGGTGTTCGGATATCATGGGACATATTTGCAAGAAATACTGATTTTGCTTCATTTGCAGCATTTGCCTGTTCCAATGCCTTTTTCATCTGTTCCTGATGTTCCTTTTCCCTTACCCGTTCCTTCCGTGACATGAAGTTCAAAATGATAACAATTACCGTTGATGCAAACAGCAGATAAACGAACACAATCAGAGAGCCAAGATAAGTTCCACTGTATACATCTTTTCTTGTCTGACAAACACCAATCTCATAATTTCCACAGATTTTGAAAGACGCCAGATAAGTAACTCCTTCTATATCCGTTTGAAAATGGGAAGCCTTAATTTCAGATAAAGCGGAACGTTCAATACCTATTTTTTGCAAATTTTTCCCCTGATATCTGCCCTGTGTACATTCAACAATTTCTCCGGTTGAATGATCCGCAACGAAATAAATATTATTATTAGTCGGAATTTCTAACAGAATGTTAGAAATCTTATTTCTTTCTATCTGCTCCAACAGCCTGGTAGGCGTAAGTCCTATCTGAACAAGACCTTTCCTGTCCTCTCGCCACACAAGTGCATACATCATCTGCTTTCCCTCTGCCGTATTCGGTGTGACATCCTGACAGAGAGAAAGATTATAATCCGTAAGCATTGGCTTAAAAAAGCTCATCTGTTCGCCCGAATCAAAATTGTAACCATAGTATTCAGGGTTTGTACCTGCATAAATGGAACCGTCCGTATCAAAAAGGTGAATCTCATCCACCTCCAACAGCTCTGCAATCTTTTTCAGTTCCTGTACGTTCTGCTCGGAAATATTGCTGTTTTCAATGATATAGGAACACGCCTGCGCCCGAATGATATAATCATCCTTTAAGGAATCCCTTAGATTGCTTTCTCCCTCATCATTTCTTATCAGAATTTCTTTTATCTGATTAATCGAAATATCCGCAGACTGGTAAAAATGTTTCCTGCTTGAAGATAATTGCATCATGCCCTGTAACACAAGAAGCAATATCATAAACAGCGACACAACTCCTATTACTCTACTCATAAATAATTTTTTCATATGTTCTCCCCTTTTTCCCTCTGCTGCCAAGCTAACTGAGCCATATCAGAAGCTGTAATCTGTACCGTACCACAACCATATTCTCTTGCTTCATTAACAACTCTTGATAATAATTCTTTTGCACCTTCTTCCCGTAACTGATTGATTCTCATATCAATAAAGGTGTCTAAATCTTGCTTGGTTAATTTTCTATATTCTAGTGATATCTTTGTTTTCTCCTATGCCCGAATCATAACACATGGAAATTCTATTTGCAATTCCACTCTTTCATCAGGAAAGCAAAAAACCGGGAAGGGAAAATCATCTCCCCTCCCGGTCTTTTCTTATCTGACTGTTACTTTTACTTTTACGTATGCACCACTATATGCCGTAACATAAACGTAACAGGTTCCCTTTCCTTTTGCTTTGATTACACCGTTTTTGGTAACCGTCGCAATCTTTTTATTCGTAGTCTTAAAGGTCACTCCCTCCATGTGATAAGAAAGCTTCTTCCGCTTGTTTTCATATACCAGCTTCACGGACAGCTTCTTCTGCTTTCCCTTTTTCAGTGACAGTTTTGATGTCGTCCTGACAGCTTTCACATTCGTGTTTTTTGTCGGTACTGCCAGATGAATTGTGTTCGACCGATTGCAGTATTGCTTCTTTCCATCCACCAGTTTGTATGCAAGCACGTAATACTTATAATCTGTGTTCGCTTTCTTCTTCGTATCAGTCCATTTCTGTACTGTATTTGATTTAACGGTCTTAACCTTAACGCATTTTCCACTGCATTTTCCACGGTAGATCTCATACCCTGAAGCACCCGGCACCCGGCTCCATGTCAATATGATCTTCTTTGTACCGGTTCTGCCTTTAAGACGGAAATCCACGTTTTTCATCGGAAGATCCTGCGTCTTTACATTCGTATACGTCTTTCCGTTAAATTGAACCTTCGCCGTATAGGTAATCGTATCCTTTCCGGTTTTTGAAGTCACGCTGCATGAAAGCTTCTTCACATTTCCGCAGCCATTCTTGCACGTGAACGTCGCTGTTGCCGATTTAGTTCCTTTCCATGTAAATACCGGATTAGCGTAGCTGTGCGGAATTGTCTCTTTCTTCGTATCAGTCCAGACCTTTCCATCGAATTTGGCTGTCGCTGTGTATGTGATTTCATCACCCTTCTGCTTCTTATCCACAGAACATGAAATCTTCTTCACATCTCCACAGCCATTCTCACACGTGAATGCCGCTGTCGCCGAACCGGTTCCTTCCCATGTAAATACCGGGTCTCCATAGCTGTGCCCGTTTTGCATATCCTTTTCCAGGATGACGTCTCCTTCTGTCAGCGGTTTTCTTCCTTCCGCATCCTGAAACAGCTCTTTACAATCTTCTTTCCGGCACTGCCAGTATTCAATATTTCCCTCTTCTATACAGGTCGCTTTCTTCGCTTCCACTTTTTCAAGCTCATGCGCTTCCACATTCACCGCAATCTCTCCGGTGACCTTGCGAACCGTAATCGTATAGCTGTTATCCTTATTCTTTGTTACAGTCAACTCCTCGCATCCCTGCGGTCCGCCTGCTGACTCATCTGCCAGTCTGCCTGCGATACAGTCGTAACCGTTGACCGTAAGACTGCTCATGGCATTATAACCATTCTCCTCATCCAGTGCCACCCGGAATGTCAATGTTCCATCTTCCCGGATTTCGTTCTCAGGGGTCGTATCTGATGGTGTACGCTCAACATCTGTAATCTGATAGCCTGCGCCATCCACCGGGATTGCATACCCTTTGTATGCCGTATAGGACACATATACTGTTGTATTCTCGGTCATTTCGTCAATTACCAGAACATTCGAGCAATTATCTGCAACCGTTTCGCCGTTGACTGTCCATGCTTTTACCATCTGGTTATTCTGCGGCTCTGCGGTAAATACAAGTCTGCTGCCGCCGGTAACTGTCGTCGTCTGACCGCTCTCTAAAATCACAGCTTCTCCATCCGCGGTCGCTGAAAGACTGCCGCCCGTATTTCCTTCCACCGCATAGGACAGTTCAAACTGCAGTGCAGCCGCAAAGACTGCCTCAACGGTCATATCTGTCCGAATATCTGTTGCGTTAAACTCCATACGGTCCTTGCTGACGCCTTCGGTTACTACTACATCATTAACCTTCCATTCCTTCACGGTCCAATAATCCTCTGCCGCTGCTGTAAATGTCAAATTGCCACCGTAAGGAACCTGATAGCTTTCCTCCGATTTTCCATCCATGGTCACGGCTCCCTTTCCGGTCTTTTTCACCGTTACCGTGTACGTATCCGGAATCATCGTGACAGAAACCTTCGTTTCACTCGTAATCGTCACTTTGTGTGTATTTTCCTGACTGTCGATGGTCTCTCCGTTTACAATCCAGCTTCCAACCATCCAGCCGTCCTCCGGCGCCACCGTAAAGGTTACCACCGTATTACCCTTCACTTCGCTACCGCTTGGAAGAGACACAGCTCCTGCCTTTGCAGACAGTGTTCCGTGTTCCTCCGGCTGCTCATATGTCACCTGATAAGGTGCTTCTGTAAATATCGCCTGAATCTTGAAGGTGCTTATCTCCGGACTTGAGGCTTTCCCATTCGGAACAGTCCAGACAAATGTATCATCCAAAATCGTACCACTTTCCTCTGTCACCTTACTTCCATTCACTGTCCAATAATCCAGAATCATACCTGCATCCGGCTTTGCCGTAAAGGTTACCTCTGTTCCGCCACGAATCTGTGCACCATTGCCGTCATAGTCGTTTGCCTTTACTGCTCCGCCCTGGCCGCTCCATGTGACAGAATATTCTATCTGATGGAAGAATACCTTGACATCCGCACCTGTGCTGCCCGCATTGCCATCATAGGTGTATGTGGTGCCTGTATATATATTGTCACCATCTTTTACAGTCTCATCATTCACCGTCCATTTTTCCACTTCATATCCGGTGTCCGCCTCAGCAGTAATCACTACCGACGCATACTCACCGAGCGTAAATCCGTTTTCAATGTTCGGAAGCTGCTCGATGGTTCCAACCTTTGCACTTACAATCTTTCCGTTCTCTCCCGCCTGAATGGTCATCTTATTTCCACGCGGTACGAACTGTACCGTGACATTTGTTGCCTCCTGCACATCGGAAATGGACAGCGTATTCTCTGTAACCGTCACGCCGGACTGCTTCTGCACCACGCCGTTGACTATCCATTCTTTTACCCGGTAATTTTCATCCGGCTTCGCTGTAAAGGTAACTACTGAGCCACCATAGACCAAATCGCCGGAATTCAAAGAATCAATTTTATATATCTCCATTCCCTTTCGGTCTGCTGATGCCGTAAGTGTTCCGTTTGGCTTTGCTGAGGTGTATATGACAGAATAGTCTACTGCGTGTTGTGCGATAGCCTTATAAGTTACCTCAATCGTCTGATCGGCTGTAATCTCTGCAAGTTCATAGCACTTTGTATCGGTTGTCTCTCCGTTTGCATCCGTATAGATTGCTGCAACGACCTCGCCATTTACCTTGAGTTCATCTATCTCAAAGCCCTTATCCGGTGTAAAGGTCATAAAAATGTCTGTTCCCGGTTCAACAAAGTCTCCGCTTGCCACCACCTTTGCAGCATCCGCCGCATCCGTTACCCGGATGGTTCCATTTTCCGGCTTTTCATAAGTCACAACCGGCTTTCCTGCAATGTCAACCGTTACCGTCATATTCTGTGTGAGAGATGCAAGAAATGCCTTCGTAGGATCATCCGCATCCGCAGACACTTCATCACTCCATGCTTTCACATAATAGTTCTCACCAAGTGTCAGTACAAAGTTTACCGGAATATATGCCGATACCATTTCATCGTCTGTAATCTTACGTCCATTGCTCTCTGCCGTAAGCTCTGCAATGGCTGTATCGGTGACCTCCACACCATTTAACCTTACTTTATAATTCAATCTATATTGCTGGGCAGTTGCCACAATAGCACGCACTCTTGTATCTTCGCTTATATTGTAAAGGGTCATGCTCTCCTGTCCGCCGGAACCTGCTATCGTTTCATAGGTGTTTCCGCCGTCGGTACTGATGCGCCACTCCTTTACCATATTGTTACTTGGCTCGGTTACCAATGCCGTAAAGGTCAGAGATATTCCCTCCGGAAGCTTCTTCGAAAGATCAACGGAATTCTCCGTTCCGGCATAAACTGTCGTAATCCTTCCAAGGGATGCATCCGCTTCGCCATTTTCTGCTCCTACATCTGCAGATACCGTATAGTTCCCTGTCTGTTTCCTGAAAGCTACGGCAACTGTCTTCGCCTCACGAATATCTTTCAATGTCAGTGTTGTTTCCCGATAGGTCTCATCGGTGCCATCCCAGCACCAGGTCTTTTGATTCACGGTCCAGTGATCAATGATATAGCCGTTCTCCGGCTTCGCCGTAAAGGTTACTGACGAGCCATTGTTTACCCTTGCACCGCTTTCCAATGTATGACCTGCCGCATTTACTGCCGTGATGGAGCCGTTTACACCGGCACTGTATGTAATCGTTTTCGATACGCTGATGAACTCCACATCAATCTGCAGGCTCTTTTCTCCACCGACCGTCTGTACATGCTTATCGGTATTGAAGCGCTCGATTCGCAACTGTGTTCCACTGTCGTTCAATTCCATACCCTCCGGAAGGTTATCCTGTCCCGGCTGATATTTGGTTCCGTTAATCGTCCATGTGCCAACGGCATAACCGTCCTTCGGTCTTGCAAGGAACGTAAGCCGCGTACCCGCGGTCTTGCTGACACCGCTTTCCATCGGATAATTATTGTCCGAATACTGTCCGGTCAGCGTACCATTCTCTCCACAGGTAAACCGAATTTTTGCACTTCCCGGCTTCTTGATAAAGCTATCGCTTAAAAGAGTCGCAGAAAAGTTGTTCCGGAAGGTGTTTACCTTCTCCCCGCTGTCCTTATAACTGAGCGTTACCATATAACGTCCGGAAGCCGCATCACGATCCTGCAAATCAAAATACTCACAGTTGATATCAAAGATCTCTTTTAATTTCTCTGATTCCAGCTCCTCATTTTCTAAATCTGCCACAATTTCCACTTCCGATTCATTTTCCGGTATCGTATTTACCTGCCATACTGGAGAAATACTCACGGATACCTTTTTTACCTCCAAGGTTGCTGTCGCTACCTTATCGGAAGGTATAAGCTGCTCTACTGTGATGTCCGAGCTTCCGTCAGCGGTCTCCGGCTTCGGATACGCAGCAAAAATATATTTTCCTCCAGCCTCGGTCTTCCATGTCGAATCTTTTAGAACAGTCTCTTTTCCATCCGATGCTCTTTTCGTAAAAACAAATGCCGTGTTGTCAGAATTTTTCCACTCTTTCTCTGTGTCAGCAGCATCCAGGGTTCTCTCCTGCAGTACGAGACTGATAATATCTCCGTAACTCACCGTACCGGCAGTATCCTCTCCATTTTTCAGAATCGCCAGACGGTATTCTGTAGTCTCTTTTGCATAGGTCCCCGCCGCATCATAATACTTCGTTGTAGTCTCTGACCTCTGATAGCCGCCGCTCTGGCGCACCACTCCCTGCATCTTATAAAGTGCTCTTGTAGAAGCACACCAGCTTATAGATGCCTTTCCGTCATTTCCGACTGTGCCCGTCAGGTTTTGCACCGTTCCGGTCTCCGTATTCGTTATATAGAAATCCACTACCGCACCTTTTGCCGCCGTACCATCTGCAGCATCCTTTACGGTCGCCGTCAGTGTCAGGAATGTGCCCCTGGCAGTCTGCCAGATTGGAACCTCTATTGTTTCTTCTTTCTTCTCTGTCACAGCAACCAGTCCACCCGAATTAAAATCCGTCAAAATGGTTTCGCCTGCCATATATACGTTCTCATGGCTCACCTGCATCAGCGTCACTGTGTAAGAATCCACACTTTTATCCAGCTTCGTGTACAGGTAATCTGACTCTTCCATATAGACTTTGTTTTCTTCGGTAGATTCCGATGTATCCTCCTCTGTCCACGTCTCACCGCGGCCCAGTATTACCATACTGTCGTCCATATAATATATATCATAAAATTCACTTGTCTTATCAGCAGTCAGAGTCACCTCTGCACCCACAGAGCCATTCTCTCCGTAGGTATAATATTTGCTGCCGTTTCTCCAGTAATACGTAATATCTGTTGCAGATTGAAGGCGTGTGTCTACTGCATCCGGTGCGTCGCTGATTAAATCTCTTGTCTGTCCTTTCACCTCTGCCATCAGATAATACATCTTAGAAGAACCTTCTATGGTATTGCTTATCTGTTCATCACCATTTAAGTTATCCGGAAGTCCTGTCACAGCCTGATTCGTATCATCCTTCCATGTCACAGTCTCAGTCTCTGTGACTTCTTCCCCTACTGTATATTCATCGCCGTTTTTTGCCAGCTGATAATAGATTCGTTTCCCTTTTTCATCCAGCCCGACTCCGTAATAGTCTGTCCTTGTTAATTCCCCCGCATCCGTAGTTACATCATATTGATATACTGTAAGCTCAGGTCTGCCCATATCGGTATCAGCCGGAATTACAACCTCCTCTGTTACCAGCTGGGTTGTAGTTGTCGTTCCATTCTGCTTCTGATAATCGGATTTACCCTTGTATGGATCTGCAAGTGTTCCACCACCCGTATTATCATGCCCTGTTACCGCAAGCTCCGCATCCACGCCTATTTCACCCACGTGAAGAGTTGCCGCATCACTATAATACTGTATCAGTGAAGCAGAACCTGCATAGCCCACCTTGAATACACAACGGTACTGACTGCCATTATCCTCCGTTTTCACGTCGGTTACCCGCAGGGTACTGCTTTTCGCTCCGCTTATATCTTCCCAGCTTCCTCCTGTCACTTTCTTCTGCCACTGGAAATTTGTTGCCTGGTATACATCTGATACAACAGCAATATTAGACTTGAAGACTGCGTCTGTCCCCGGCTTCACGCTACAATCCTTTGGAGAAGTAATCTCTACAGAGGCAAGCCCCTCCGGAAGTGTCGTCACGGTAACCTCCTCACTCATGACAGATTCGCCCCGATTCTCTCCGAATTCGCTGTAAGCACTAACCGCATATGTATAAGAAGTGTTTGGAACCAGCTTTGACAAACCAAACTGATTTTCCGTACCGTCCACCACACCAATCTGTATCTTGGAGCCGTCCGGATAGATTTGGTAAATCCGATATTCCTCCGGATTCCTACCACCAAATTCCCAGCTGAGCTCCGCTGTCGTAGATGTGATGTGATCCGCTCTGATATTCGTCGGCGGCGTCGGTGGCGCCGTCACATTCGTTAACACATACCCGAGAACCGGAATTTCTGTATCGTCCAACTTCGTCTTCCAGTGTGCAAACCGCCATGTAAAGTCATAACCGTCCACCTTCTTTCCGGTCACTGCACCGGACTTGGAAATACTGCTCATATTGATAGTAGAATTTCCGCTGCTGGTGACATAGCCTGCCCCACCTCCAATCTTCGTTCCAAAAACGATTCCATAGGCGCTGAAGGATGCACTCATCTCATAGGAAAATGCACTTTCCTGCTCCTGACTGTAAGTAAAACCCTGGCTGATTGTTCCTCCGCCGTTATAAGAGGCGCTCTGAGTGCTGGTTATCGCGTCCGTTAATCCTGCAGTGCTATTCCGATATGAAAATGGATTTCCCGGATCGGACAATGTGACGCCCTCCACGATTTCAGAAAGGCCATACTGTCCCGCAACACGATTGTACTCCTCCACGGAAATCATACTCGTTAAAAGTGTTCCCTCCTTTGCAAGCACAAGGTCCGCATTACTGTTCTTTACCTCATAACGCCACACCGTCACCGGTCTCCGATATACAAGCACCATGTTTTCTCCGGTGTCATTGGAGTAATTCAACTCATACTCTATGGCGGTGCTCTCCGATGTCTCCCATGTAAAACTATTCTCAACTGTAGCCTCAAAACCTGCGCCGTTAGCAAAGCCTGCGGTCAAATCATCAACCTGATATTCAAAGCCTACTGTAATCTCCGTGGACAGTCCGTTGGATGTGGTCACACTTGTCCCAGAACCTTCAGATTTTCCGTAGGCCGTCTCGCTGTTCCCGGTGTCTCCTCCGTCCACCTCCTTGAAATACGGCGCTGCCTCCAGAAGTGCAAGAACCTCCGGCTCCGTATAGGTCAAAGAAGCGTCCTTGACCCGCGCAATTGTACTGTCATTATCTATATCCAACGGGCATAAAGAGACATAAGCATTACCAATCTGCTTAATTACATAATCCGTACTACTACAACTCCAATTCCCGCTACCGTTCTTCTGATAAGTATAAATTTTGAAGAAATAATCATTTCTACTGTCTCTCTTTTGACATGTTGTAAAAATGGCCTGCTCCCTGCCCTCCACGTTGCCGTCGAAGTTGCCGCTGACTGCATCCTGTACGATATTGTTGGAAATGACACAACCACCGATTCCATTGTCATTGTCATTAAAATAACTGTCACGGTAAACCTTATCCAGCGTTGCGCCGCTTTCTTTTAGCTCATATACCGTATCGGAAATCAGCACAGAAGCCTTCTTTCCTGCACCATCTGCCTCAAAGATTGTTACCGGAAGAAGACTGTGCACATCGTCCCCTTCCTTGTGACCGCCCTCCGTAAACTCACTGACTGCATTACCCGAGAGTGCCTGGTTCATACCCGCCTCATAGCTGCCGACCGTCGTCCCATACTCTGTTTTGGTCGCTCCTATGCATCGGGTAACATAGCTTCCGATGGCATCCGTCATGTTATCGCCATCACTTCCATGCTTATCAATCCAACCGGCCGTGAAAATCTCCGGATAATCCGTACCTGTAATGGATACGATGAGATTTCCCACATCAGAAGATGCCCACCGGAGCCTCTTCGCATTATTGTAACCGCCGGTGTAGCCTGATGTCTCCAGACGGAACGACTGCTTCCATGCATATTTTGCTGCACCGCTGTCATCCTGTCCCTGATTCACATAATCATAGATAAACATCTGAGAATGACGCCTTTTTACATCGTTCGCCGAGCAGTTGTTCATTCCGGCGGTAATAATCAGCTCATCCACATTGTCATTGTCCGTATCCGCTGTAAGAAGCTGCACCACCGGGGCGTTTTTTCGTACCTTTCCGTCGTCTTTGTTATCCCGGGATGCATCCTTCACACCAAGAAGGCTGTATACCTTGCAGAATTCTCCTTTGTATGCAATCTGTCCGGATTCATCTACTGTATACTCCCAAATTCCCGGATACTTGCCCTCCTTCTCCATCTCCGGCACATACACAAGGACAGAATCCCTTCCATCGCCGTCAAAATCCCCTGCTGCAACGGAAAGAAATCCGGTATTGTTATGGGTCTCCGCACCATTCAGGAAAGCAAGTGTGTCCTTGCTTCCAAGCTGCACAGTCTGACTTACCCGGGTACCGCTTTGATCCGTGATAAAGAGCTGGGCATACTTCTTATCTTTCCAGTAGCCTATGGTAGCCGTATACCGTTTCTGCCCCTCCCCCTTGAAATCACAGGGAGCCGAATGCACAATGGAAAAGCCGTCTTTATTTCCTTCATTCCTATTACCCACAACATTGCCGCTCGTAACCGCTTTTATGGAACCAACCTTTCCATCCTCATTGTAGTTGTATGTATTCCATGCTCGATTGTTGGAGTCACCCTTTGCAACAAAGAGCTCAGACACCGTGTTAATCGGCACCCAGCCTTCCGTACCATACGGATTGCCCTTTATCGCTTCATCTTCATTAAACTCCTGATCTGTCCGGATACCGAACGCATCCGTTTCATCCGTTGCTCCCGCTGTTTTCGCCGTTTCCTCTGTTCCCTCTGTTGCTTTCGCCGGTATGAAATCCAGTGCAAGCGGAATCACCAGACACACGACAAGTACGATACTGAGCAATTGCTTTTTTATTTTTCTCATATCCGCAGAATACCTCCCATTTCTTTTTCTTTCATCCTGTAAATCCTCCTTCTATATGGGTACTATCCCACAGATTTGCTGCACTGAATGCCACGTAATCCACGTAATGACTGCTTCTGCCCGCATGAGTGCATATGTTATATTATTATATCGGAGCGCCGCTTCTTTACAATGTGTCTGGCACGAATTGTTAAAATCCGTCCCAAATTGTTTTAAAAATACAAATGGATATGTTATATGTTATATGTTAAAATATATTTTATATATGTATGAATGAAGAAAGGAAATAATGCCATGCGGATTGCCATTGTGGATGATATTGCCTCAGAGCGTACCATACTGCGGAACAGATTAAAGACACAGCTTTGTCGATGTGCCCTGTATGCTGAAATCCGGGAATTTGAAAGCGGTGAAGCTTTTCTTTCCGCAGCAAAACAGGAGCACTTTGAGCTTGTGTTTCTGGATGTTTATATGGAAGGGAAAAATGGGGTAGAAGCAGCAAAGGATCTGCGGCAGTTCAATTCAGACTGCATACTGGTATTTACCACCACCTCTATGGACCATGCCTTAGATGCTTTCCGGGTTCGGGCACTACAATATCTTGTCAAGCCATACACCGATGAAGAATTGGCAGTTCTGTTTGATGAAATTATGCAACTGCTTCCTTCCTTGGACAAATATATAGACGTAAATACTGTAGGCGGTGTTGTCCGTCTGTATTTTCAGGAAATCCTGTATGCTGAACATTACCAACACCAGATTCATATATATACAGCAGACGGCAACACCACCGTGACACGCCAAACCTTTCGGGAATTTACCGGAAAATTAAACGATGAATGTTTCTTCCTGTGCCGCAGAGGCATCGTCATCAATCTGGAATATGCAGCGGATTTTGACGGCACAGATTTTATTCTAAAGAATGGAAAAAAGCTCCCGGTCACCCGTGAACTTTCCCAAGCCGCCAATCTGGCTTTCGGAGATTTCCTGTTCAAAAGGGGGGCGAGACCATGAATGAATTTCTTTGTCCTACACTTGGGTTTCTGGCTCTTCTGCCAGGTATGCTGCTTGCCTACCTGCCCATGAAACAGTACCTGCGTATGTCCCCTGTCAAGCTTGTGACGCTAGCGCTTCCGCTGGTACTCCTGCTTTGCTTTGCAGGCGGTGCGCTGAGTTATTTTCTTTCCATCAATACCAGATGGTTGTTCTTTCCTCTTACAGCAACAGCATGTATTTTTTATGTCAATACCGTTAAAATCACACTTTGGAAATCCATCAGCGTCTTTCTTGCCGTATGCGGCGCCTTTACCTGTCTGGGTGGTGCGACAATAGCAATTAACAGCGTTCTCCATCCGGAGAATGCGACTCCATCCTCTTCTATTGGGGCAGCTCTGACCTACGACCTGATTTGCTGTGCATATGTCATAATTTTATGGTATCCTGCCACCCATGCAGCAAAGGAGCTTCTGGAGGAAGAAACCGTTGCACAGACATGGTATGTATTCTGGATTCTGCCGCTCCTGTTTATCGGACTGAGTGTAAGCCTGATTTCCATCCAGCCTGAAATTCTGAACCAGGGACATATGATATGGATATATATTATCATCAACCTTGCACTATTGATTCTGCTCCTGCTTTTTTATATGTTGTTTTATTTTATGGCTGCCAGTCTGAACAAAAACGACCGACTCCGTCAGGAAAACCAGTTCCTCTCCATGCAGCAGGCACGATATGACAATCTGTGCACCGTCATTGCAGAAACACGTGAAGCGCGCCACGATATGCGCCATCATTTTCACGCTTTGCAAAATCTCGCCACGCGAAAGGACTGGGAAAGTCTGGAAAAATATCTCTCTGATGCTTGTAATAATATTCCGGATGCAGAACTGAATTTGTGCGACAACTCCGTGGTGGATGGTGTTGCCAGCCATTACGGACTGCTGTTTCGGAAGCAGAACATCCCGTTTTCCTTTGAACTCGACCTGCCCCCTGAGCTTCCGATACCGGAAATTGATCTGTGTCTGGTATTGTCCAATCTTCTGGAAAATGCGTTGGAAGCCAGCCTGAAAACCGACCCCCAAAAACGGCGAATCAAAGTACAGGCATATCTGCATTCCAAACACATGGTATTGCTAAGTGTAACAAATGCTTTTGATGGGGTATTAAGGAGAACGACGGTGTGTTCCAGTCATCGAAGCACCGGGGTGAAGGCGTGGGCATCCAGTCCATCCGACGCATTGCCAAAAAGAACGGTGGATACAGCCGCTTTCTTTATGAGAACGGCATGTTTTATGCCAATGTCATGTTACGAGCAGGGAAATAAACGAGCCATAAGCGCTCGTTATAGTCTAACCCTGCAAATATATCCGCTAACAGGGTGGGTTCTTAGGAAAGTTCTTGGATTACCCACAAATCCTGTTCAAATGCTTTGGATATTTTTTATGAAATTGAATTTACATAGAGAGGAAATTTGAAACACAACACTTTAAAATACATAAAATTGTAGGTTTGACAAACCTACAGTCTACAAAAAGAAAAGGCATACGAAATCAACTTCCATATGCCTTCCACACATCTTTATAAAACAGAATCCGAGTAGAACCAAAACCCTTTTCCAACTCCGCAAACCCTTGTAACACCAGTTTTTACTTCAATTACATCATTTATTATGGCTTGCTGATTTTCTCCTAACCACCAACAAACCGAAATTATGACACGAGATTATAAATCATATCAACCGTATCCGAAATACTTAAGTTTTTGGTTATTATCTTTTCGGGAATAATATCAATGAAATCTTTTTCTTTCCACCATCTTCTCATATCTTGTTCGCCAAAATCCTCTTTATTAGGTTTTGTAGCATGCCTTTGTAATGTTTCTTCAAATGACAAATCATAATAAAAAGCAAATATATCTTTGCCATATTCTTGAACAGCCATTTCAAACAAAGGCATATAAGTCTCAACAGGCAGTATACCTTCCAAAATTGTAATATCTGAATTTTGTCTACCATACTTGAGCAACTGCATTATCAAAGGTAATGCTTCCACATCTTTAGCGTGCAATATTTGCATCCGTACCATATCATGCGATATTAACATAGTATTTCGTCCAAATTTTTCCTGTAATATTTTTGACACCGTAGTTTTCCCACTACCCGAATTTCCTCTTAATATAATGAGCTTAGACATTAGCCTGTTCTCCTATCCATGACAAAGTTAATTTTTAATCTATCTGCCTGTAATGTAATGCAAACTATAATCCACACCTCTATTTTAGCATATCCTTCATTACTTTTATCTATATCTGTTTAAATTTTTTACAGACATACACTCTATTTTACATCAATCATATATAATAGCAGCAACATGTCTTTCATATCGCCAAATGAAAAAATTATTATACTTTCATCATCACTTGTCATTACTTGATCAAAGAACGGTTGCAATTGTTTCACTCATCTCTAAGGCTTTCCGAATCAGAAAACAATCTATCATTACTCGAACCCTATTACATATATCACATGCCTTAGATATTAAGTATCTTTACAGACACCGCCTATCCTGTCGGCAGACAGGATAGGCATTTTTATTTTCGCTTAGTTCTCTTATCGAGAAAGGTAATCAACGCAACAATCAAACTGCCGAAGGTAAATAACAAAGTTAAAATACCAAGGAAAATCGAAATGATTTCATAAGCTGTCATGGGTGCTTTACAGATATTTTTTCAGAATCGAACTGAGCATCTCAAAGTTGATGGGTTTGGCTAGATGCTCGTTCATACCGGCAGCCTTGGCGGCTTGAATGTCCTCTACAAAGGCATTGGCAGTCATAGCAAGGATAGGAACCCGCAGCGCATCCGGGTGCTTCATCGCACGGATGGCCGTAGCAGCGTCATAGCCATTCATGACAGGCATTTGAATGTCCATCAAAATCAGGCTGTAATAGCCGGCCTTGGCAGCGGAGAACATCTCCACAGCGATCTTACCGTTTTCAGCCTCCTCAACGGTAAGCCCGACCAGCTCCAAGACTTCTCGTGCAATTTCCCGGTTCAGATCATTGTCCTCAACCAGAAGAACCCGGTGACCAGAGAAATCATTTTGCAAAAGCGGTTCCAACGGGGAGGTCTGACCGGAATCTTCCGGTGCCTCGTTTCTCAGGGATTTAAACGTCCGGATCAGCCCGGATTTGAATACAGGCTTGCTGAGGAACGCATCTACGCCGGCGGCTCGTGCTTCCAGCTCAATATCGGACCAATCATAGGCCGAGAGAATAATAATAGGAAGCGTGTCGCCAACCAGACGCTTAATAGCCCTGGCGGTGTCCAGGCCATCCATGCCAGGCATTTTCCAGTCCAGAATGGCAGCATAGAACGGGAGCGCCGTATTCAGCGCGCGCTGAACCGCTGCAACGGCATCCTGACCGGAGGTACAGCCTTCACTGCGCATTCCGATCTCATCAAGCATGGTGCAGAGAGATTGGCAGGCACAGTCATCGTCGTCCACCACCAGCACCGAAAGGTCCGCCAGTTCTGACGTATCAATGTCCTGCGCATCCTGCAGTCTCAGGTAAATGGTCACGGTGAATTTAGAGCCTTTGCCCAGCTGACTTTCCACGGTTATGTTGCCGTTCATCATATGTACGATATTCTGGGTAATGGCCATACCCAGACCAGTGCCCTGTATCTTGCTAGTACGCAGATCCTCCGCCCGGCTGAACGGCTCAAAAATGTGCGTCAAATACTCCTCAGACATGCCAATGCCGTTGTCCTCGATGATGAATTCATAGCAGCCCGTAGAGCTTGTGGACACCGCCTGCTCCCGTACAGTGAAGCTGATCTCGCCGCCATCGGGGGTGTATTTTACAGCGTTGCTCATGAGGTTCAGAAATACCTGTTGAATACGCAGGCTGTCACCGATCACATTCTCGTGCTGAATGTCCTGAATATGAATCTGGAGGCGGTGTTTGTGGGCTTGAATCTGAGGCTGGATCATCAGTAGCATACTGTTAAGCAGATCGGACAGGCTGAATTCCTCCGCAGTTAGGCTGATGGTGCTGGATTCGATCTTGCTCATATCCAGGACTTCGTTGATGAGACCCAGCAGATGCCGGCTGGAGGAGGAGATCTTGCTGAGGGCGTCTCGCACACGATCAGAATTTTCGGCATGGGTAGCCGCAATGGCGGTCATACCGATAATGGCGTTCATAGGGGTGCGAATGTCATGGGACATTTTTGACATAAAGTCGGACTTGGCGGCGCTGGCCCGGTTGGCAGCCTCCAAAGCGTCCTGCAGAAGCTGCTTCTGCGTCTGCTCCTCGTGGACGGCTTCATCCACACAGCGGATGCCCAGAACCATCGCGTGTTCCTGCCCGCTCTCGCTTACGTCCACAAAGTGCATCTCAAAGAACTCCTGATTCCGGTGGTTTGGAAGGATGCGATAGCGGACAGTAAAGCCCTTTTCTTCCCGGAACCGACAGATAACCGCCTGGGGATCACACAGTTCCAGCAGAGGTCCCTTGGTATCCGGCTGCACATAGGTGTCAAGAAAGCTTTGCATTGCCTCAGAATACTGGCGGACGAGCGGAACGTCTTCATCCGGGGTATCTCGCAGCCCCTTCTCCTGCTGGACTGCCTTGCTTTGATTCCGATCCAAATCCACATAATAGATCACAGAATAATCCTGACTGAGGGCTGCTAGTATTTGCAGCTGATATTTTTCGCGCTTTTGAATGGTCTCCTCCGCAGTCCGTTGCCGCCGATGGGCAAGCCATATCACCACAAGGATGATGACAATAGCCAGAATGGAGATGGACACGGTGATGAGCACCATCCGTGAGGCGTACAGTTGATCTGCCAAGGTGTAAGAATCATACGGCATATTGAGGTAGTTGTTGATGATAGAGTTGGTGAACTCGGGGGAGAGCTGTCTGATTGCCTTGTTGACGATGGAGAACATAGGGCTGTCTGTATCCATCGTCGTGGCCAGACCCACTTCGGAGGGAAAGTGGAAATTCTGCCACTGGATCAGATTGGCAAAACGGTCATTTTTGGATTGATAGTTAAACTCCAGATTATTGATCAGCGTTGCGTCAGCGTCACCGTGGGTCACGGCCAGCAGGCATTGACGTGCGCTGGTGTAGTATTGAATCTCAATATCCTTTTGCAAAAGCTCCGGCAGATATTCCGTCCAGTAGGAGCGGCCTTGGGTCAATGCAATCACAGGGACGTCCAGAGAGTCAAATGCACAGCTTCGCTGTGTGATAAGGATATTCTCATAATCCAGGATTGCGTTGGTGGAGTATATCTCATCATCCTGACGTACAATATTTTCTGAAGCACCGATGTAGAAATCAATCTCACCGCTTTTCAGCAGCTTCTTCCAGTTCTGGGAGCGGTTGATGGGACACAGAGTCAGATTCAGACCGGCGGTGTCCCGGAGATGCTCCAGAAGCTTCACATAGATGCCGCTGTAGGTCCCGTCCTCCTGTATATAGGCAAGCGGTTCGGTTTCTTCATAAAAGCCTACCACAATCTCAGGATTCGAAGCCGCAAAGGCACGTTCCTCGTCAGTCAGTGCCAGCGCGTTGGTATTGTCGCCCACAAGGCATTTCTGGGCGGTTTCAGCCACCAGCTCAGGCTCGGTGGTAATCAGCAGCTGCATCCCACGGTTTAGCTCATTGAGCAGTTCTGTATTCCCCTTTTTGACAGTAAAATAGAAGGGGGACGCATCCAATACGGACAACAGAACCGTATCGGGGATGTCATTGGAAGCAGAGACCAGAATCATATCAATCTGACCTGCTTCAAGTGCCTGAATCTTTTCGTCCATAGAATTCAGATAGACGGGGGTATAGGTAAAGCCGTGGGTCTCAGCAAAATCAACCAGGGCCTGTTCGTTGGAAGAACCGGGGGTCACTGCTATGCGGGCGCCGTTGTAGGCGCTGAAATCGTCATAGCCATAGCTGGTGTCAGACCGGGCAAACAGACCGCTGGAGGTATAACCGCCCACCAATGTGGAGAAATCCATGGTGTTCTCCCGTTCCGGCATATAATTGGTGGGAAAGAGGATATCAATTTCGCCGCTCTCCAGCATAGTTATCGCATCGGACCAGGTGCAGTTGACGTACTCATAGGTCCAGTTGTTAATCAGAGCCAGTTCATTGAGATAGTCTACACAATAGCCTATAGGTTTTCCGTTTTCATCCAAACGAAGCAAATCATTGATTCCGCAGGGAATCCGGATGGTTCGTTTCTCTGTCTGCTCCGCCTTGGCATTCAAACCAGGAACAACACAGAAGCAAAGAGCTACTGCCGTCAGCAAAACGACTGCGCGCCATATGTAAGATTTTATTGTCTGTTTCATATTACATTCCCCTTACGTTTGAAGTATATATATCTTAATATTATATACCTGCTTCAAAAAACTCGTCAATCCTTGTTTAAATATCAGATGGAGTAATTCAAAAATTCTAACATTATAATTATATTTGCAAGCATTTCACACGCACAGAAAATGGGAAGCCTTAATTTATAAGACTTCCCACTGTTTCTCGCTCATTCGAACTCTCGGCGTGTGCTTTACCGCACCGTCACCGTTATGGTCGCTTTTTTGCTTCCCACGCGCACTGTGATCTTCGCCTTTCCCTTTTTCTTCGCGGTAATCACGCCCTTTGCGCTCACGGAGGCCACTTTTTTATTGGACGAGTTGTAGCTTACCTTATCCGTGGCAGTCAACGGAAATATGGAAGTTCTAATCCTCAGCTTTTGGCCCTCTTTCAAAGATACCTTTGTAGGCGATACCTTTAACCTTGATACGGTGACCTTCTTTTTCTGTACTTTGATCAGACAGCGAGCTGACGCGCCGCTCTTCATGGTGACTGTCACATATGCCCTTCCGGCTTTCTTTGCGGTGATTTTTCCGTTTTTCTTGTTCACCTGAACGACCTTCCGATTCGATGATCGCCAGTACGCCACCTTATCTTTCTTATCTTTTGAAACCACCTTCAAAACCTTCGTTGACTTCTTTACCTGAAGCGGAAGTGTGGTCACATTCAGCTTTACCTTCACCCGCTTCTCTGACAGCACTTTTTTGCACACAGTACATATCGTCCGCTTCTTCCCATTGGCCAGCTTCTGTGTGGTGCGATGACTGGTCATGGGGATACTCTTCTCTTCCGCCACGCCGCAGACGCTGCAGGTTCTTCTCATTTTTCCCTCTTTCGTGCAGGTGGGAGCCACTGTCTGCTTCCAACCCGCCGTAAACGAATGTCCCAGGGAGCACTCAGATGTGTTGCCGCTTCCCGTGCCGGTATTGTCACCGGTACTTCCGCTTCCTTCTCCTGTACTGCCACCGGTACTTCCACTTCCTTCTTCAGTACTGTCACCGGTACTTCCGCTTCCTTCTTCAGTGAAGGGGCTGACCGTGAAGCGTTTGTTTTCGCTGTCATACGCCACCCTGCACAGTTTTTCACCGTACAGCTTCTGATCCAGCGCATACGCGGCCATCGGGTAAATAATATGGTACACACTAGGATACGCATTATATTCGGCCTCTATCGTGAAAGCTGTCTCTCCAGCGGCCAGTTTTTCCCGAAGCGTTTTCTCCAGTGGATCTGTCCACCGGGAAATCTCTCCGGAACGAATAAAATAATTTCTCTCATAGCTGGTACACGGACGGCTGTTCACCGGCTCATGATCTGAATGAACCTTCTTGATCATCTCGTCCGTCACGCCGAAATACAAATGATTCATATAGTCCATACTTTGAGAATATTTGCCGCCGTCCCAGGTGGCATCGATCTGCGTCCACTCCCCGTCCAGCCGCACACAGCTCCACACGTGTCCGTTTCCCTCCGCACGCTCGCTGGGGATTCCCACTTTTCCAAGCAGAAGAGCCAGTGCACGGTAATAGCTCTCACAGGTGCCTTTTCCCCGGAGGAGAACTCCATCCGCACCCATGTAGATTCCGCTGTTGTCATATTCTGAATGATTGATGATCCAGTCATGGAAATAGAGCGCCTTCTCATAATCTGTGCTGCATCCGGCCGCCAGACACTCACTCACGATGCCATCTGCCACCTCATCCAGTGACAGCGTTGCTTCATCTGAAATGGTAAAATAATATCTTTCACTGTCAGCCGTTTTCAGAGGCATCGTGCCAAAATCCATCACATATCCCTTGATGTAGTAATCTCCAGGAGATACAAAAGTAAAGGAAAACTGATTGCTTTCCACATATTTGCATTTGACCGGATCTACAAGTGATGTATATCCTCCTGTAGTTTCATCCTTCATCATAACTGTGTTGACCAGAAACATATACCGGGGCTTTTGCTGCCCGTTAAACTCCACCACATCTCCCATGGCTCCGCTGCCGTTTACCGGCGTCATGGTGAAAGTGACGGGAACATTGCACCGCAATTCGCTCTCCGGCTTATCAAGCGCCATAAGAAGCTGCAGTGTATCCTCCTGTGCAGAGAAGTATCCGGGCTCCAGCTCCACAGCCGACTCAATCAGCAGTTCCTCCTCCGGCTCCTGCACACCTTCCGATAACTGCACTTCTTCCGGTTCCTGCACACTTTCCGATGGCTGTACTTCCCCCAGCCCCTGTGTATCTTCCGATGAATGCGCTTTCTCCGTCCACTGTACGATCGGAGCGCTCACATTCTCCGTGACATCCTCAAATAATATCTCTTCTGCATCCTCTGCCCAAATATCTTCGTAACTCGTTTTCTCTGATGACTCTGGATATGTCACAGATGCAGTATTTTCTTTATCATATTCCTCAAGCAGAACCTCCGCTTCCCACATTTTCTCCGTCATCGCCAAAGACGGTGTTTGCAGCGCCAGGCAAATTGCCAGGAAAATCGCACTTTTTCTCATCACTCATCCCCTCCAACTTCCTTTTCTTCTATTGTAGTAAATTTTCTCGCCAGATGCAATTACAATATTTAAAAACAAAAATCAACAGGCTGACAGGAATTTCAACGGAATTTGTCAGAACCTCTTTTGGGGTAGGAAAAGTAATTACTTTATTCTGACAACATCATATTAACATCACAGAGGAAAAAAAAGCTCTGAAACACCTATAAAATAAGCATTTCAGAGCAAAATGTTTACTATTCGAACTCGGCGTGTCCTTTATTGCTCTTAACTATATTTGTTTAAGTTTTATGCAAATACACACCTGTTTTTACTTCAATTACATCAATTATTATGGCTTGCTGATTTTCTGTTGCCAAAATGTTGCCATAACTATACACCTCAATCATATCTAGGATCAAACTGTTTTATATAGTCATGAAAATCATTTATATCTGTAAATAAATATAATTTCTCATAATCACTTTCTCTCAATTCTCTTAATTTCCTTTCCTTAGCAGTACTAGTAGCTCCACCAATATATATCTGGTATTTTACATATTCTGGTGAAAATTCATTATAATCACTTAACTGAATATACTTTAAGTGTGGATAATATCTTTTTGCTATTTTTATTACATTAATTGCCATGTCTAATGGTACTTTACACCCTAACCAAATTGCCTCATGTTCTACATTACTAACAAACTTTTTATCACTTCCAAATCTATATATATCTGCAATATAATTTTGCTTAACCAATTCTTCAAGAAACTTATAACACTTGTACATAGGACTAATTTCGACTTTTAATATTGTTTCTTCCTCATCTTCGAAAGCTCCCGTTAAAAAGTTATCCATATTAGATAGATAATCTTCTTTATCATCTTCTGATATTATTGAATCTTCCATTGCCGGAATAATCTTCTTTTGTAATTGAACAATCTCCGCCAATGTATCCTTTAATATTGCAATACTTTTATCATTATCTTCTCTTTGAGTCATAGTTTTATTATCAGTTATTACGTTTTCGTTTTTCTGTGTATTGCTATTATATGTATTAACAAAATTTTGCTCATCTTTATAGTCAGATGGTGAATACAACTTTTTATGATGTTTAGTGACAAGCAAATAAAATACCCAAAGAACAAGACACGGAAATAAAACAACAAATATAACCAATATGGTATTTTGAAAATCATTTAGATTACTCTTCACTATTACAGTACTAGCTATTGCCTCTGTTAATACCAAAAATATTCCTATTACACCTATGGGATTTTTGAAGAAATTACCTTTATCACCTATATTATTCATTTTTCTTCTCCTTCATAGTTAATTGGCAACGCTCTTTTATAAAAATCTAATAATTCATATATAGCAGACAATCTTATAGACTACCTGCCATATAGAATGCTCTGTATTAACTTGCTATTATTCAAGCTTGACTTTTACTAACTAATTTTGCTTAGGAATTATTCTCTGCCGAATATATAAATCCTTTGATTATTTGACTTATCCATATTATCCTGCCTATATAAGCTAATGCTATCATTTTGTTATCGCTGTTGATAACACCAACTCTATAACTGTGGATAATAACAATATGTTGTGATTTAAATTATAAGCGACTTTGCTTAACAAATCAATATGTTTAGCAAATCTCATTTAATAATTCTAATGACCTTTTATAAAGCGGGTCTAACTCACACCCACAACTGCCGCATTCTCTATCTGCTTGTTTGATAGATGCAATGAGTGTATCTTTATCATTTTCTCCCTTCAACCATGCATGTGCAGGAATAGAAATTAAGTCCCATCCAGATGCTGCAAATTTTTCCATAATACTTCTCAATTCTTCCATAATGTTTCATCCTTTCTGATTTTGATAATCTTTAATGACCCTTACATCTAAATCTTTCGCATCAACTAAACTTTCCTGTCTACACTTAGGACAATACAGCGGAAAATACTTTAGTTCTGTATCTTCTCTAATTCTATTTCATGTTTTATTGCCACAAACAGGGCAAAGTATCCATTCTGTTTCCATTACTCTAAGTCCTCAATGTTGAAACTTTCCGTTTTTAAATCACAATAGTGCCTGCCTTTTATTGCTGTAAATTTCAGTACACAATAGTCCGGGTCAGTTACACCCTGCTTATAATACATGGTATCTCCTGTACGCCATATTTCCTGCTTTATATCATCATCTTGTAGAACTTCCATTGTCCCTGTCAGCATAATGCCCTCATACTTAAAACGCCCTCTATGATAAACATAGATACTTGCTTTTGGATTCTTCATAAACTGTTGTGAACGCATGGAAGATGTATTCGTGGAAAAATAAAAACAATTCCCCTCTATCTTTCGTGGCGTAAACATTGCTTTCATATTTGGAAAACCATCTTCATCTACAGAACCAACAAAAGCTGTTTTTTGTTTTTGAATAAATTCGATGATACTTTCTCTTGTTCTCATTTATTATCCTCCTCGCTTTTGAATTATTTGTTTTTATGCAAATTTTCTACCAAAGTTTCCAGTATTCGGGCAAGATACTGTTCAAATTGTTTTTGCTCCTTTTCCGAAAAACCTTGGTAAAACAACATGTTCATTTGCTGAGATACAACTTCATATTTTGCTTGTAATGATTTTGCATACTCCGTAAGCGACACAATGGTCTGGCGACGATTCTTAGGATTGATATTCCTTTCCACAATTCCCTTATTAACCATACCATTTATTACAACGGATACTGTATTTTTAGCAAGGGAGGTTTTTTCACTTATTTCACTGATTGTAAGATTATCTGTTTTCCACAAAATAAATAAGATTCTTCCCTGTCCGCCACTTATTTCAATGCCATTTTCAAGTAATAGCCTTTCAAAAATCCTATCTTGAAGCTGTTTTATCTGCGTAATATAAAATCCACCCTTTGTTTCCAATCCATCACCTCTAATCCTATTGGAACAGTTCTATATAGAACAATTATAAGTTTAGCATAATTTTGTTCAAAAAGCAACTTAAAATATTACAGCACTTCTGCAAAAGTACAGAAGTGCCGCCATTTTATACATAAAGAATTTTTCTCACCACAATTTCTCCCACTCACATCCAAATATTATTCATTTTCCTGATAATGATATTCTATCTCCAAATTTTTCATCACTTCATCCATAAACAATTTCTGCTCTTCCTCATCCAGCCACTTAAGCAAGTGCAAAACCTGCTCTCTTTCTCTTATACTATCTTTGCAAAAACACCCTCTAAGGAAGCAAGAAAAGTCTTTTGAACAATCTCTGCCGGAATAATTTCACCTGATATTTCCAAATCCATAGTTGCACACCCATCAGCCACAAGGTCAACTTCATATCCATAATCCATAGCCGCACGAACCGTTGTGTCAACACACATATGTGTCATCATTCCACATACAATCAGTTTCTTGATGCCTTTTTCTTTTAAATAAGAATCCAATTCAGTTTCGTAAAAACTATTTGGATAATATTTAACAATTACCTTATCATCAGGCAATGGTTTAATGCGTTCTGAAATCTCACAGCCATAGGTATTCTCAAGGAAAAATGTATCATCCGGCGAATTGATATGCTGGATATAAATAATAGGACGCTTTTGTGTGCGACTTTCTTGTATTAATGATTGAATTTTCTCTTCTGCCTCATATGCATGATAAAGCTCACATGTTCCACCCGGAAAATAATCATTCTGCACATCAATAATAACTAGCGCTTCTCTCATTTTCAAATTCTCCTAAAACTCAAATTTATTCTGTTCTGTAATTTCTCCATTATCCGCTTCCCACTCCTTGCCATAACAAATATAAATCTCACCATTCCATATACACACCCTGTATTTTACTCGCAATTTTACACCTTCTCCAAGTACACAAATCTCAATTCTTCCGTAACCTGTTCCTCGTCAAAAATTTTATAACCAAGCTTTCTATACAATGCTATATTCTTTTCGCTCTTGGTACTGGTAAACAGCTCGTATCTTTGTTTTGGATATTGCTTTTCCATTGCAAGCAAAAGTTGTGTTCCTATCCCTTGTCCCTGTTTTGATGGATGAACCATCAATTTTCCAATATAAACAGTCCCGTTATCGCAAAATGCTCTCACAGAACCTATAATGGTTTTGTCTTCATCTAACGCTTTCAAAATGAGACCTTTTTGATGTTCGTTTTCCACATCCGCCAAGGTTTGTTTTAATGGCGGAATATCTTGGTTATCAAAGAGCCTTGCCTCACTTTGATAGGCAAGATACTGCAAGTCTAGTATTTTCTGTAAATCTTCTTTTTCTGCTTTTACTATAACCATGATATATTCTCCAAAATATAATACACAAAGTTTTTCTTCATACAAATCAATTATCTCTTTAATTTTTCAGTCACTATATATGAGCACTTATTCTCATAAATATTTTTCTATCGTCCCCTGCTCTACAACACTTTTCCCCAACAATGTAATCGCTTGCTTTGGACAAATGTTTATACATCGATAACACATGGTACATCTATCCTCTGCTTTAGCAAAATTATTTTCAATATTTAGATTTTGCATTGGACATGCCTCCACACATTTACCACAACCAATACACTTTTGTGTATCAACATTTACTTTGTCTGTATATTTCTTCGTTTTATTGTAAAACCACAGGCGTTGCCCAAACAAGCCGGCAAAATGATATAGCAAGCCTATACCTTCTTGTGGCGGTTTTCCATTTTTCATATCACGTACTGCATTGTTTATCTTCTTTTCTGCCACTTTCACAAGCTCCACATTTTTCTCTATCGGACGCTTCAATGCCTTTACATCAGCTATGCTGTCTGGCATCTTCAAATGTAAGCCGCCTGTAATTTGCGCTCCATACTTACGAAGCCGGCGAGCCAGAATACCTGCTCCATCTCCACTAAACAATCCCATTGTTGCTATTACAAAGATTTTTTTGCCTTGCCATAGATGTTGATATCTGTCTACAAAATCCTTCAGCATTTTCGGAATATTACTATACTGTACAGAATAACTAAAAACAATTTCTTCATTGTTTTTTATATAACTGACAAGCCACTCTCCAAAGAAAATATAATTCGGATATTTCTTAAACGGTTCCTTATTCAAACTATGGACATATGTAAATAATCCTCTATATTTGCTTCCTTATCTCATCCACTAGTGTAATATCTGCCGGCAACCAATCTACGGAATCTAATTCATTTTTAGAAAGCCATTTTGCATCTTCGTGTTCTTTTAATTCTAATTGTTCTGATTCTAATTCACACCAAAAACAATCCATAGACAAATGAAAATTCGGATAATCGTATTCTACAGTCTGAATTAATTCACCAACTTGAATATTCGCATTTAGTTCTTCTTTTATTTCCCGAACAAGCGCCTCCTGTGGTGATTCTCCTTCCTCAATCTTTCCACCGGGGAACTCCCATCCACCTTTAAAATCTCCATATCCTCTGGCAGTAGCAAAGATTTGCTTTCTTCCATTTTCATCCCGCCTTGCAATTACTGCAGCGACAACTCGTATTGTTTTCATATTTTTAGTCCTCTAATTTCTCAAACTATGTATAACCATTATACTATTCAGATAATGCAATCGCAAATAACATGTGGACGTAGGATATTTTCTTTATGACACTTCCCCAATACTACTTTGCAAATAACAAAGCAAATCCTCACGTACCGGATGATGCATTTTTATAACCACCTTACTGATTGGTTTCATATTTCCCTTATTATCTTCTTTTTGAGATTCTCTAACATCCATTATATCAAATGTCCCCATATAATAAAAATTGCTTTCTGCATCACTCTTCTTAACAAGCAAATGCTTTCTTGGTGCAGTAATCACATTTTTCATGTAAGCACTATTAATTCCCATTCCTATTTTTGAGTCCCATTTAAAAACCATATTACCTTCGAATGCATCTGCATAATCAGGCTTGCCTTCTACGTAATTTCGCTCATCCTCTGTCTGCTCTTTGTGATAGGTAATAAAGACAAAAACATCATCTACAATTCGTTTCATACCATACATAACAGACGATAAATCTTTTCCACAATTCATCAATAAGCTAACATCACGTCTTGAATATTTTTCATACAAAACAAATGGCGAAACGATATCTGTTTTCTGCGAATACTTATCCTGATATCGAGAGAGACCCACACGAATAATATCCTCAACTTGTAATTTAAACTCATCGTGTCGTAATCGTTCCTCATAGTATTTCATTCTCCTTATTATACCACTATTAGCAGATATCACTTCTATATTCTTAAATCTCTGATACTCTTCGTCCTTACTTACAAACTTACCCTCAAGGACATCAAGAGCATACTCAACCTGAGTATCCGTAATCTCTCTCGAATACTTATCGTTATATAGCTTCTGAAAATCTTTTACTGAAATGGTATCCTTTGTCGATAGCAAACGAAGAATCTCTAACTCCTCTGGACGCACCCCACTTAATATAGTTTTTGATAGGTATTCTAAAACAAGTTTCTCACTATCTGTCAGTCCACAGTTATAATTTCCTTTTTCAACATTTTCAATAAAAGCATAATAAGTCTTATACTCTTTGATAATAACCAACGGGTCTACTTCATTATTTTCATAAAAATCATATAATCTTGGCATTCTTCCCAAACGATTTTTTAGTGTGATATAACTTTCCTTAATAATCGATTTCATACCACGAATTCGATCAATGGACTGAAAAATCTTATTCTTTGCCACCTCATCAAAATGAACTGTAGATGCACCGGGAATAGTACGATTGCCGCTGATCACATATTTCCGAATAGTATCTGGGTTGTAAGAGCGATCTCCTGACAATGCAACAGGAATCATAAAATTATTGTTGTAGTTGCCGATAAAATCAAGTATTACAACATACTCCTTACCCTCTGCCTTTCGTAATCCACGTCCCAATTGTTGAATGAATACAATTGGCGACTGAGTTGGTCTTAGCATAATAACCTGATTAACTTCTACAATATCAACACCTTCATTTAAGATGTCTACAGAGAATATATAATCAAGAGGTTCATCGCAATCTGAACCATCCTCATTCATAGCTAAACGTTCAAATGCATTTTGCCTAACTTGCTCTGAATCAGCACCACTTAGTGCAACCGTGCGATATCCCAATTCGTTAAATTTCTTAGACAGTTCAATACACTCTTTGTTACGACTACAAAAGATTAATCCTTTTATGCGATCTCCACTATATCCATAATACTGGGACTGCTCTAAAATATGTTTTACACGTTCATCGCAAACTAATTGATTAAAATCTTCCTCTGACAAACTCTTCGACTTTGCATCCTGAACCACAGACAAATCTGTGATTCCAAAATAGTGAAATGGACACAATAAGTCCTCTTCCATCGCCTGCTGCAAACGAATTTCATAAGCAATCTGATGATTAAAGATCTCATAAATATTGTCATTTATATCATTGTCATTTCGCTTATCCGGTGTCGCAGTCATACCTAAAAATAAACGAGGATTAAAATAATTCATCACCTTTTGATAGGTATTTGCCGAACTATGATGCGCCTCATCAAGAATAATACAATCAAATTCGTCTTGCTTATAGTTTTGCAAATGTGCATCTTTATTCAAAGTTTCTACCGTAGCAAATACATAATCTTTATCATATTCGTGATAGCCTGCACCAACTAATCCAAACGATACAGAATTTCCAAATACTCTTTGGTAGGAATTTTTTGCTTGTACTGCCAGCGTTGCTCTATGCACTAAAAATAAAACTCTTTTAAATCCAAGTTCTCTCATAGCGAATGCAGATGCGTATGTTTTTCCTGTACCTGTCGCACTAATTAATAGTGCTCGCCTTTCATTCTTCTCTAGTATTTCTTTGAGATTTGCAATAAAACGTACCTGCATGCTATTAGGTTTTAGTTTGTATCTTTCTAAAGAAGTAACATTTCCCTCTGTGGCAAGTTTTCTCTGTGCTTTAATAATATCATATCTTTGTTTATATTCTTCATAAAATAAATCATATGTATATGCATATTCTGAATTCCAAAGTTCGTTAAATTCTCTTAGAATGTCATCTGCAACCTCACCTTGAGATGTAGACACCAGCTTCGTATTCCACTCTCGATTGGTGGTAAGCGCAGCACTTGTCATGTTGGAACTACCAATGATAATTCGATAAATCTCTTGTTCTTTAAATATATACCCCTTTGTATGAAAACCGATATTTGCCAATTTTGTATCGAACATTTTAATTTGAATATTTTTTAGAGAATGTAATTTTTCCAAAGCTCTCGGCTCACTAAAATCAAGATAATTCGAAGTTAGTATCTCCCCATGAACTCCTTTTTGTTCGAGCTCCTTTAGTGTTTGAAGGAGTGGGGTTACGCCACCTAATGTAATAAAGGCTACACTAATTTGAAATTTATCACACTTTAATAGCTCATCTTCAATAGTGGAAATAACTTTCTTTCCTTCATTGTAATTATTTGAAACAAAATTGGGTTTATATGACAAATCAGAGGCAATACTTCCATTGATATATGCGGTTTCAAAACCACTACGAATTAGTTGTAATTTACCCTCTTGCATGATGTTCCTCCGTTTCAAAGCATGATAGAGTTATTGTAGCATATTTTCAGATGTATCGTAAATCTTTTGATAAACAATATCTTCTTTTGCAACTGAAAACTCAAAAGTGCAGTATAAATAATATAATTTATCTCATACTGCACTTTATTTTACATATTTATTATGCCTTAATTTTGTAAGCCACTAGTATTACTCAAACTCCTCGGCGGATGGCATTATACACTGCCTATGACCCCTGTATAGATAGCTTTGATTCGAACTTATGTTTGTTTTTCGTAGTTTCCGTACCGCTAAAGGAAAAATAAACTCCAAAAAAACTCCAAATCAACTTGGGCGATCTTTTGCTTCCTCCTGCGCATAAAGAAGATCTAATGCCTGACAAATTACTCCGCTCATCGTCTGATAATGTCTTTCAGCATACGAAACTAACCGTTCTTTATCTTCTGCAGTCATACGAATTCTTAAACTTGAATCCTTTCCATCCAATGACGGTTTTCTCGGCATTTCAATCTCCCCCTTCCTTATATATTTTATTCTAATATGAATTGATACAAATGTCAATATTATTATCACTATTGTACTAATAAAGATTTCACAAAAACTACAAATATTAATATCGTAAATGCATATCATACACTCCGCCGAAATAATCATTTCAAACTACTAAAGGATATAACCCTCAATAATTCTCAATTTTAGACAATGCTAAATGAAGTTTATTAAATTCTTCTTGATCTAAAGTTACTTCATTAATCATTTTTCCTTCTTCGTTGATCTCATTGATATGATATTTCCCAGTATCTTCGTTTTTCAAAAGAATTTTTGATACTTTTCCATTCTTATCAAATATTTCACCCAGTTTTTTCATATATTCTTACACCTTACTTCACAAAAATGTTGTGCTCAGAAGCATCTTTTACAAGTAACTCAAATATTTCGGCATCTTCTTTTTTGTTTTGAACACACTCATAGAGTACTTCATCAATAGTCCCCTCTGCCTGCAAAAAGATAAAACTGCATATATTTTTCTGACCATATCTATATATCCGATCATGGCTCTGGTAATATTCTTCAAAACTGTATGACAAAGAATAATAAATCGCATATTTGCAATTCACAAAAGTAACTCCATATTGTAATGTCTTAGGATGAGCAAGAATAACGTCTACAGTTCCTTCTTTAAACTGTTTAATACTCTTGTCTTTATCTTTCGTATCGCTATAAGCAGTAACTACTCTTTTCCCAATTTTCTCCAGAATTTTCTTCAAATTCTGTATTTCATATTTAAACTGACACCAAATAATAACCTGCTCATTACCTATTTCATCCAAAACTCTTAATAATTCCTCTTCTCTTTGTTTATGAATTTGCGTTACATTTCCGTCTGCATCCAAAAGGAAACCAGAAACTAATTGTCGTAATTTCATTAGAGAAGCCAATTTATTATTGACATTATAGATTGTCTTGCTATTCTTGCTTGCCTTTTCCTGTTGCTCAATATTTATGAAATAATCACGATACATTGATTCGTACTTTGTCATAACATCTTTATCAAGAGTAATTTTTCTAACCATATGTACTGTATCAGGCAATTTCAAGCAATCAGATTTCGAAACAACAATAGAGTGTTTCCCAATCAAATCACTAACCTCTTTTTCCGCTTCTTCTGATTTACAAACAATTCTATTATTGATATTTACATAGTATTTTTTCTTATACGCTTCATACGACATTGGAAAGTCATTAGGTGCTACCACTTTCATTTGTGAAAAATATTCCATTGTATTATTAGGTGCTGGTTTTCCAGAAAGTAAATATACATATTTGCAAGTATCCGCAAAATCTCTTACACACTTTGATATTTTACTGGAATAATTTTTTAAAATTGAACTCTCATCGACTATTAGACCATTTACGCCTAACGACTTATAAAACTCAAGATTTCTGGTAAAGCTTTCTGGATTAACTATATAGTGTTTTGCTTTACCAATCATTATGGAACGTACATATTTTAACTGATTAGCTTTACTGCCATTTTGCCAATCTTCATAGTACAAATAGTCATTAAATACTGATCTACCATCCATATCATTCCATCGTCTGTTAATATCCAAATATTGTCGTAAAGTAATATTATGACTAAGCGGATCCAACTTCATTTCCGGATAAAAGTTATACTGATCATCCATCCAGGCAGTTAGAATAATTGGTTTTGAACAAATAATCAAAAAACTAGTATCATCTTGTTTCGTCTTACTTGTAATAATATCAAGTGCAAGAACTGTTTTTCCTGTACCTGTGTCATAAAAAAAGGCAAATTTATCAAACATTTCTGCTATTCTACAAGCAGCTTTCTGATGAGGTAATAATTTTTCATAATTACCTTCATATCCATCAAAGTTATTTCCAGCAATAAGTTCTGCTCTGATTATTTCCAACTTCTGTTCATTAGTTAATTTTTCTGAGAGCTTATTTTCTTTACCTTCTATCACTTCTTTTACTAAAGGATCTAATTCTTCTACCGAAATATCAATAGACTGTGGGACTCCTATTACTTGCTTTTCTTCCGGAAATGGTGCAATATCATCAAGTAGCTTTGACAACTGTCTTGCCTCATCTGCGGAAAATACGATACCCTTCTTATTCTCATTTTCCCATGTGCTGATGTCATAAGCATTTTTGTGAATTGCATTTTGTATTGTAGCAAACCATTTTTTCTTTTTTCCTTCACTACTTAACAAACAAATATGCTTTTTTATTTTCCAAGAATCCTTTTCTAATTGCAGATATTCCTCTGGATATAGAACTTTTAAAATCGTCTTTTTTATTTTTAGGTTATCCTTAAAATATGGCAAAAGCTCATTCAAAACCTCATGAGCTGCCGCACCAATAGCTTTCTTTCGATTTGTGCCTTTTCCATATTTTTCTATATGAATTTCGTCATTCCAACAAATCACTTTTGAACCGAAAACCGCATTATGATCCAAACTATCTGGATGTTGCTCACACGTTTTCTTGCAATGCATTCCATTAGCCTGAACAACTTCCTGTAATGCTGTTGTATAATCTGGAATTTTGCTTTCTTTAACTTTATCAAAAAAATAGAATGAAATATTTGAAGCTTTTTCTTCTAACTCATCACTATTTCTTTTAATTCCCCTAAGCACAAGTACCGCAATAATACTGTGAAAAATATCAATTTTTAATGATCCATGTCCTTCTTCATTTAAAGAGTTTACTGATTTGGAAGCCAACAACATTTTCAACCATTCATCAGGCAATTCATTGTATAGATTTCTCGCATTTAGATATATTCCTCTTTCTCTTGTAACATCTAAATACTCCCAATCAGATGTTGCATATAAATAATCAAGAACAAACAACTGCAGTATCTCTGCGCCAATTACTGACAATGCACTATTATCAGCAAATAAGTTCTTGTTCTTCACATCATTTTGAATAGACTTATGGACAAACGCTGCATTAACATATTCTATTGGTAAGTCATTTGATTTTATATGTAATGCCGACAGCAACCTGTAAAGCTGTTTTTGCCTATCCATTGTGATTCTTATTTGTTCATCAATTGTCTTTCCTTTTTGAGAATTTTTAGATTTGAGCGGTATATTTTTTTGAATAATGTACTTCTGCGCAACAGATCTCATTGCAGTTTTCTTGCTCTTCCCTTTTGCTGAACATTTATCTTTTCCAATAGTTAATTGGCAAGTAAATGTCAAATCATTATCTGGTCCTTCTCTATCTAAAATCTCATAAGAAAATGGTAACTTTTTGCCTTGTGCATATTCTTGTAAAATAGTCCTATAATCATAGTTATCGTTTTCTAAAGCTTTTTTCATATAAGGCAGTAAGAAATCATATGTGCTATTAAAACCATTTTGTCTATAAAATACAGCTAAAAATTTTGCCGCTATTTCTGTGTGTTTTTTACCTTCTTCCCCTTTGGAAATATATTGGTAATTTTCCAATTCATATTCATTATAAATTGCATCTGTCACCTGGATATAGGTTGAAGCTATCATTTTACTTATCTCAGAAGCACTAACAAAAATCTTATTAATATACGCATAAACAGCCAATGCTACTCTTGCAACTGAATGGCCATATACTATAAAATCTTTATTCATTTTTCTGATATTATCATCCTGCGGTTGATAGCTTGCATGATACAAAATTCTATCCAAATCATTTGGACTAATATTTAATTGAAGCTTTTGATAAAGTTCATAACCTTTCATCATGTTCCATCCTCCATAATAATAATTATAGCAAATAATAATTCTTTGCAAAGTAATGAAAACGAAAAAATCCTTCATTTTTCCTGCTTTCTAAGGATACTCAAATATCTGTCTTAAATAAAAATGAACAGAATATTTTCTAAGATTTATTTTTTTCAATTTAGTTCAGTCTTGCATATGAACCATAATTTAAATCTCATAAGAAACACCAGGGACTCAAAACGTCCCTGGTGTTTCTTACTCGTTATTACTTTTTCACACTATCCGACGGCAATCTCACTGCCCCCATTCTCTTCCTCTGGATACTATTTTGAGCATCCATCTGCGTTGGTGCAAATCCACCATTATTCAGCAGATCCTTCTCCGCTTCCGCATAGGATCTATATCCGGCTGCCTTCATACGTTTCAGCATTTTGCTTAAAGCACTCTTTTTATCTCTGCTTGCCTGACGATAGCAAATCTTTAAACTGTCCGCAACTTCTCCCAGGCTTTTTCCTTCTACAAGATTTTCGCATACAATCCGCTTTTCTCTTTCCGTTAAATCTGAAAACAGTTCTTTAAAGAAAATTTCGCTTGTGATCTGCTGGGCAACATCTGCATTCCGATCAGCAAGATAATCTGTAAAATTTCCTTCTTCGGTTTCCAGTGAAGAAAAAAGGCAAATGTTCTGTCTGATGTACTGATCACGCATCAAATATTTATCCTTATTATAAGACTTATTCAAAAAATCCAGCTCCTCTGAAGTTACGTTTTCATATCTTACTTTCTGGTATTTGTCATAAAATGTGTATATTCTTTCTTCCATGATGTTTTCCTCCGATTTGTCGATTTGGTTAATTGGCAACAAATCGAAGTCATGGATATCTGGCATAGTGCCAGCCTTTTGCCTGCATGATGATATGCCTTTCCTTTCCGGCATCTCTGCCGCAAATGTCATCAATGAGCTGATGTGCCTTTTGGGCATAAAAAAAGGCCATGCCCTTTCGGACACAGCCAGATGCCTAAAAATCTTGAGAAAAGAAAATCCTCCGCAGGTTTCTACCTGCGAAGGACTATTTTTCTCAGCATATCAATTCTATCATCTACACATTTTCATTGTAATACCACTTACCTGCCAATGCTCTGCCAGTTCACTACCTATTTACTTCCATTTTTCTTCCAGTCTTTTTTATATGTATTTCTTCCATCTTCGCCTCCACTTTTTCTGGTCTTGTAAATGCCCATAGCATAGTAGCATATAAACGAATTGCTTTTTTCCGATTCCTGTAATATGTCGTACTTGGCATATCATCCAGCATCAGCATCACATCATCATTTGTATTCCCGGACTCAAAATACCGATATTTCAAGAGTCTGTAATACAGTTGACCATTCTTCGGATAATCCCTTAATGCCAAAAGGGAGTCTCTCATAATCTCCAGCAGGCACAAATTCATATCATTATTCAGCAACTTATCCTGGATTCTTCGTTTCTCTGCCGTTGCATCGAAATCGACCAATTCGTAAAGCATTTCTTTTAAATGCTTTCCTTCCACTACATATAACTCGTAATCTATATCTACAATATTTTTTTCAATACGGAACATCACCTTCGTATATTGTTCAAGTAAAAGCTCCGTATTTTTATAGGCTTCTTCAGTCACCACTTCCATATTGTCAAAAATATTTTGAATTGTCTGCATAATTGTCCTCCTTCCCGACTGCACCTGCAGTCAGACCAATCATAAAGTATTTCTCAGCAATAACTGCTGTGCTGAACATCACTGTCATGCAGCTTCCGCAAAAATTTCTACAGTGGGATTGTTTTCATCTCTGGCTGACCGGAAACTATATGATATATGTAAAGCAGCCGGTTCTCACGGGAAAGGATGTATCCCCGACTACTGATGTTTTTGTTTTGACTATTTTTTATTTTTAAAGGGAGCCCTGTTTTAGGGCATCCTTTTGGAATCGCTTATTTCCGTTCCATAAACCATTTATAATTTTCTTCATATGTGAGATGGCATATCTTACCTTCCACCATACAAGTATAGCGATAACCGGTACCACCAGCTTTCCTGCTCGCACATCTTTCCGGTTTTGAAATTTTATCAATTTCATACCGATGTCCGTCTTCCCATACAAACGCTTTTGGAATCAATTCACCTTCCCGGCTAAACACTGCCAGGACATCAACATATACCTTATCCATCACTCAAAAACACCTTGCCTCCCCTATCCGTGGAAATAACCTTGCGGATGAACCGTATGCTCTCTTGCATTTAATTGTGCCAGGATCTTATCCTGATAAACGAAAGCTCTTTGAATGCTTTGGTATCCAAACCTGGCTCGGATTTCATCCACTACCCGATCCATCTTTTCCAACTTTTCTCTTTTCTGTTCACTCATAAATAAGTTCAACTGATACGGCATATCATCTGATATCAGATCACATCCCCGGACGCCAAGACTTCTAATAGGATGTTCCCATCTGTAATTATCTTTAAACAGTCGATACGCAGCCTGTACAATTTCATCCGTAATATTGGTTGGACGCTTCAATTTGCATTGTCTTGAAAAATGATATAACTCATTATCACGAATTGATATTTCAATCACCTTACATTGAAATCCATTTTCACGTAATCTGGATGCTACACTTTCAGACAGAGCCGTCAAAATAATCTTTACATCCAAATCATTCACCAGATCTCTTGGAGTCGTTGTACTATTTCCGATAGATTTGATTGGAGCTTGATACCCTTCTACACAAACTGGAGTTTCGTCCCAGCCATTTGCAAATGTGTGTAATACCAATCCCATCTTTCCGAGGCGGCTCTCCAATATAGCTGGTTCCGTATTTGCAAGTTCACCAATTGTTTTGATTCCTAAAGTCTGCAGTTTTTTATTAGTGCTTCTCCCGACATAAATCAAGTCTCCTGCCGGAAGGTTCCAGGCAAGGCTTTTATAGTTTTCTCTTGAGAACTCTGTAATGGCATCAGGCTTTTTATAATCGGAGCCAAGTTTTGCAAATATCTTATTCCATGAAACACCAATGCTTACCGTAACTCCCAACTCATGCTTTATTCTTTTACTGATTTCATTTGCTATTTTTATTCCATCACCTTTTATCGAAGTGCTGGCAGATACATCCAGCCAACTTTCATCAATTCCGAATGGTTCTCTCAAATCTGTATATTCACTATAGATTTCTTGTGCCATTCTTGAAAATCGCAAATACAAATCCATTCTTGGAGGCACAAAAATGATTTCCGGGCAAACCTGCTTTGCCTGCCATAATGCCATTCCTGTTTTCACGCCAGATTTTTTTGCAATATAATTTGCTGTAAGAACAATTCCGTGCCTTGCTTCCGGATCCCCTCCTACCGCTAATGGCTTTCCCGCCAATTCCGGATGATGCAGCATCTCTACGCTTGCATAAAAACAGTTCATATCAGAATGAAGTATTGTACGTTCCATATCATCACCGCCCAATCAATATTAGCAACATATAGCAAGTTTATTATTGACTTTTTCTTTTGTTCATTCTATAATTTGCTTATAGTTACGACAGATTGCCACTTCTTGCTAATTCGTATTCTAGCAACTATTCGCACGATTGTCAAGATACCATTCGCAAGAAATAGCAAATTAAGAATGGAGGCGCATTATGAAACCCTTTAAAGAGAAAGTAAAAGAACATCGAGGACAACTTGGATTAAGTCAAAAGCAACTGGCAGAAAAAGCCGGGATTGGATTCCGTACCATCGTTACTTATGAAGCTGGAGAACGATTTCCACAATCAGCACAACTCTATAAGCTGGCAAAAGCATTAAATGTATCAACCGAGTATCTGAAGGATGATTCCATCGAAGACCCGACCTATGGACTTGATCGGATGGACTATGTTGAAGAGATGCGTCAGATGACCAGTAAGCAAGATTCTCTTAATCTGGAAGAAATGCTAAGACAAAACCAGACACTTTTTGCCGGAGGCAGCATAAGTGAAGAAGCCAAAGATCAATATTTTCAGGCTGTGATGGAAGCATATCTTGATTGTAAAAAAGCTGCGAAAGAAACTTTCGGCAGAAAAAAATCTGAAAACCTTGCATCTATTGATAAGTAATCCTCCCGCTATCCTTTTTATAGGACAGCTTTTATACTACACTGATAGTGAGAAATCCTATCTACTATAAAACAGGGAGGATGTGAATTCGATTGACCATTGAAACAATAGCTGACACAGTCAAACAGCTGCAAAACAAATATGATGAAACTAATCCTTTTCGTTTAGCTAAGGCAATGAAAATTACAGTAAAGTTACGCCCAATGGGAATCTATGAAGGATGCTGCAAGGGGTTTTTTCTAATTTCACGGAGAATGAAACATATCACAATCAACAGTGATCTTCCAGAACTATTACAGAAAGTAGTTCTCTCTCACGAACTGGGGCACTGTGTATTACATGCAGACTCTGCAGCCAGTGCACCTTTTCATGAGGTAACTTTATTTGATAATACGGACCATAAAGAATATGAGGCGAACATTTTTGCTGCCGAATTGCTCCTGCCAGATGAACAAGTTCTGGCTCTGCTCAATGATGATTTGTTTTTCTTTGACGTCGCCAAAAAATTGTGCGTTCCATTTGAAATGCTGGATTTCAAATTCCGGGTTTTAAAGCGAAAGGGGTATAAAGTAGAATCTCCTGTAGTGTCACAGGGCGATTTCTTGAAAAAACTTGAAAGAACTGCTGACAAAATACCATATAACGATTCTTTTTAATTTTTCTATAATCATGACCACCGGTTTTAGCCGGTGGTTTGCTCTGCCCCTATAAAGATCTCATCCCTGCTTGCGCCCGGAAAACACACTGAAAGAGTCTCCATCTTCACTTTCCTCATTAGATAAATCGGAAAGCTGCTGTACAACAAATCATCCAATATAATACCATCCGCAACCTTAAATGTACGGGGCTTTTGCGCTATCCTATGCAAACAAACATATTTGAAGGATTTCCCGTTTGTCTATCGATCAGATTCAGAAATCACATTAAAACACAGTGAAATAACCCCCTCATGTTTGTCTACTACAATGAACCATTAGTTAATTAAATAGTTCCTCTTCGACACGGCTTGTGTAGGGAAGTAACTTTAACTTGAGGGCAACTTGGACAGAAGTTGGAAGTATAGTTTCGATAAATCAGTCAAGCAGTATTAACTGCTCGGCTAATTATAGTTATTCAATAATCGTTGCAATCCCTGGTGTCCTTAACAAGTCAAAGAATTCGTTAATTTGATCATGTGATTGCTTAGGATATCTGCTTGTATAGCGATACTTACAAAAGGTAAATAATATTTCCTTTTTTGCTCGAGACAATGCCACAAAAAATGTACATCTGTCCTCTTCAGGTTGATTTTTAAAACTCCAAAACGCAGAATCTTCAAGTCCTACAAAATATACGACCTCATACTCTAATCCTTTGCTTTTATGGATTGTCATGATTGGAACTGAATGTAAACCCTCAAAGTTTTCTATAGCCAACAACCAATCCATCTCTGTTGTATCGAGCTCCATCCACATATAGTTTTGAAACTTATTTAATAGATCATTTAGATATGTTCCTTGGCTATATATCGGAAACGTGGCTTTTATGCGCTTTCCTCCCCAGAATTGTATTGCGTGCTTCAGCAAAGCGTGAAAATCCTTCTTACACGTAACATCTTGCATCATGCCACTTAATTGTTCTATTTCTTCACTAAGAGCATCTTGCATTTTGAAATAATCATCATTTGACTGCAGAGAACCTATATTCCAGAGATCAGCTGTCGTTGACACAATAAATTCCCAGTCATGGGGGCGCTTTCTATCAATAACTAAACGTAGGAGCGAAATTAACATTTCTACGATTGGTTCTTTGATTAAATCTTGATAATCATTTTCAATACGAGCAAGAATTTGATGATTTCTAAGTTCTGCAATAATCTTCGGAGCATAATCTTGAGGCTTTTGTTTACAGAGAATGCACAACTTATTTGGTTCAATTCCTGACTCAATCTGTGCAGATATATGTTCAGATATTGTTGCCGCTTCGTTCTCCTCATCTTCAGCAATAAGTAATGTTACCATTCCATCATCTGGTTCCCATTTATCAGAGACACATATTGTACTGTCACTTTCATTTAGTGAAGCATACATCTTTCTTTGTAAATCAACAAGTCTCGGCGCTGAACGATGATTCATGGTTAGTTTGTGTGTCTCTGCATTAAACTCTGTTTTGAAATCATGAAAGACAGTTTTAAGTGCGCCAGCCCATACCATAATGCGTTGTTTGTTGTCACCAACGGCTGTCATTATTGAACCCGAATTCAAAAAGCATTGTTTTACCAATTTGTATTGTAGATACGTTGTATCCTGAAACTCATCCAAGAAAACATATTTGTAGGTAAGTTGTAAGCCTCGCTTAATCTTATAGTTTGTCTTGATAATGAATTCTGCAAGAATACATATCATTTTAAATGATAGAGTTGGTTTGTAGTTGTCAAAGCCTTTCAGCAATAGTTTCCAAACAGTCTCACCCAAATCATTTCGTGTAAAAGGCAATTCAACAGAATCAAGCACACGTTCATAGTATGTTCTTAACTTATAAACGGGCAAGTTAAGTGGATTGTTGTATCCTGCTTTTTTAAAAGCCGCATCTATTGTATCCACATCATTAACCAGATATGCAGCATCAGGCCTTAAAACCTCTGGAAGAGCAAAACGGAAGTGATCCAGAATGCTTTTTGAAAATGCATCATAAGTCATTGATACAAATCGAGTTTCGATTTCTTTCCCACATCTCTTTATTACTCTTTTTTTTAGATTGTCCGCAGCGTCTTTCTTAAAACTTATTGCTAATATTTTTTGCGGGTCTCTACAAATATTTGTCTGAAAAAGGTAGCTTGCTTTTTGTGCTAACAATTCAGTCTTTCCTGCACCTGGTCCAGCAATAACAAGAATATTTTTATTTGTCCTAACCGCTGAATTAGCACTATCTTCTAAAACAACACCATCACACGGCATCCACTTTTCTGGTACAACAATCTTCATTAGGTTTCTCCTTTAATGCTTTTTCTGCAGCAGAAATCAATCGTTCGAATACAGGTGGAATAGTAGAAACCAACACCTCATTGCTAATATGGGAGAACGCCTCAATATGAGTTGATGGTTTTCCTCGGTTAAGGAAAAAATAAGTGTACCACACCATTAATTTCTTTTGTTCCTCAGAATACGTTTTTCCGTCACCACCACTTTCTTTCAAAGCGTGTCTCACATCATCTATAACACGTGCGCAATACTCTGAACAAGGATTTTCTGAGTTTTCAATATCCTTAATATATTTCTGATGTTTCTGACCATTTTCCATAACCATCAGCCGAGGTCCCTCATCTTTACCCAGTAAACCTTTATACACAGTACCATAATGCTCTAACATCAGAAAATCTATATCCAACGGTGATGAAAAGAAAACATTGTATTTTTCTAAATAGTTAACCCAACTTTGTAAAATGCCGGAATCATCAACATCCCACTCGTGCATTCCATTGAATTCTTCGTCAGATAAAACCCCATGATTAGTCTTCAATAATTCCGCTTTATCGTAATTATTTTGAATTAACTGTTCGAGAACATATTTGATTCTACCCCAACCACCCCCTTCTCGTTCTTTATCCAAGTCAAGCAACGTAATATATGGAATACTCAGGTCATTAAGCAGTCTCCAAAAATGGTTTACATGTCTACCACCCAGAGGGACAACTGATATTCCGCTTGTATCAACATCACCATTTTTTGCATTCCAGATTTTCGGCAAAATGATTTCTTCACTATCACCTTCACCCAAAACAACAAGTTTGGCAAAATACAATTCAGGATAAGCTTTGACTGCCTCTTTTATAAACTTGTACTGATCTGCCAGTTTTTCTTTATCGGGCAACGTAATTGCACGAACTTTGGTTGTGCAATCATTCACATCAAGACGGAAATATCTTAACTTTTCCGGATCGAAGCGTTTGATAATTGCTGTAGAATGAGAAGTTAAGACAGTCTGAGCGTTGTTTTTTGATGCTATTTTTTTCAAATTTAAAACCAACTGTCCGATCAAATGAGGAGCAATATGATTTTCCGGTTCTTCTAAAGCAATAATTGTTAAAATAGGAGGCTTATGATTAAATGAAACGTGTTCAGGATCTGTGTCTATTTCTTTCTGAATTTTTGACTCAACATCGAGAATACTATCAACCAAAGAAATATAAAACAGAGAACGCAAACCATCACTCATATCATCAATAGTGCATTCTTTTCCTGTTACTGTAGGTAAAAATACAACCTCCGATTTCTTGATAGAAGAATCAATATCAGTGCTATTAAAACGTAACTGAGCATTTGAATATCTTGTATCCGAATCATAAGATTCCCATTGTGTATGTATGGAGGTACCAAGAATTGATACGCCTCTTTCCTCTAAAAATTGGTCATTTAGCTCTTGAATTTTTACTTTAACTTTTTCCTGTGTGGTTGAGCTCCAATTGATGCTATTCATAATCTGATGCATCATTGTGCCAGAAGCATTTTTTAATTGCTTGGACGGATCTCTAACTGCAGGTACATATATTACTCGAATGCGATCCAGATCTTTTCGAGGTGCGGTGGTTTTACATTCTTCAGTAATTTCTTCTCCCTCAGGGCAAGTAATATAATAAATTTTACTTTCAATCGCACCCTCTACATTGCTACTTTTTTCCCAAGTAGCCTCTAAACGTATTCGCAAATATGGAGTTCCATCAGGATTGTCCACAACAAGACTCCTGAAAAAAGTTGGAATAGAAGAAGCACCTTCCTCTCCATTCTCTAATTCATCAAAAACAAATACCGCTTCAATATAAAGTTCTTGTGAGTCCATTTCTTCTGGTTTCGTATCTTTCGGAAGATGAAAATCACTTCGCTTTAAAACTCGATCAGCACTATTATCCGAGAACAGACAATTCAACGCTAATAATGCTGCTGTTTTTCCTGAACTATTATTGCCAATAAACGATGTAATATCATCAATTTTGATTATCTGTTCATCTTCACCAAAGCACCGATAATTATGCAGTTTAAGTTTTGAAAGCTTCAACAAATATCCCTCCCTCGTATCTAATATCTGTATCACAATTATAATACCGATATCATTGTCAAACAACTCTTTATATACTAATAGGTAGGAATAGTTTTTACCTATGATGTCTCTTTTTTCTTCTCCCAGTAGGTTATTTATAGGGATCTCTTTTCAAGAGGTACTCTTCCGGCGGCTCCACCGCCGGTTAAATAGCAAGGACAGGAAGTGTATATACACTTCCTCAAAAATGGCAATTTAGGGAACCCTGCCCTAAATTAAAAACCTAGAAACAACCAAAATCGAATTACGTACAGAAAGAGAGAAACGACATGTCAAACAGAAAAAGAAACATTCAAATTTTATTTTGTGTTACTCCAGAGGAAAAGAAGCTGATCCGCCAAAAGATGATTCTGTCAAAGACCAGAAACATGGGCGCTTATCTTAGAAAAATGGCTATCGACGGTTACATCATCAATACCGACACAGCCCCTATAAAGCAGGTTTATGAAGAGATGCACAAAATCGGTGTGAACATCAATCAGATTGCAAAAAAGGTAAATACCACCGGTGATTTGTACCCGGAAGAAATGGAAGAATTGAAAAGGATGGTAAGCGAGATATGGCGTATATTAAAATCTTCCCCATTAAAGTAACTGACAAAAAAGCCCTGGACTATATTATGAATCCGGACAAAACCGAAGAAAAATTACTAATTTCCAGTTTCGCCTGTTCCCCAGAATCTGCTGATCTGGAATTTGCTTTCACCAGAGAAGAAGGGAAAAAGAACGTGATGGACAAAGGTAACAATCTGGCATTTCATTTAATTCAATCCTTTAAGCCTGGAGAGGTTGATGCTGAAACCGCACATAAGCTCGGCAAAGAATTTGCTGACGAAATACTAAAAGGGAAATATGAATATGTCATCAGCACCCACGTTGACCAGAACCATATTCATAACCATATCATTTTTAATGCTACCAGCTTTGTTGACCATCATAAATATGTCTCCAACAAACGCAGTTATCATAAAATCTGCCGGATCAGCAACCGTATTTGTCAGGAAAACGGTCTGGTCACCAGTATGCCAACCGGCGAAAAAGGAAAATCTTATAAAGAAAATATGGAATACCATCGTGGAAACAGCTGGAAAGCAAAACTAAAAGTCGCTGTAGATAAAGCGATCTGGTCATCCATAAACTATGATGAGTTTCTTCAAAAAATGAAGCTTGCCGGATATGAGATCCGTCAAGGAAAGAACCTAGCTTTCCGGGCACCGGAGCAAAAAAACTTTACAAATATGAAATCTCTGGGTAGCTATTACACGGAAGAAAATGCATTACTCCGCCTTGAGAAGAACCGGCATAAAACAAAATCTCCACGTAACGTCTCCAGAGAAGTACGGCTTTTTATCAATCTCTCTGCTTACGTGAGTACCGGCAATCGTGCCGGATTTGAACGGTGGGCACAACTCAATAATCTGAAAGAAGCAGCCCGAACCTTCAACTATCTATCCGAAAACAATTTGCTGAATTACGAAGACTTTAGGCAGCATATTGCAGATATTGATAATTCTATTATTGCTACGGAACAGCGAATTTCTGAATTAAGCTCTGAAATATCCCATCAGGAACTTATTCAGAAGCATTGTTTGTCCTATCGTACCTGCAGAAAAATCGTAGAGGATGCAAAAACAGCACCGGATCCTCAGAAATATAAAGCTGCTCACCAGTCGGAATACAAACTGCATGATTCCTTAAAACAGCAATTACAGGAGCTGGGCATTACAAAATTACCTTCCCCAGAGAGGTTGCAGAAAAAAATTGATAATCTAAGAAATGAACGTTCCTCTGCTGTCAAGGAAAAGCAAGATTTAGAAAAAAGGCGCTCAACGATAAATACCATAACTGCCAATTTCAACACCTTGTTATCCAATGACGCACATTTCATGAACACTTCTGAACACCGACAAGCGGAACATGATTTATAATAATCTCCCTATGCAATGAGCTAAGGTCAATTACTCTGTACGTCACTGACCTTAGCTCATTTCTTACTCTTCATCAATTTCAAAGACTTTCCGGTATTTCTTTCTTTGGCTTTCTAATGGCATCTGATCACAGAACTCTTGCAGCCATTCTTCGCATATAGATACCATTTCTTCTACAGGAAAATCATACTCCCCATATCCTATATCCAAATCGCAATCTTTACTTCGTTCTCCATACTCTACCAGCAACTCCGGAAACATTTCCATGGAGAAATAAATCGAATACTCGCTCAATCCCAGCGCATCAAACAAGTACATAAATTTATTAAAATCCCCAACTGTCATCGGAATTCTTTTCTTGATTTTATCTCTGTATTTATCTCCACACAATCGTAAGAATTTGTTTTCCTGAGAAATAATACCTTTTGTTTTTTTCATCAGCTCTCTTCACTCCCGCTATCCATTTTATCCTCTGGTGCATATATAGCCATTATACTGCTACTGTCATCATCGTGATCAATATGTATCCAATAATCTCTTATCCAATACCCCGTGTGACTTTTACCCAGTGTATAAAGCTCATTTGTTTGAAAATCCACAATACATACCTCCGGAAATCTCCGCTTGGAATCGCTCCACTTCATTTCATCCTGATACATGGAAAGTACCTTATCCAGACAATTCTGGCACAAGTATTCTTTTATCATTTCAAAATCTGGTGTACTCTTTTTTCCATAATTCACTTTACCTTCAAAAATTCCATGGTTTGGCATCCCGTTAATCCGGAAACTGCACTCTTCCTCTCCATGTGAAGATGACGTAATACTTAATCCACCATCACTGATGATTTCCGTACCATCATCAGAATACACACGAGTATCTAATGTTGATATTTCCAATGTATTCAAACATACTAAACCCAACATTCCCGATTTTCTGTAATATGACATCAAGCTTCTTTCATTATTTCCGCAAATGCAGCACTTTTCCTGGCTAATTTCAGATTTCACATCCGGAAGTTGAAAATTATTCTCTGCTTTTGTTGTTACCGCATTCAGACTGTGTACGCATCCCGTACAAAGCAGTGCAATCACAATTGCACCAAGTAATCCTTTTTTCTTCATTCCTACATTCTCCAACGCACAAAAAAAGAACAGTCCAATTTTTTCTTGAACTGCTCTTATTTCTTTAAACTTCTCATAAGAGACAAAACGATCTCTCTTTCTTTAACTTCCAATCCATCCCATATATCCAATAACTCTGTTTGATCAGATGTCAAATCTAATTTGCCACTGTCTCCTGCAAAAAACTGAGCTAACGATATTCCAAATGCATCACATATTTTCTCAAGCGTTGGAATCGTCGGAATGCTGTCTCTGGACATTATATTTCCTAATGCTGTCTGCGACATTCCCGTAAGCTGTGAGAGTCGATATTTAGAATACCCACGTTTTCTGCATAATTCAGAGATTCTTTTTGGAATATACTCTTCTATACGCAAGTATTTTACACCTCTTCTCTGACCTATTTTTACATACATTGTAACTATAAATCAGCGAAAAGATTAGAACCATACCGCTTATCTAAATACTCTAGCAGACTTGAGTAGTGGGGTAAAAAAAAGAAAAGCAGCTCTTAATACCTATTCAATTGTATTTTTTATCAAATCCATCTTCTTTAAGAAAGTAATGGCATCTTCAATACCAGCCATATAAGAAATATCCGCATACCGGCAATCTACTGTTTGTAAGCAGGCAATATAATCATTGATTATCATTCTGTCATGCTCCGGCAAATCTAATTCCATAAATCTCACTGTCAATTCATCCAGATCTTTCTCATCCTGTTGGAATATCTCATCTTCCGCACAAATTTTTTCTCTGGTGGCGTCAATAGCTTCCGCTATTGTCTGATTCAATACTTCTCTCGTAAGCAAATCCATTCTCGTTTCATCCTCCTGTACTTTACAATCACCAATTTCGTGATTAAATTGTACAAAGATATGAACTCAATGTCAAATAACAATGACTGACATGATTCGCCGGATTTCGACAAACATTTCTCTTATTTATCAAATTCTCTTTTCCTTTTACATATTTCCCTATACTCATCCCTTATCAGTGCATATGACAATAAATTTTCCACCAGAGTCATTATTTCAGGCGTATCCATATACAATAATTCATTATTATGTACCGTTCCCAGTTCTATTTTCCCATTTTTAATAATAACAGGATATAGATTTTCAAGCAATTCTTTTAGTTCAGAAGACTTGCCACTTCCAATTTTTCCAACAGCAATTCTTCCATTATGGTAAAAATGATATGCTTCTCCAATCCGAACAATATTTTTGTCAACAGAGTATTGCAGGGCATTATGCGGTCTATGATTATCCTGATCTACTGAAACTGTAAGAATTGTAGATGTTCCATAATCAAAAAAACTCAAATTCATAAAAAAAGTATTTTCGTGATATTTTACCAGGAATGATCTATATGCTCCCTGATATGTTCCACCAGATGCATTTCCACATGACAACAGTCGAATACCATAATCCTTAAGTAGCGCGAAAATCTTATATTCCCTCTCAGGCAGGCTATGGCTGGTATCAAGAAAACATTCCCATAAATTTGTCAAAAACGCTCTCATTGGTACCGGAGTATTCGGATTAAATTCATAACCACAATAATAATCTCTTTTACTCTCCAACTCATCATACGAAAAACGTGGTTTGGGCGGCTCTTCTAACAGCTCATCCCCTTCTCCCTTTAACATAGCTTCATATTCAGGGAATAACTTCAGTTCTATGTACTGATTACGTTCTTCACAATACTTTGCAACAATCATATCTGTACCGTTTGTGACAGCAATATAATCTGCACCAAGGCAATCTGCATAATCACATACCTGCTGAATTTCCGCATCACCCAGCATTATTTCTGGTGCTTTACACTCAATAATCGCTAATGGTGAAATAACATCTTTGCTTTTTGTATATCTTTCGATTACCAGATCCGCACGCCTTATGCTGTCCACCCCATACTTTGATAAAAGCATTTCAACCTGCAGCATATTTGATGGCACATGAATCACCTTTAACAGAAATTGTACCATCGTCTGCCGAATTATTTCTTCCGGAGTTTTTAATATCATTCTTTCACGCACCGGATCCAAAAAGTATTCTTTTCCATCAGAAACACAAGTATCCGGTAATTTCAAATTTTCCAGCTGTTTTTTAATCTCATACATATCCTATTCCTATATGAATAACAAATACACATATCAAGCCATTATTTGTTTTAGCCTATGCGTTCACCATATTCTGACGTTTCTGGCTTCCAATATGGTGTTTCTCATTTCATCTTCAATTTCAATTATAACAATTTCCATCCCAAATTGTACCCAAGTAGTCACCATTATTGATACCTACTTGGGTGTAATTAACATATTCTCATCATTCAAAACTCCACAGATAATCCTGTACAGGAAACCACTCCATTTTTTCTTCATAAGGGACATAAAGCGGATGCTTTGGATGACCATTTTTTGTTATGCCACGCACAAACCATTGGTCTGAGTGTATCGAATCTACTATATCCTGACACTCATCTACTAAATATCCTCTCTTCTCAATATTTGTACCCCATGCAGCATATACACGACCGATTGGATAATTATGATCAATCCACTTTATCACTTCTCTATTTCTTTTTGAAATTTCTTCATCCATAGCAGGGGGCAACTCACTTGGCTTTGGAGTCCTCATCGGATATAAATTTATCATAATCCAACCATTTAGTTTCTCTTTATCAACAATTTTTCTAACTCGTTTTATTGTTGGATCTGGTTTATCCGGTGTTGCTGTACTGGGATTCAAACCAACTATTAATAAATTACAACTGCCTGGTTCCCCCAATGCATAGCGTACTTTTTCATCTCCTATGTAAAGCCATCCTTCTGGTATATTCTGATTATTTTCAACCATTTTATTTTCCTTTGCATAGTAGTTTTGATAATATGATTCTTTCGATCATCAACTAGATTTTTTGGACTTTTTCTGACGAGCAGATTCTACCCATTTTCTAAACTCCCAGTCCAATGGTACCTCGTCTATCACTTCCATAAGCATTTGCTCATAATCCAAGTAAACCTGATAATCTGATATTCTGCTCCAAGCAGTAGTCAAAACAGGTACCCCATACTGTTTCTTGGCGATATCCATAATATAATTGTCCAATGGAATATGTAAGAAACGGTAGAATGGTTCCACTACATCCGGCACAAGCACATATAAATACTTCAACGTCATATTCACCCATTTTTGTGCCTGTCCGATATAGAATTCTATTCCCTCTGCTTCATATTGGTCTACTATCAGCTTACAAATTGAATAATGCCACTGTGTATATTTTTCCGAATTATCTACGTCAATCAGTTCTGGTATTCTTTCTTCCAAAAGAACATCAACAGACTTTCTCAAAGCGTCTCCATTTTTACCGTGAAACCGAATAGTTCTGCACATATCCGTATACGCACTCCGGCTGGCTGCCTCAAACGGATTATCAGTTACTCCGAAATATAGCATCTTCAAAAACTCTAAAATATTACTATCCACAGTGACCTGATGGACCTGCATTATTCCTTCTTTTTTCGCAACAATTCGCCTGCAGAATTCATCCACTTTCTCCTTTCCATAATAAGAAAAAGGATCTTCAATGGGATTTCCCTTCAAATCCAACCATGGGTTGAATATAGTCTGCTCTTTATGATAAAAGTACACGCATTCTTTCATTGAGAAGTATCCATTACGATGATCGATCCAATCAGATTGTTCCCATGCATACTTCTTTGCTTGTTCAATATTCTTCATAACAATTCTTTCAACTTCTTTGCTTCCTCATCTGTTAATGTAATGCCTTTTCCCATTTTTTCATGATCAGGAGACCAATCCCTAATATCATATTTCGGTGTGCTTCCATTCCAAGATATCAAATTAAGTTCCTTCGTCCAACCTTTTGTGCTTTCTGACAATATCCCAAGTTTTTCTATTATTTCATATTTAATTTCGGACATTTTTTCTCACCTCACTCAATTACCTTCTGATACACCAAATTTTGTTCTGAAATCCTCATAACTATTTACCCAGTCAAATTTAATTTGGTCAGATACTGCTTTAAAGTGTAGCTTACCACAATGAATCTTATTTCGCTCAACATCTTGCAGATTCGCTTCACGCTTTCCTGCTTTTGTCTCTACAATAAAATAAATGCCTAGAGAAGCATCCTCTAATGCTTCTTTTTTGCAAACCACTGCCCAGTCAGGGCTGTAATTTCCATATGGCGTATCAATCACAAAACCGCCCTTTTTTAACTTCGTGAACAATAATACATTTGTATTATTCTCAAGTTTATGTGCAAATTCTGCCTCACCTTCACTATCCATTTTATAGTACTCATTCATTGCTGAACTTCTATCAGATCTTGCTTGGAACACTCTCCATTCTTGTTCAAAATCTTCAGCTGAAATCGTATCCAGTTCAAAAATATTACTCTCATCCAGCTCATAGCCATTGATAACTTCATAAGAAATAATATTAGCCGCTTTTGTATCATTCAGTTTTTGCAAGATAAGCTGAGTAACCTCATCCAGAATATCCTGATTGTTCAATAACTCCCGTTTATCAATTCCTTGAATTATCTTAAAAATAGCCAGTCGAGGTAGCATGGTATGATGCATAATATAATTTGCAATTTCAAAATCAGATTTTGGATCAGAACTTATTTCAATTTCCATCTGTTTATCACCATAGACAGTTTCTTCCATTACAAACATCGCAGATGAATTAAATTTTGCTCTGCCTGTTTCCACTTTATATTCATTTTTTGCCTTTTTAAACAATAGTGTCTGATCAATATCAAAAATGCAATCCTCAATAAACTGATCTTTATCAATCTTGAACTTATATATGGTTCGCTTCATCAGATTCTGGCGAAGTGCCATATAGATCTTTTTAAACTCTCCTTCCGTCACATAAGCCCGCACTTTATTTTCATATGGGGCATTATCTCCATTCACAATTTCAATTTTCCTTGTACCCTTCTGGATCATCATTTCTTTAAACTGCTTTTTGATAATTTCTGCATGTTCATTTAAGGTATCATTCACGAATATCATATTATCAAAAATTTTCGTAATCTGGTCAGAAGAACCCTTCATCATATTATTTGAATTCATTACTCCTGCTGATACTAATTCTTGTTTAAAGATGTCAACCAATTCAGGTGTAATCTTGGAGGCTGGAACTCCTGCTGTTTTTAATGTAGTAATCAGTATTTCAGCAGTTACTTCATCTTTATCAAAATGCATATTATCATTGAAATCTTTCTGTAATGCCGCTGCAAAATGATCATAATAATCATTGGCAATGACTGTTAACTCATTGATTCTCTTATCTATGCACCTATTACCTGTAATATCAACCGGTAACCTCAATCCTCGGCCAATCTCCTGTTTTTTGGCAATATCAGAGCCTCCGGATTTCAATGTGCAAAGAGTAAATACATTCGGATTATCCCAACCTTCTCTAAGTGCTGAATGCGAGAAAATAAATGCTAAAGGCTCATCAAAAGAAATCAATTCATCTTTCTTTTCCAAAATCAGACTAATTCCTCTATCGATATCCTCTTGTGACTTTTTCTTGATTTTCATATTGCTTTCATCAAGAGACGAATCCCAACCTTCGACTTCTACGGCGTTATTCTTTTTATCTCTGGCAAAATATCCCTCCCTGACAGCCTGGACATTCATATATTCCGGAAAGTATTCTTTATTCTGTTCCAATAGATGTGTATGAGTACTTACGTATTTCCTGTATTCCTCATCAAAAATTCGCAAGTATTCTCCTCGTCCATCTGGTGCAGTATCATCACGTACTTTATCGACTGCATCAATAAAGAACAGTGTCAACGCTTTAATTTTTTTACCCTGACGAATTATATTAAACTGTTTTGAGAAATGATTTTCTATTGCCAGTCTAATCTGAATACGTACTGCCTCATTTTTTTCAATCTCATAATTACTATGTCCCTGATCTAAAGAAAAGAAGCCTTCCTTTGTTGCAATAGCCAGTGGCTTGAGTTTATGTGGTTCCTCTGCAATACGATAATCCTTGTATTGTGGTAATCCTCCAGAAAGTTCTTCAAGAGATACTCCTCCACCAACATTAAAAGTCCTGAAGCGGATTGTTCCGCCCTGCTTTTGAGAAAATATTTCTATCTTAGCTTTCAAATCACTGGTAAAAGACAAATATCGCACATACGGATAGTCTTTTGGAATTACCCCGTGAACTGTCTTCACCACAATCTTCTTTACAAGGTCTTTCTGATATGCAGCATAAGAATCCAATTTGTAAATTTGATTGTATAACTGCTTATGTGTAGCAGAATAGCGCAAAGTAAACAAAGGCTGAAGTTCTTCAATCGCCTCTAATGATTTTGATTTTTTCTTTGCAGTTCCTTCAATCTTCTGTGGTTCATCAATAATTACAATCGGCTTGATATATTTAATATCTTCCCAAAGATTTTGATCATACTCATCTGTTTTTCTAAGTATATTGGTATTTTTGTTAAATGCCTGGATATTCAAAACACAGATACTTAAATCGGAGCTCTCCACTAATTTAGAACTAATCTGCTTGGGATTATCGCTGTTATAAATAAAAATGCAAGATGAAATCAACGAAAAGACCATAGCCCTTTACATCAAGACCGGGAAGCTGACCGCGCAGACACTTCAAAAGGCTATGAAAACGCTGCTTGCACAGATGAAGAAGCAGAAAGACAAAACGCCGCAGGGCAAGCAGACCTTAAAGCAGCTTATGAAGCAGAACGCGGG
>JAGAJL010000048.1 GCA_017626095.1 Lachnospiraceae bacterium
CAAGGCTTTATCTTTTGAAGATGTTAATGTCCTGATTAAGGATAATGATACATTGGACCGCTTCATTTTCTGGGAGTTTATGTATAATCGCCGGGATGAGTTGTACGATGCGTATATGGAAGAAGAGACAAAGGAAAATGAGGAAGCCTATAATCAGATATGTAATGATTATGATGAGATTGAGATGAATACGGTTTTGCAGGGTAGGCTTGGGAATATTATTATGTAGACAATTATTCCGTAGTATCAAATAACAGTTAGGATAAATGAGAAGATAATTGCAAAAAAACTGAAAGGATAAAAGACATGGATATTTATTTCTTATCATCAAATAAATATAAAATTAATGAAGTACAAACAATTTTAAATTCACCTGACATTAATATACATTCTGTTTCCCAAAAAATAAATGAAATACAGAGCAACGATATGGAAGAAATCGCCTTAGACAAAGCTCTCAAAGCATTTCAGCAAATCGGACGACCTATTTTAGTCGAACAAACAGGTCTATTAATAAAAGACTTTGGAAATCTTCCCGGTGGATTAACACAAATTTTTTGGGATTCACTAGAAGCTGACAAATTCAGTGATATATTTTCAAAAATAGGTTCTGCCGAAGTAACTGCTAAGACTGTATTAGCTTTTTGCGATGGAAAACACATCCATACATTTGAAGGTGAAGTTGAAGGACACATTGTATGTCCTCCTAGGGGAAATAAAGATTTCCAATGGGATTGCGTTTTTGAACCTCTAGGATATAATAAAACCTTTGCGGAGCTAGGAGGCAAGAAAAATGAAATTTCCATGCGAAAAATAGCACTGGAAAAACTTAGAACATATTTGGAGGAAAACAAATGATTGAAGAGTTAAAAAAATCCATAAAAGATAAAAATACTATATTATTTGTAGGCGCTGGCATTTCAGCCACCTTAGGTTTGCCAACATGGTCACAACTGATTTCACAAATTGCCTCAGATTTAGGTTATGATGATGAACTTTTCAAACAATACGGAGACAGCTTAGCTTTGGCCGAATTCTACCAAATACAAAAAGGACATATAGGCGAATTAAGAAGTTGGATGGACCGTAATTGGGATGTCTCCGAAGATATAATAAGGGCATCCAAAATTTATGAGGCTATTGCTAACCTAGATTTTCCACTAATATATACAACAAATTATGACCATTGTTTAGAAACTTCCATGAACTGTTGGAATAAAAAATACAAAAAAATTGTAGGCGTTGACGATTTAGTAAATCTTGATTCAAATACAACTCAAATAATCAAATTTCATGGTGATACAATCTCTGATTCCTCTATTGTATTAACAGAAAGTAGTTATTTTAAACGTTTAGATTTTGAATCTCCACTAGATATCAAATTACGCTCAGACATGTTGGGAAAATCCATTTTATTCATAGGATATAGTCTTTCTGACATTAATATTAGACTACTAATTTATAAATTGGATCAACTATGGAAAAATAGCAATGTAAACAAGCGTCCTGCTTCATACATTTTTTTACCCACTCCAAATCCTATACAGGAAACAATTTTCAAAAGTCGAGGTATTATTACAATAACCGGCGAAGGACTTGACAAAAAAGAAAGCACTGAAAAATTTTTAACGAGTTTGCTTTAGCAACAAACACAAAATTGCACTCATTCTGTACTCAAACCACAAAACAAAAGCCCACAAATCCGCATAAATGCTGGATTTGTGGGCTCAATTTATTTACTCAAACTCTATCGTTCCCGGAGGCTTCGACGTAATATCGACCAGTACTCTATTTACTCCTCTGACTTCATTAATAATTCTGCTCATAACCGTCTGCAACACATCAAATGGGATATCCGCAGCTTCAGCCGTCATAAAGTCAATCGTCTTAACTGCACGAATGGCAACAGCATAATCATAGGTACGCTCATCACCCATAACACCAACCGATCTCATGTTGGTAAGTGCCGCAAAATACTGATTCGGTGTCCAGGAAGGCTCAACGCCATGTTCCTTTTTATATGCTAAAATGGCACCGTCAACTTCTTCACGGTAGATATGATCCGCATCCTGCACAATACGCACTTTTTCTGCCGTCACTTCACCGACAATGCGGACACCAAGTCCGGGACCCGGGAAGGGCTGGCGAAATACCAGTTTTTCCGGAATTCCAAGTTCCAATCCGGCTTTTCTGACTTCATCTTTAAACAATAGCCGCAAAGGCTCAATGATTTCTTTAAAATCAACGTAATCGGGAAGTCCGCCAACATTGTGGTGCGATTTGATGACAGCAGATTCTCCACCCAGACCGGATTCTACAACATCAGGGTAAATGGTTCCCTGCGCAAGAAAATCCACTGTGCCGATTTTTTTCGCTTCTTCTTCAAAAACACGGATAAATTCTTCACCGATTATCTTACGTTTCTTCTCCGGTTCTGCCACACCGGCAAGTTTATCGTAATATCTCTGCTGTGCATTGACACGGATAAAGTTTAAGTCAAACTGTCCGCCCTCACCGAAAATCTGTTCCACTTCATCGCCTTCATTTTTACGTAAAAGGCCATGATCCACAAACACACAGGTGAGCTGCTTACCAATTGCTTTTGCCAAAAGTCCTGCTGCCACGGATGAATCTACGCCGCCGGACAATGCCAAAAGAACCTTGCCGTCTCCTACTTTTTCACGAATTTCCTGAATGGTATTTTCCACAAAAGAATCCATTCTCCAATCGCCTAAACAGCCGCAGATATTGCGCACGAAATTATAAAGCATCTTGGTTCCTTCGGGCGTATGAAGTACTTCCGGATGGAACTGGATGCCATAAAGACCTTTTTCTATATTTTCACAGGCAGCTACCGGACAATTATCTGAATGTGCAACGGATTTAAAACCATCCGCCATTTTAGCAATATAATCAAAATGACTCATCCAGCAAAGTGTCTTTTGCGGAACATCTGTAAATAATGCTGAATTTGTATCTACTAAAACCTCTGTCTTTCCGTACTCTCTGTTATCGGCTCTTTTTACCTCTCCGCCTAAAACCTGCTGCATGAGCTGAGCTCCGTAACAAAGTCCTAAAACCGGAATTCCCAATTCAAACAATTCTTCTCTATATGTCGGTGCTCCTTCTTCATAACAACTGTTCGGTCCACCGGTTAAGATGATTCCCTTCGGATTCATTTCTTTAATCTTTTCAAGTTCCGTTTTGTAAGAATAAATCTCACAGTAAACATTACATTCACGTACCCTTCTGGCTACGAGCTGGTTGTACTGTCCGCCAAAGTCTAATACAATGACCATTTCCTGACTCATGCCGCTCCTCCTTTAGATGATTTTTGCACAATGTTTCTGCGTAATCTATTATAAATTCATGCATATATGAAAGTCAAAACAAATTTCCTAATATAACGAAGCAATTCAAAATAATACAACAAATAAAATCTAAATAGAATCTAAATAAAAACTATGAATAAACACAATTAATAAAACTATTCATTAAAACAATTTACAAATAAACCCGAATAATAGTAAACAATCATTGCAAAATAAAATGAAAAAACAAACCAATACAGTCGTCAATATAGCAGACCAAAACCGAGCGATGAAATAAAGATGACTTTTCTTTCAAGAAATGATATAGTCATTTTATATGGAGGTTTAATATGTTCCAATCAAAAAATACGACTCACAGAGGCTTAAATATCATAATTGTCGGCTACGGAAAAGTTGGTTCTGCTCTTATTGAGCAGTTATCACAAGAAGGTCATGACATTACTCTTATTGATACCAATTCGGAAAAAATCCAGGCCGCAACAAATCTTTATGACATCATGGGAATTACCGGAAACGGTGCCAGCTACAGCGTTCAGATGGAGGCCGGAGTGGAAGGAGCCGATTTGCTAATTGCGGTCACCGCGTCCGATGAATTAAACCTTTTGTGCTGTACCATTGCAAGGCGAGTTGCCGATTGCGCCGCCATTGCAAGAGTCAGGACTCCTGATTACAGTAATGAAGTCGGCTACTTAAGAGATAAGCTGGGACTTGCCATGATTATTAATCCGGAGTTAGAGGCAGCTAAGGAAGCATCCCGTATTCTGGCCATGCCGACAGCCCTAGAGGTCAATCCGTTTGCACATGGTCAGGCAGAAATGATTAACTATAAAGTGCCCGAAGGAAGTATTTTAGATGGACTTGCAATCATGGATCTAAGCCGCCGTGTCAAATGTAACATTTTGATTTGCGCAGTCGAAAGGGAGAAAGAGGTGCACATTCCTTCCGGCACGTTTACCATACAGGCCGGCGATGTTATTTCTTTTGTTGCCTCACGGAAAACGGCACGCAAGTTTATGCAGGAAATCGGCGTGAACACACACAAAGTCAAAGATACTTTAATCATAGGCGGCGGAAAAGCTTCCTATTATCTTGCCAACCAACTTCTGCTGATGGGCGTTAATGTAAAAATTATCGAAATAAATCGTAAGCGTTGTGAAGAATTGAGCATTTTACTGCCCAAGGCCATCATCATTAACGGCGACGGAACCGATGAAGAATTACTGAGTGAAGAAGGCATTGAAAATGTCGAATCGTTTGTTCCTCTAACCGGAATTGATGAAGAAAATATTATGCTTACCCTGCATGCCAAACAGGTATCCAAGGCAAAGATTATTACCAAAATCAACCGAATCAATTTTAAAAATGTCATTGATCAGCTGGATCTTGGCAGTCTGATTTATCCAAGATATATTACTTCCGAAGCAATCATTGCTTATGTCCGTGCCAAAAAGGATTCCATGGACAGCAACATTGAAACACTGTATCACTTATTCGATCATCGTGCTGAAGCAATCGAATTCCGTGTGGATGAAAAATCTGACGTTACCAACATCTCATTGGCAGAGCTTCCTCTCAAAAAGAATCTGCTGATAGCATTCATCAATCGTAACGGAACGATTATCATCCCCAGTGGTAACGATTGTATCAAAGTCGGCGACACGGTTATGGTTGTTACCACCCATACCGGTTTTCATGATATTCGAGATATTTTGCGTTAGCGGAGGCTAATTTGAAATGAACAGACCTATTATTCGATATATTTTGGGACAGGTTTTAAAAATAGAAGGCGTCCTGATGTTGCTACCTTGTCTGGTCGCATTGATCTATCGGGAAAAAAACGGTTACTATTTCTTAATGACCGCTTTTTTATGCATGGCACTCGGCTTTTTTATGACCATTAGAAAGCCCAAAAACAATGTGTTTTATCTGAAAGAAGGATGTGTCACAACCACATTAAGCTGGGCGTTTTTATCTTTCTTTGGCGCAATTCCCTTTTGGGCATGCGGTGAAATTCCTTCTTTAACCGATGCTTTATTTGAGACCGTATCCGGATTTACCACCACAGGTGCCAGTATCTTAAATAATGTTGAAACACTCAGCCACTGTTCCCTGTTTTGGCGAAGCTTTACGCACTGGATCGGCGGAATGGGAGTTTTAGTATTTCTCTTAGCGGTTATCCCCATGACAGGCGGCTCCCATATGAATCTCATGAGAGCAGAAAGCCCCGGTCCTTCTGTTGGCAAACTGGTTCCGAAAATCAAATCTACGGCCCGGATCTTATATTTGATTTACTTCGGTCTGACTGTAATTGAATGTATCTTGCTGTTGTTTGGCGGCATGCCACTCTTTGATTCCCTGACGACCTCATTCGGAACTGCCGGAACCGGTGGATTTGGTATCAAAAATAGCAGTATCGGCGACTACTCCCCATATATTCAATGGGTTGTCACGATTTTTATGATTTTATTCGGTGTCAACTTTAATGCCTACTATCTGATTTTATTCCGCCAGTTTAAAAAGGCGCTTTGCATGGAAGAGGTTCGCTATTACCTTTTGGTTATTCTTACAACCATCATTATCGTCTGTATCGATATCCGCAATTGCTATGACAGCATGGCAGAAGTCATCAGACATGCTGCCTTCCAGGTCGGTTCCATTATTACCACGACCGGATTTTCAACCACAGACTTTGGCATATGGCCTCAGACCTCCAAAACCATTCTGGTTATGCTTATGTTTATCGGCGCATGTGCCGGAAGTACGGGTGGCGGAATCAAGGTTTCCCGTTTTGTGGTTTTATTTAAAACGGTTATGAAAGAATTGGATTCTTACATTCATCCTAAGAGCATTAAAAAGATTAAGATGGATGGAAAAGCGGTAGAACATGAAGTTGTCCGTTCCATCAATGTTTACTTCATTACTTTTGTTACCGTATTTACACTTTCGCTCCTAATCATATCCTTTAACGGACATGATCTGGAGACAAACTTTACTGCAGTAGCGGCGACTATCAATAATATTGGTCCGGGACTTAGTTTGGTTGGTCCTACGCAAAACTTCCAGTTTTTTAGCAATCTATCGAAATATGTCTTAATCATAGACATGCTTGCCGGCCGATTAGAGCTGTTCCCGCTTCTGATTTTCTTCCATCCGGCTGTATGGCAGGATTTATTTAAAAATAAATCAGGGAAGAAACATTCATCGTAACCAGTAGATTATAATGGATGTTTATAAAAATATGAATTTGGTCGGCTACAGTTAGCTCTTGTTAACACGCAAAAGAGCTTTGCACTACGAAAATTCGTGAATGCAAAGCTCTTTTTTATTTGTTTGTGATACGCATCTGATGTGTATATTTTTCTTTTGTTGCCATTCCGCCGCGGATATGACGTTCCGATTTATTCACATCCAACACTTTTCTCGCATCGCTTGCCAGAGCCGGATTGATATACTCCAGTCTCTCTGTAACATCCTTATGTACCGTTGATTTGGAAATCCCAAATGCCTTCGCAGCCTGCCTGACGGTCGCATTATGTTCAATGATGTAATTTGCGACATTGATGGCTCTCTCTTCAATATATTCTTTCACACAACTACCCCTCAGAAAGCTTTTTTACATTGTATGCAAAAGCTTTCCCGGATAGTCCATGAAAAAATCCGCAGTCTATGAAACTGCGGATAAAATCACAAATCATTATCTTTATAATGTTTAATATTGTATAAAATCTCTAATTTTCTATTTTTATCTTTAAAATTTAAAGAACTCGTCTTACGGCCAGAATTGTACGATACGTTGCATTACTGATTTTAATGCCTGTTCTCTCCGAACTGGCATGTACAATCTGCCCGTTTCCGATATACAATCCCACATGTCCGGCATAACAGATTAAATCGCCGGGCTGTGCCTGTGCATAATCCACTCCTGTTCCAAAGAATCTCTGGCTGGTAGAATCACGTGGAATCCGAATTCCAAAGTGAGCATATACGCTTTGTGTAAATCCTGAACAGTCTGTTCCGTTCGTCAGGCTTGTCCCACCGAATACATAGGGATTTCCAATGAACTGACAGCCATAAGCCGCCACATCTCTTCCAAGTGCAGAACCTTCCGAACTGCTAACAACGTTCTCAACAACCTGAGAAGAATCAATCTTCGTAGAAGAGCCATTTCCCTTATCCACAGCCAAATTATTTTTCGCAAGCTCTTCCTGTCTGGCCTTCTCTTTTCGTTCTTCTTCCTCTTTAGCCTCTAACTCTTTGATTCTTGCCGTCTGCTCTTCTAATTGGTTTTTATACGCAGCAGCCTGTGCAGTAGCCTGTGCTAACTGATCTTCAAAATTGGCAACACTCTGCTTTTTGGTATTGATAATATTCTCTAAGTAATCCTGTTGTTCTTTTAGCTCATTTTTACTGGTCAACAAATCAGCTTCTTCGATTTCCAGTTCGGTTTTATAATCAGAAATCCTTTGGATGGTCTGTTCATACAGATTTAGCATTTCCCGATCATAGGAGTAAAGCTCCTCGGCATAAGAAGCCTTATTGAGCATATCAGGCCAACTGTCTGCTTCCAATAAAACAGCCATATAGGCACTGTCTCCCTTTTCGTACATAAAACGGATGCGTGTTTTCATATTTTCATATTGAACAAGAGCATCTTCCTGTGCCTTCTTTAATTCTTCTTTTACAACGCCAATCTCATCCTCTTTTGCAGCAATCTCATCCACACAAATACTGATACTGGTTAATACATCCACTAATTCTGTATCCAGTACCACGATCTCTTCGGAAACAGCCTGCTTTTGTTGCTCAATATCATCTACACGCTCATTTACCTCGTCTAAAGCTTCCTGAGTCTTCTCTTTTTCTTTTTGAACATCCTGAGAAGTTTCAGCGAATACAGATAGCGCAGATCCGAATGTCATTATGCAAATCATTAGTATACAAAGTATACGCTTTTTCATATGAATTCTCCGTTTCCCTGCTCTTACTTATCAAAGTGTAGTCCTAATCAACATTAATACATAGAGTCATCCAAGAAAGGCATACTCTCGTTTTCAGTGATTGATGCTGTTTCCTTAATCCGATTCAAAATTACTTTTCTTCTGACATAAGAACGCAGATATTCATCACTTTTGGATTCAATCATCTCAGCCGCAGAAGAAAAACCGTATTTTTCATATTCTTCCTGCACTGTCTTTTTAATATCATCGTCGGTTACGGTAATTCCCTCTGCCTTTGCAATAGCCCTGCAAATCAAATCACTTTCTGCCTCAGATTTCGCAACAGACTGACGCTGTGCCTCATAAGATTCTGCATCATATCCCATGTAAGTAATCATGGTATCGGTATCAACACCATATTGAGTTGCATACTCTTCTAAATCAGCATCCAGCTCTGCCAGCTTTTCATCAAGCAAAATCTGCGGTATTTCTTTAATCTCACAATTTGCCGCTACCTGTTCCCACAATGCGCTATCAACCAGGCTTTCGTTTTGATCCTCACAGGAATCTTCAATAAACCCTTTTACATAGCTTGTATATTCATCGTAGTTTGTAACACCTTCAATACCAAAACCTGCAAAGAATTCTTCATCGTATTCCGGCAATAGGGGATCATCAATAGAATTAACTGTTACAGTAAATACAACATCCTGACCGGCCAACTCTTCATTATTTTTATATTCTTCCGGAAAGGTTAAATTCAAATCCACTGTTTCACCGACGTTAACACCTACGAGACCATCTTCAAATCCGTCAATAAATTGACCGGAACCGATTTCAAGATGTGCTCCTTGTGCAGTTCCGCCATCAAAAGCAACGCCGTCTTTTTTTCCTTCATAATCGATATTAACGACATCGTTCATGGAAACAGTCTGCTTATCCGTTGCTTGATAATCATACAAATCATAGCTGGAAACATAATATCCCAAATCCTGATCAATGTATTGTTTTAAATCATCATCCGTAAAATCATAGTGATCAACTGTCACTTCCAGGTTCTTGTAATCACCTAAGGTAACATAATCATCCGGATTGATTGCATCAAGCCCCTCCGCTTTCTCTTTTCCACAAGCGGTCAAAGAAGACATCATTGCAATCACAAAGCCGACATATACCAATTTCTTTTTCATTTTTTTCTCCTCAATTAATTATAATTAGTTTTAGTTTAACACAGCCACATGTTTATGTAAACACAACCCGTCTTCGGAAAATGTGAATTTTTTTTGAAAAATATAAAAGATTTATTTTTGGCAGCTTTTTTTGTTAATTCTCTCTAAATTTCCTCTAAATATCGAATTCCTTGCACTTTATTTCAAAGAATGATACAATAGTTTTGCTTATTCAGGTTATTAAAAATTCAGGAGGTATTCCATGAGTACTACAGGATGGATTATACTCATTGTAACAATTCTTGTTTTAGTTGCAATGATCGTAGGAATTGTATTTCTTTACAAAAAGGCTAAAAAGAACCAGGAAGCCCAGGAAGTGGCTATGGAGGCCAATAAACAGACCTTATCCATGTTAATCATTGATAAAAAGCGCCTCAAATTAAAAGATTCGGGATTGCCTCCGATGGTTATTTCGCAGACACCCAAATTGATGAGATCGACAAAGCTTCCGATTGTCAAAGCCAAAGTCGGACCGCAGGTTACCAATTTTGTTGCAGATGAAAAGATTTTTGATTCGATCCCGGTTAAAAAAGAAGTGAAAGCAGTTGTCAGCGGAATCTATATTACAGAAGTCCGTGGATACAGAAAAAATGTAAAAAATGCCGAACCCGAGAAGAAGAAAGGTTTCTGGAAATCCACCTGGGAAAAGGCAAAAGAAAAAACCGGTGTCAGCCAGGTAAAATAATCTTAGATTTCATTTTCGTGAATGAAGATTTCAAGCCTCCCCTTTGTGGGAGGCATTGTATTTAGTCCGATTCGATAGTCCGCAAATATCTTTGCGGATTTTTCTTTGCACTCAATATGTAATTCATCCGTAATCAGCATAACCTCAAAGTTGCCAAAGGATGTCATATATACACTGTTGTGTGTCTTTTCATTTTCGAATTCCAGACAACTTGTCACTTCCCCTTTACGGATTACGCGAAGCGAACTGTCGCTAAAACGCAAAGTCGTTTTGCTGCTTTGCTCCGATTCCTTGTCTATCTGTTCTTCATAGGAAACATAATAATAAGGCTCCTTATATATCATGGCGCCGATTGTTTCCGTTGTAATGGTTTCATTTGTCCCGGTCTGTGTACCTGTTACTTTTATCTTTACTTGTTTACGCACTTTCATTCCTTCATTTTCTATCGAGATTCAGCTCGTTTTTCTATATTAACAATATCTGTATTCCTATAAACCTTTTATATCGATATCGCTAATTCTGTATATTCTCCAAGGTGCCAACTCTGTGTATTCTTTACGCTGACAACTCTTTGTATATCCTTTGTGTATATTCTTTATAGAAGTTCTCTCAGTTTATCCAGAAAATAACTCCGATATTCTACCTTGATCTCCTGCTCTGAATCATCACTGTCATCTTCCGTTTCATGAACGATACTTTCCTTTGGAATTCCATACTGTGGATACATAGCTCCAAAAAGGAATGCCATGGAATAAGCCACAAAAACTATGCCATAGGCAGAGAGTTTTAATATATTCTCTTTCATTTTGTTTCCTCACTTTTCTTTTCACAAATGATATCACTGAAATTTAGTAACTAGTCAAATCATTGATGCTAAAAAAAGTGTTGCCCATAATATCGTATTTATACAACGATTCTATAATTTATCTATCTTTTTACAATCATATTTTACTATTGTATTCTTGAGAAAGCTTGAAAACACGTCTGTGACAGAATATGCAAATTCCATGAAAACATAATTGAAAAAAGGAAGTTTTCTATGCATCCAGATTCAGATGCTTAATAATAGTCTCTTCCTGGTTATCAATGTGGAGAACAACTGCTTTGGCAGCTCTTTCTTCATCGCCATCCATAATGGCACTATAAATTTCCTCATGCTCTGCAACCAGCCGGTTGTGATAGGCAGCATCTTTAATATATTCCAGCCGGTAACGGTACATCTGCTCCGCCAGATTATTTACAAGCTGAATTAACCTGTCATTTCCCGTTGCCTTATTAATAATATCGTGGAAACGTACATCGGCTTCCGTAATATCTTTGGTATTATTATTTTTCACAACACGCGCAAATTCATCGCACGCCTCACGTAGTTGTTTTTTATACTCGTCGTCCATCCTGCTGCAGGCAAGTCTTACAGCTAACATATCCAATGCCCTGCGGACTTCTAAGACATCTTTTAAATTTTTCTCCGTAATGCGGGCAACCTGCGCACCTTTTCTGGGAATCATTACAACAAGACCTTCCAATTCCAATTTACGAATTGCCTCACGGATTGGTGTTCTGCTGACACCTAAACGATCTGCCAGATGAATCTCCATCAATCGCTCGCCCGGCTTTAATTCTCCGGTTAAAATTGCCTGCCGCAACGTGTTAAACACCACATCCCTAAGCGGAAGATATTCATTCATATTCTGTTGCATAATATCCATCATCATCATAAAAACCCTCCAAATTATCCCCAAAAACCGGTTACATAGACTTCTTCGATCTGATATTTTTCCCGTATTACATCGGCCGCCAATTCCGCTTTTTTCAAATCGTCGAATATTGCAAATACGGTCGGTCCGCTACCACTCATCAGTGCATTGACAGCACCGTTTTCCATACATGTTTTCTTCATATCTCCAATAATCGGATATGCCGGTATCGTAACGGTTTCCAATACATTTCCCATGCGATCCGTAACACCCTTTAAATCATGACCTTCAATCGCCATTCTCATACCGTCGATATCCGGATGAAATTCCAGTTCCGAAACCTTCAGATTCTTGTATACAAAAGCCGTCGACACATCCAGATCGGGCTTTGCAATTAAAACATGCGCCGGTAAAACAGCCGGTAATTTTGTCAGAATTTCACCTATTCCTTCTGAAAGTGCCGTTCCACCCATGATACAATAAGGCACATCCGCTCCGACCTTTACGGAAATTTCAAGCAGCTTTTCCATAGATAAAGGTTGTCCGCTTATTTCATTCAATGCTAAAAATGTTGCAGCCGCATCGGTACTTCCACCTGCCATTCCGGCAGCAATCGGAATTCTTTTATTCAAAAATATTTTTATTCCAAAGGCTTGTCCCGTCTCTTCGAAGAAAACCCTTGCCGCTTTGTAAATCAGATTATGCTCATCCAAAGGAAGCTTTCCGCTGTCTGATTCAATGACAATATCATTTTCCTTTGTCATTTCAAAGGTCAACGTATCGCACAAACCAATGGTCTGCATAATCATTTTTACTTCATGATATCCATCTTCTCTTTTTCTTAAAACATCCAGACCCAGATTTATTTTTGCATGTGCTTCTTTTGTAATCTTATTATCTGTCATGAAAATCCCCTTATTTTATTCCCAGTTGATGTCTGCGAAATAATGTCTGTAACTAATTATTGCAACTGATACCTACAATCGCTGCTGGCAACCGATGCCTGAGAATTGCTCCATTGCTTTGCAGCTTTCACAATTCTACAAACCTTCAAATCCGCTGATTTACTATGCAAATCTCTTCTTTCAAATGTTTGGCAAAGCCAAGATAAATTGTATTTATTATGTATTTTGTACTAATCACGTACTTTGTATACAATATTATATCGAAACATTTGAAGATATGCAAGAAAAACGAAAAACAGGATCTTTTCAGACCCTGTTTTTCATAAGAAGTAATCGATCTCCCGGATGTATTTCATCCGTCGTCAATTCATTCAATCGTTTTATCTCCTCCACCGGAATAAAGTATTCTTTTCCGATTTTCCATAAGCTATCACCGGATTTCACAATATAAATAACCACTCCCGGCAGATTTTGCATCTGATCCGGCATAAAATCCGAAACTTCTGCGCCAACAATAATGGTTTCTTTCTTTTCTTCTAAAAGCAACAGATTTATGCTAATCGTTGCATTGCATTCTATTGTTTTCGGATCCGGCATCGATATATCAGCCTGCACAACCTGCATAATAATTTCATGATGCAGTTCTTTTCCTGTCAAATCCACACTATCCGGCGTATAGGTAAATGGAATATCACGTTCCACATAATGAAATTCTTTCATTTCCGGATCAGATGTATATAGGCAACGAATCTGCATATTTCCGTCAAGATTTAATTTCCCGTCTTCGATTTCCACATCTTCTAAGGTAACCGTTTCTTCGTGATGAATCAGATTGGTAAAGTCAGCTTCTTCTAACTCAATCCGCTCTTTTACCCTCGTTCTTGCCTGCTTATTTTGTAATAGTTGCAAAAACATGGCATCCTTACATTCCGTCTGAATATCTTTGGTCACACAATACATATCAGCCAAAATATCATAAGTTCTTTCCTCATATGCCTTCATATCCAGATCAAATGCCGCTTCCATTGCAATCACCCGGTCTTCTCCATCATAATCGGATTTCACTTCACAATTCACATCCGACATCATGATACCGACACTCGGAAGCATCTGGGCATTCAATCCACTACATACAATTTCTTCCTGAAGCGGAACTGTGGTTTCAAAATAGCGACTGCTCTCCTCGTCTCCATCCGGTGTATAAAGAAAAAATAACCGCATATTGCCGCGTACCATCATTTTTCCGTCCTCCGGAATGCATTCCAGATTTACCGGTACAACCGAGGCATAGAGAATTTCCAATACATTGGGGAACTGTGCCGGGATTGTTTCTTCATGCCGGAACCGGAAAATGTCTTTTTTACAGACGGTTGTTTCCAGTACATTTAACGGCTTCTTCCGATATTCTGTTGCAAGCGATGTTTCCACATCCACTGCAGCCGATTCATCATAAATAGCTCTTGATAACAACTCCATGGTTACCAGCACACGAACACTGATTTTTCTGGAATTGATAATGCCAACAGAAAGATCCTCCAATTCATATTTCACGCAAACATTGTCTGATGCACTGACACCATCCATATGAAAAATCTCATCAAAGGGCAGTGCCGTTTCAATTTTGCTAAACGGCTCCTCCTCTTCTTCGCTCTGATAAAGAATATGAACTGCTAAAGAACCCTTTAGCGCAACCTGATCGTTTCCGAGTTTGACTTCCTCTAACCGGATAACTCCGGATTGAAAAATTACCTTGTCTATATCGGGACGTAAATCCGGAATATTCACATCATCCTCAATGGTAATCTGGTTGCCCGCTTTGGCCTTTATACAGTCCATATGTATATTTTTCTTTGTAAGCTCCAACATTTTCATCCGACCTCCTTAGGCTTATTACATCATATGATATGTCCCAAAAAGATATGACAAAAATATAGTCGCATTTTTATTTTCTCTTTTTTGATTTGTGTCCCCGAAAGAATATACAAAAACGCGAATTTATATAGCTTGCAGACCGATTATGCAGACGCTCTGCCACGTTTCTCACAAAGTTCGCAATCTTTGCGGGATGGCAGTCACTCTTACAGAAATATATATCTTTGCCGCATCATACTTCGGTTTTCGGCATTTCTAAGCGGCATGCTCACAAAGTATTTATTAAATGCCCGGTTTCAAAACTCAGACTTCGTCTTCAAACAGTTGAAACCGGGCATTATTTTTGTTCGCTTATGCCGCTAAGAAATGCCAGAAAACCTCGCTAAATTCCGCGGGCAAAGATATATAATTTCTGTTAGGG
>JAGAJL010000012.1 GCA_017626095.1 Lachnospiraceae bacterium
ACAAAAATAATGCCCGGTTTCAACTGTCTGAAGACGAAGTCTGAGTTTTGAAACCGGGCATTTAATAAATACTTTGTGAGCATGCCGCTTAGAAATGCCGAAAACCGAAGTATGAAGCGGCAAAGATATATATTTTTGTAAGGGTGACTGCCATCCCGCAAAGATTGCGAACTATGTGAGAAACGTGGCAGAGCGTCTGCATAATCGGTCTGCAAAACCCATATATCGCACTTTCGGCACATCTTTTTCGGGAACACTAATCCGAAAAGGGATAAATAAAAAATAATAAAACTCTTTGAAGGAATAGATTTTATACTATGAGTTCAAAGAGTTTTTTTGTGTATTGCTATATTTTGTGTTATATTAGTTTATGGTATCAAGTATTAATTTATAATAATCCGTTGGTATCATGCGGGAAAATACATTTTGATCCCAACATCATTAGCAACAGAAAAAGACATTTTTCAAAAGAAAGGATGTTTGTGATGAGATATTATAAGAATGCAAAAGAAGCAAAAGAAGTAAGGGATGCGGCTGCTACAAAAGCGGTTGCGGATATTATTTGTCAGGTACGGCAGGATAAGGATCAGGCGTTAAAAGATCTGGCAGAAAAATTTGATCATACGACACTGACACAGATTCGTGTTTCAAAAGAAGATATAAAAAAGGCGTACGAAATGGTAGATGCGCATGTGGTAGAAAGCTTCAAAAAGGCAGCGGACCAGATTGCTTTTTATGCTAAAGAGCAATTAAACTGTATCAAACCACTTCAGGTTATGAGCCCTGTTGCAGGAGTAGAATTGGGACACAGATTAATCCCTGTTGACGGAGCCGGTTTATATGTACCGGGTGGTCGTTTTCCGCTACCAAGTACTGCATTGATGCTTTCCATTCCTGCAAAAATTGCCGGTGTAAAGCGAACGGTTGCATGTTCTCCGGCCAACAAACAGTACGGCATGATTCATCCGGCAACCTTAGTTGCGATGGATATTGGAGGCGTGGATGAAATCTATACGGTGGGTGGTGCGCAGGCCATTGCTGCCATGGCATACGGAACCGAGTCTATCGCGAAAGTAGATTTGATTGCAGGTCCCGGAAATCGATATGTTACGGAAGCCAAAAGACAGGTCATGGGTACTGTCGGCATAGATTCACTGGCAGGTCCTTCTGAAGTTTTAATCGTTGCGGATGAGACTGCAAATCCGGAATACATTGCCATTGATTTGCTGGCGCAAAGTGAGCATGATGCATTTGCTCAGTCAACTCTGATCATTACGGATGAAAGTAAAATCCCTGAAATATTGAAAGCAATGGAAGAGCTTGCAGCAAAACTTCCTACCGGAGAAGCTGCCATGCAGAGTTTTGCTGATAACGGAACCATTATCATTGCGGATGATATGGAAGAAATGGCGGTGCTGGCGAATGAAGCAGCCCCCGAACATCTGGAAGTGCACACAAAGGATCCGGTAGAATACAGTAAAAAGCTTTATCAGTTTGGTTCGTTGTTTATCGGAGAAGATGCGCCTGTTGCATTGGGCGATTATTGTTCCGGTACCAACCATACATTGCCGACCATGAAAAATGCCAAATTCTCAAACGGTGTATATGTGGGAACTTTCTTAAAGACTTCTTTTGTTCAGCACATCACCAAAGAAGGATTGAGAAATCTTGCCGATACCTGTATGACCATGGCACATACCGAAGGCTTGGCAGCGCATGAGATGGCTGTAAAAATTCGGTTGCAGTAATGAACGGAAAATATAACTGTATGCGAGAAATACATTAAATAATTGCTTTCATAATTGTAATTTTGTGGGCGGATTGAAAAAGTTGATTTAGAGGAAGATATATGAAGTGGAAAAAATTAACCGTAAAAACCATAACGGATGCAGAGGACATTATTATTTCGGAGTTATATGATCTGGGCTTAGAAGGTGCGATGATTGAAGATCATGTTCCGTTAACAGCGTGGGAAAAGGAGCAGATGTTTGTAGATATCCTTCCGGATGCACCGGAGGATGACGGCATTGCTTATCTGAGCTTCTTTGTGGAAGTGCCATCTGATGAAGATGATGTGGAAAGCATCGCAACCCAAAACGGATTGTCAGAGGATATGGATAATTCTTACTTTATGGTTAGCAATGGGCAACCGGTGGATATGGATGCACTGGTTTTAGCAGTTACAGAAAAACTGAATGAAATCCGGGAATTTATGGATATTGGCGAAGGCAGCATTGTCGTTTCCGAAACGGAGGACAAAGACTGGCTGAATAACTGGAAAGAGTTTTTCCATCAGTTCTATATTGATGATCTTTTAGTTACGCCTTCGTGGGAAGAGGTAAAGCCGGAGGATGCAGATAAAAAGGTGTTGCACATTGATCCGGGAACGGCTTTCGGTACCGGCATGCATGAGACAACGCAGCTTTGTATCCGTCAGTTAAAAAAATATATTACACCGGAGACGTTACTTCTGGATGTGGGAACCGGCAGTGGTATTTTAGCAATTGTATCTTTGATGTATGGAATCAAGGGAGCGGTCGGAACCGATTTAGACCCTTGTGCCGTGGAAGCAGTCAGGGAAAATATGGAAGTAAATGGAGTGGCTTCCGATTCCTTTGAGATGATGATAGGAAATATAATTTCCGACAAAGAGATTCAGGAACGTGTCGGATATGATAAATATGATATTGTGGTTGCCAACATTCTCGCAGAGGTATTGCTTCCTTTGACTCCTGTTGTAAAACAGCATTTGAAAAAAGGCGGTATCTACATTACATCGGGCATTATTGCAGAAAAAGAACAACTTGTGACAGATGCTATAAAAGCCGCCGGGATGGAAGTGTTAGAAGTAACCAGACAAAATGAATGGGTCAGCGTGACGGCCCGGAGGTGACATGTATCAGTTTTTTGTAAGTCCAAAACAAATACAAGGGACAAAAGCATATATTACAGGCAGCGATTTCAATCATATTAAAAATGTGCTCCGTATGAAAATAGGTGAAGAGATTGCACTCTCAAACGGCGTTGACCAAAAGGAATACCGGGTAGGAATTGTAGCATATACGGAAGATACCGTGGAATGTGAGTTACATTTTATAAAAGAAGACGGGATGGAACTTCCGGCAGAAATCTATTTATTTCAGGGGCTGCCAAAGGGCGATAAGATGGAGCTTATCATTCAAAAAGCGGTAGAGCTTGGCGTACATGAAATCATTCCGGTTTCCATGAGTCGCTGTGTGGTTCGGTTGGATGAAAAAAAAGCTTCTTCCAAACTGAAAAGGTGGCAGACAATTGCAGAAGCGGCGGCAAAACAAAGTAAAAGAGGAATTATCCCAAAGATTCATGAAGTTCTTTCTTTTGAACAGGCGCTTTCCTATGCAAATGACATGCAGGTAAAGATGCTGCCTTATGAACTGGCAAACGGTATGGAGGAAACAAAGAAGGTAATTGCATCCATCAGACCGGGTGAAAGAATTGCCGTGTGGATTGGACCGGAGGGCGGATTTGACAAACAGGAGGTTTCAAAGGCTTCTGCTTGTGGTTTTTGCCCGATATCTCTGGGAAAAAGAATTCTTAGGACAGAGACGGCGGGAATGACGGTTTTATCGATTTTGATGTATCATATGGAAACCGATCAGGCGTTTATATAAACTCTTTGTGATAGTAACGGGCATGCCTGTTTTCACATAAGATAATAATAAGAAATAAATGAAACTTAGGAAGGGAGTTTCGGAAAATGGAAGTATATCTGGATAATTCTGCAACGACGAAAGCTTATCCCGAAGTTGTCAGTCTGGTTGCAGACATTATGACCAATGATTACGGAAATGCTTCCAGTATGCACTTAAAGGGTGTTGATGCTGAGAAGTATCTCAAATATAGTAAAGCGACAATTGCCGGCATCATGAAAGTAAAAGAAAAAGAGATCTTTTTTACTTCCGGTGGTACCGAATCGGATAACTGGGCGTTAATGGGTGCAGCGTTTGCTAATCACAGAAGCGGAAAGCATCTGATTACAACAAAGATTGAGCATCCGGCAATATTACGGACCATGGAGCATCTAAAGGAGCTGGGATTTGATATCACGTATTTATCCGTAAATCAGTATGGGCAGATTTCGTTGGAAGAGTTACGAAATGCCATCAGGCCGGATACGATTTTGGTATCGATTATGTTTGTGAACAATGAGGTTGGAGCCATCCAGCCGATTGATGAGGCAGGAGAGATTATCAAACAGACAAATCCGCGGACACTGTTTCATGTGGATGCGGTTCAAGGCTTTGGAAAGCTCAGACTTTTACCGAAAAAATGGAAAATTGACATGGTTTCGGTCAGTGGACACAAAATTCACGGACCCAAAGGAACCGGTTTCTTATATATTGATGAAAAAGTAAAAATCAAGCCGATTATATACGGAGGCGGTCAGCAGAACGGATACCGATCCGGAACGGAAAATGTTCCCGGAGTTGCGGGACTTGGAAAGGCTACAGAATTAATCTACCGAAATATGGTAGAAGACACCCATCGTTTGTACTGCTTAAAAAAGAAATTGGTTTCCGGTCTGTTAAAAATTGACCATGTCAAGATTAACGGACCTCAGGATGAGACCGGAGCACCGCATATTGTATCTGCTTCCATTGCGGGTATTCGTTCAGAGGTTATGCTGCATTCCTTAGAAGATAAGGGCGTATATGTTTCTGCAGGAAGTGCCTGTTCATCCCATAAGCATACGGTCAGTGACACCTTGAGTGCCATGGGATTGTCGACAGAATATATGGATTCGACCATACGCTTTAGTTTAAGCGTTTTTACTACGGAAGAAGAAATTGAATATACCTTAAAATGTTTATATGAGCTGGTGCCGATGCTCAGAAGATATACGAGACGGTAACAATGTAGTATAATTCCACAGTGAATGAATTATAATCTGTAAAAGCGGATAAACAAAGCAGATGAAAATGAAAAGGAGAATGAAATGTTTACAGCATTTTTAATTAAGTACGCAGAAATTGGTGTGAAAGGAAAAAACAGATATATTTTTGAAGAGGCGTTGGTAAGACAGATTGAGTTTGCCCTCTCTAAGATTGATGGTCAGTTTAAGACCAGAAGAACACAGGGAAGAATTTATATCGATGCTGTTAGTGCGTTTGATTTTGATGAAACCGTGACTGCACTGCAGAAAGTGTTTGGTATTTCCGGAATTTGTCCGGTTGTTTATGTAGAAGACGAAGGTTTTGAAAAATTAGGAAAAGACGTTATCAATTTTATTGATAACGTTTATCCGGACAAGCATAAAACATTTAAAGTATGCACCAGGAGAGCCAGAAAAAATTATCCGAAGAGTTCCATGGAAGTAAATGCTGATCTCGGAGGAGTGATTTTGGATGCTTTTCCTGATATGAAGGTGGATGTCCATAATCCGGACGTTGAGCTGAATGTGGAAATCAGAGAAAAAATTTATATCTATTCCGAAGTGATTCCGGGACCGGGAGGAATGCCTGTCGGAACCGGTGGAAAGGCGATGCTTTTATTGTCGGGCGGAATTGATTCGCCGGTTGCCGGTTATATGATTAGTAAGCGAGGAGTAACTTTGGAAGCTGTTTATTTCCATGCACCTCCGTATACCAGTGAAAGAGCAAAACAGAAGGTTGTGGATCTCGCAAAATACGTTTCCGAATATTCCGGTCCGCTAAAGCTTCACGTAATCAATTTTACCGATATCCAGTTGTATATTTATGAAAAATGCCCGCATGACGAGCTGACAATTATTATGCGTCGCTATATGATGCGGATTGCGGAAATGATTGCAAAGGAAAATGACTGTCTCGGTCTGGTTACCGGTGAGAGTATCGGACAAGTTGCCAGTCAGACCATGCAGGCCTTAATGGCGACCAATGAAGTATGTACCCTTCCGGTTTATCGTCCGTTGATTGCGTTTGACAAACAGGACATCGTGGATATTTCCGAAAAAATCAATACGTATGAAACTTCCATTTTGCCATTTGAAGACTGCTGTACGATATTCGTGGCGAAACATCCGGTTACCAAACCCAATGTCAATGTCATCAGACAGCACGAACAGAATGTATTTGACAAAATCGATGAGATGATAGAAACTGCTCTACAGACTCGTGAAATTATTGAAGTGAAATGATTATCCCTTTTCGTATTTTTCTGATATTTCTGAAATGCGGATATATTATGCTTTTGGCTTTAATTACAGACTTTTTTTCTCTGTCGACGTTTCTCGCTTTTTATTATCTGTAAGGACGACTTCATCCACAATAGTCTATCTAACACAGATACAATTACCAATCTGATTCATGTCGGTTGCGTCATTGGAGGTGTCGCCGTGTCCGGTTTTGTCGGTATTACTGATCCAGACAGCATAAGGGGTATCGAGAGAACCTTGATTTTGGATATAAATATGGCAATTAGATGCATGTGAGGACTTAATCATTTTTTCATAAGTGGATTGATTCAAATTTGACATGTATAAAGTATCCATGATTTCAGCAGCAAGAACATTGCCGACAGGACTGTCTAAATCTTCCAACTTTGTGGGGGAAGATAAACCGGCAAGAATTGCCTGACTGGCTGCATCTTCGGATGCTTTGGGATCCGAAGCGGCATATGTGAGAGCCTTTGAAATGGAATCGACAAGCTGAGCATCGTGTGAAACCCGTGATTTCTGAACATAAATCAGATAGGTTGGTACCAAAACTCCCACCAAAATAGCCATAATTGCGATGACGATGATCAGTTCGACTAAAGAAAAGCCTTTATTATTATTTTTCATAAGAATTTCCCCTTTGTAATGCGTGCTGTTATAAGATATTCTGTTCCTAAATAATTAGAAACCTTTTTCATAATACATTACATACCCCTTTTGATTTAAGAATAACAGAGGAAATTAGAAAATACAAGAAAAAATCAGCCGGTAATGTGCCGGCTGAATAATCTCTTTGCATATTTTGTCATCTGACGAGCAGATGACAGATTGTTTGCGGTTATGTACCGCCACTCAATTAGATAATGTAAGGTTTCAATACTGCTAAAACATCATCAATATTGTCTTCTGCGTGGATGTTTAAATCAATCGGTTTAGAAAGATCTAAACTGAAGATACCCATGATAGATTTTGCGTCGATTACATATCTTCCTGAAACAAGATCGAAATCATAATCGAATTTTGTGATGTCATTAACAAATGATTTTACTTTGTCAATTGAGTTTAATGAAATCTGTACTGTTTTCATTAAAAATTCCTCCTTTTCAATTAATACCTTCTCCTTTATACTAATGGTTAGAAATTGAAAAGTCAATAAGAAAAGAGTACAAAGATTGTGAAAAAAACGATACAAAATGTGGCATTTCATAACCTGGGATGCAAAGTTAACTCCTATGAATTGGATGTTGTGCAACAAAAATTTGAAGAAAAAGGATATTGTATTGTGCCATTTGATCAAAATGCGGACATTTACATTATCAATACCTGTACGGTAACGAATATAGCAGACAGGAAAAGCCGTCAGATGTTACATCAGGCCAAAAAGAGAAATCCGGATTCTATTGTTGTGGCATTAGGCTGCTATGTGCAGACAGATACGGAAAAGGTAAAGCTGGATCCCTGCATAGATTTGGCAATCGGAAATAACCGAAAAAAAGATACGGTTGAAATTGTTGAGGCGTGGATTAAGGAACATGGATCGGATGCGGGATATTCTATCATTGATATTAATCATACCGATGAATATGAAGAGATGCAGTTGACCAAAACCGGGGAACACACCAGGGCATATATTAAAATACAGGATGGATGTAATCAGTTTTGTACTTATTGTATTATTCCTTTTGCAAGAGGGAGAGTGCGCTCCAGACGTGCGGAGGATATCTGTAAGGAAATCAAAGGTCTGGTAAGAAAAGGATATCGGGAATTTGTATTGACCGGAATTCACATCAGTTCCTATGGGGTTGATTTTCTAAGTGACGACTTACAGCAGGACATGGATTCTCGTGCGAAAGATAAAAGACAAACGGATAAAATGCAGATGTTAAGAGAACAAACAGATAATAGTAATGGCGATGAAGTTGTATACTTTAAAGGAATTTCCAGACTACTTTCCCTGATTGAGACGATTCATGCGATTGAGGGAGTGGAGCGTATTCGGTTGGGATCGTTAGAACCCCGGATTATCACGGATGGTTTTGCAAATAGAATGTCAGAGCTTCCCAAAATCTGTCCGCATTTTCATCTGTCCCTGCAAAGTGGATGTGATGCAACATTAAAGCGGATGAATCGCCATTATACCACCGAAGAATACAAAAAAGGTGTGGAAAGTCTACGCAGATATTATGATAATCCTGCGATTACAACGGATGTTATCGTAGGCTTCCCGGGAGAAACCGATGAGGAATTTCTCTGTACTCAAAAATTCTTGAAAGAAATTAATTTTTTTGAAATGCATATTTTCCCATATTCCCGTCGGAAAAATACGGTTGCTGCTAATATGCCCGGACAGGTTGATGGTGAAATCAAAAAGCAGAGAGCGCATGAGCTTCTAAAACTTGAAGAAGAACAGTCGTATCAATACAGAACTTCTTTTCTTGGAACCGAAGAGGAGGTTTTGTTTGAAGAGGCCAAAGAGATTGATCATAAATGGTATATTCTTGGACACACGACACGCTATGTCAAAGTGGCAAAAGAGATTGCCGATATTTCGTGCGCACAGGAACTTTCCGGAAAAATTGTGAAAGTCCGGCTGACAGATATGCTGACAAAGGATATTGTGGTTGTAATTTAATAGAAGATGGGGTAAAATAACAATATCTATGGATAAAGGACGTGACAAAATGCAAGATTTAGGAAATACACAGTATTTTAAAGTGACTGAGCCGGAAAATGGCGTTAAGATTGTTTTATCAACCGTTTATGAAGCACTGACAGAAAAAGGATATGATCCCGTAAGCCAGATCGTAGGATACATTATGTCGGGAGATCCGACCTATATTACCAGTCATATGAATGCAAGAAGCCTGATTATGAAAGTGGAACGTGACGAACTGGTTGAAGAAATGTTAAAGCAGTACATCAAGACAAATAATTGGAAGTAAAGAGGAAAAGCTATGAGGATCATGGGACTGGATTTCGGATCAAAAACGGTAGGAGTTGCTGTCAGTGATCCTTTGTTCATTACTGCACAAAGTGTCGAGATTATCCGCAGAAAGCAGGAAAACAAGCTACGCCAGACATTGGCCCGGATTGAGGCGCTGATCGAGGAATATGAAGTTGACCGGATTGTCATCGGTCTTCCTAAAAATATGAACAATACCGAAGGTGAACGCGTGGAAAAGACCAGAGAGTTTGCCGATATGATATACAGACGTACAGGAATAGAGCCTGTTATGTGGGATGAAAGGCTGACTACGGTATCGGCAGATCGTGTTATGATGGAGTCGGGCATTCGCCGCGAAGAACGCAAGGAATATGTCGATGCTATTGCCGCTTCTTTTATTTTGCAAGGGTATTTAGACAGCTTAAGGTTGCAAAAAGAGCAATAGATTTTTGCCGGTAAAGGAGAGTATTTGTGGAAAAAATCAGTTTTAGCAGGCCGGACGAGGAACCGGTTGAATTTTACGTATTGGAACAGACCAGATTGGGAGGCATCAATTACCTGTTAGTAACCGATAAAGAAGAGGGAGATGCCGAAGCTCTGATTTTAAAAGACTTATCTTCTGATGAGGCGGTAGAAGGTATCTATGAAATTGTCAGTGACGATCAGGAATTGAATGCGGTTGCTGCAATCTTTGAAGATATCCTGGAAGATGTTGATTTGGTATCAGACGATTCGGAAGAGTAAATGATGATAAGGTGATATCATAAAATATCAAAAATTATCATGATGATAAAATGGATAATAAACCTAAGAATAAACATTATGAAAAACTTAGGAAAGAAAATGTTTGAGAAAGTAAATAATTAAATAAAAATAAATGTAGTACCATATTTACGGAAACAGCATGATCTGGATCATTTTCGTAAAAATTCGGATAAGCTCTACGGTTTCGGGGACAAGCTTTATCAACCGTTTTTGAAGGAATGATTCACGCATGAAGGATCCGCAGATATGAAAGAGTGTGGAGGAATTTTAATTGAATAAGAAAAAGATGCCGACTTCCAAGCTGAAAATTATTCCGTTGGGAGGTCTGGAGCAGATTGGTATGAATATTACTGCCTTTGAGTACGAAGACAGTATTATTGTTGTGGACTGTGGCTTATCATTTCCGGAAGATGATATGCTTGGAATTGATCTCGTGATTCCAGATGTGACATATTTAAAAGAAAATTTGGATAAAGTCAAAGGTTTTATGATTACACATGGGCATGAGGACCATATCGGTGCACTTCCTTATGTATTAAAGGATATCCCGGTTCCGATTTATGCAACAAATCTGACCATGGCCATTATTGAAAATAAGTTAAAAGAGCATGGCATGGAACATGTGGTTAAGCGTAAAGTCGTAAAATTCGGACAGATTATTAACTTTGGAAATTTTCGGATTGAATTTATTAAAACCAATCACAGTATTGTGGATGCGGCTGCACTGGCGATTTATTCTCCTGCCGGGATCGTGGTTCACACCGGGGATTTCAAAGTGGATTATACACCGGTATTCGGTGATGCCATTGATCTTCAACGCTTTGCTGAAATCGGGAAAAAAGGAGTGCTGGCACTGATGTGTGACAGTACCAATGCAGAGAGACAAGGTTTTACGCAGTCGGAGAGGACAGTTGGAAAAACCTTTGACAATATTTTTGCTGAACACACGGGGACACGGATTATTATTGCGACGTTTGCATCCAATGTGGACAGGGTTCAGCAGATTATTAATTCCGCATACAAATTCGGACGTAAGGTTGTGGTCGAAGGACGGAGCATGGTCAGCATTATTGATACAGCCGCTGCACTTGGTTGTCTGAATGTGCCTGATAATACGCTGATTACGATAGAAGAATTAAAAAACTATCCGGATGACAGAACGGTTATCATTACGACCGGAAGTCAGGGAGAAAGTATGGCCGCGCTCAGCCGTATGGCAGGTGGCGTGCACAGAAAGGTCAGCATCGGCCCGAATGATACGGTTATTTTTTCATCGCATCCGATTCCGGGCAATGAAAAAGCAGTTTCCAAAATTATTAATGAGTTATATGCCAAAGGTGCCAATGTTATTTTCCAGGATACCCATGTATCGGGACATGCCTGCCAGGAAGAAATTAAACTTTTATATACATTGGTTCGTCCCAAGTATGCAATTCCGGTTCATGGTGAATACCGGCATCTGATTGCGCAGGCTTCGCTGGTAAAAGGATTGGGATATGATTCAGAGGATATTTTTATTTTGAGCTCCGGCGATGTTTTGGAAATTTCCGAAGAAAGTGCCGAAGTAATTGGTAAAGTGCCTACGGGTGCTGTTTATGTCGACGGTTTAGGAGTCGGAGATGTCGGCAATATCGTTTTGCGTGACCGTCAGCATTTGGCAGAGGATGGTATTCTGATTGTTGTAATGGCATTGGAATCAGCAAGCAATTATCTGGTTTCAGGACCGGATATTGTATCCCGTGGATTTGTATATGTAAGAGAATCGGATGAACTGATTGACGGAGCCAGAGAAATGGTTTTAGACATGATGGAGCGTTTTCAGGAAAGAAATGTTTCGGATTGGGGTAAAATAAAAGCGGCGATTAAAGATAATCTTGGTGATTATTTGTGGAAAAAAACAAAACGTCGTCCGATGATTTTACCAATTATTATGGAAGTGTAAGAGATACAAACGGATAATAAGATACGCAGAGAGGCTTTCATGAGCGAATTTTTGAATATTACAAATGATTATATAAATAAGATAAGGGAAGATGAAGTCTGTGAAGAGTATTTCCGGCAAAAGGAGCTTGTGTCAACACAATATCCGGACTTAAAAAAACAGATTGATGAATTTCGTTATCGCAATTTTAAATTGCAAAATGAAACGGATGCGGACAGACTATTTGATGAAACCGATCGTTTTGAACGGGAATATGAAGAATTTCGCAAAAATCCGATTGTAAGTGATTTTTTGGCAGCAGAACTTGCTTTCTGTCGTATGTATCAGGAAATCCAATCGGTTCTTGGTGAAGCTTTTGCGAAAGATTTCGACTTGTCGAATTAGGAGGAGCCTATGGATGCAAAAAAAGTAGTAGGAGCATTTGTTGGTATGGTTTTACGAGTTACCATTGCCATTTTTGTTCTATATTATTTGTATCAAACAGCAATCAATGCTTATAATTTTGGCTATCGTATTTTTGCCGATTTGCCATGTGCCATTGCTCCGGGTAGAGATATCCAGGTTACGGTCACAGAATCTATGGATGAAAAAGAGCTTGCAAAAGAGTTTGAAAAAGTTGGGCTGGTTGAGGACTGGAAATTATTCTGGGTACAGATTTTGCTTTCCGAGTATAAAGAGGACTTAAAGCCGGGAATTTATACACTCAATAATTCCATGAATTCGGAAGAACTTCTGGCTGCTTTAGCAGGCGCCGGCGAAGAGGACGAGAATGGTGAAACATCTGACGCCGATGCGGAAACGACGGATCCGGCAAATGAAACCATTATGAATAATGCTGATGATGAAGTGGTACCGGAATCTGAAGACGATCGGCAAGATGGCTCCGAATCAAGTGAAGATGCCGCACAGGAAAATGAATAGATTGGCTGATAAATGAACATGAAATAAAAATTAAAACAAATAAACGGACAAAAAATGGACAAATAAATGAACAAACAGGAAAAGGTGCAAGATTATGATTACCGATGAGCGTTTTATTGCTTACATCAATTCATTGGATGCAGGCAATCCGGCTTATCTGGATGAACTGGAAGCATATGCCTTAAACACACAGGTTCCGATTATTCGGAAAGAAATGCAGAGCTTTATGAAAACTATGCTTGTAATGAATAAACCGAAGCAGATTCTGGAAGTGGGAACTGCCATCGGTTTTTCTGCTTTATTGATGAGCGAGTTTACAGACGGGCATATTACAACCATAGAAAACTACGATAAACGGATTCCCATCGCACGGGATAATTTTAAAAAATATCACAAAGAACATCAGATAACCCTGCTCGAAGGGGATGCCATGGAAGTCTTAAAAACTCTGGACGGCCCCTATGATTTTATTTTTATGGATGCGGCCAAGGGTCAGTATATTCACTATTTACCTGAGATTATGCGCCTTTTAGCTCCCGGCGGAGTTCTGATTTCCGATAACGTCATGCAGGATGGGGATATAATCGAATCCAAATACGCGGTCACGAGAAGAGACCGAACGATTCACAAGCGAATGAGAGAATATTTATATACACTCAAACATCATGAAGAACTGGAAACCTCTATCCTGACATTAGGAGACGGAGTAGCTGTCTCTGTCAGAAAATGATTCTGCTTTTGCAGGCCTTTAAGTTATATATTTGTGCATCCGCGCGATTTTATATATTCTGCGTACAGACTGTATATCAACGTCAGCACTTAATGAGCAATTTATTGCGAATTTAGTACTGCTACGTTGATATCCAAGTGAGAACGCGTCTGGGAGCAGAATATATAAAATCGTGCGGATGCACAAAAGAGAGTAGGAGATTTTGAAATATGAGAAAACCGGAATTGTTAATTCCTGCAAGTAGTTTAGAAGTGTTAAAAACGGCAGTAATATTTGGTGCTGACGCAGTATATATCGGTGGGGAAGCTTTTGGCCTAAGGGCAAAAGCTAAGAATTTCACACCGGATGAGATGAGAGAAGGCATTGCCTTTGCACATGAGCACGGGGTAAAGGTGCATGTTACCGCAAATATTCTTGCTCACAACTATGATTTGGAAGGCGCGGCAAACTATTTTCGCGAATTGGCAGAAATCAAACCGGATGCGATTATTGTAGCGGATCCGGGGATGGTAATGTTAGCAAAGGCTAATTGTCCGGATATTGAAATTCATATCAGTACGCAGGCTAATAATACGAACTATATGACCTTCCGTTTTTGGTATGATCAGGGAATTCGACGAGTGGTTTGTGCCAGAGAGCTTTCTTTGGTAGAAATCAAGCAGATTCGGGAAAATATTCCAAAAGATATGGAAATCGAATGTTTTATTCATGGAGCTATGTGCATTTCTTATTCCGGACGCTGTCTGCTTAGCAATTATTTTACCGGAAGGGATGCCAACCATGGAGCCTGTACTCATCCTTGTCGTTGGAAATATGCGGTTGTGGAGGAAAGCCGTCCCGGTGAATATCTTCCGGTATATGAAAACGAACGGGGGACATATATTTTTAATTCCAAGGATTTATGCATGATTGAGCATATTCCTGAGATGCTCGATGCCGGTATTGACAGTTTTAAGATTGAAGGACGAATGAAAACGGCTCTTTATGTGGCGACGGTTGCAAGAACTTATCGCAAAGCCATTGATGCTGCCGTGCAGGGAAAAGAAGCCTTTGAAGAAATCCTGTCTTGGGCAAAAGAAGAAATTTCCAAATGCACATACAGACAGTTTACGACGGGATTTTATTTTGGAAAGCCGGATGAAAATACACAGATTTATGACAGTAACACGTATATCAATGAATATATCTATTTGGGCATTATCAACCGTGCAGAACAGAATGTGGTTTATATTGAGCAAAGAAATAAGTTCTGCGTTGGAGAAACCATTGAAATTATGAAACCGGATGGAAGTAACGTAGAGACGAGGGTCGTTTCTATTATAAATGAAGAAACCGGAGAAAAAATGGAAAGTGCTCCCCATCCGCAGCAAAAACTGAAAGTGGAATTGGATCAGCCTGCATCCGTATATGATTTACTGCGGAAGAAAGCGCCTGAACAAGAATGAGATTAGTCATAAAAAGATAACATTCTTGACCGTAGTTTAAATACTCTGCTATAATAGCAGAAGTGTGAACCGCGGCCGGAAATAAATTTTTTTAAAAATATACTTGCATTTTTGAAAAAATAAGAGTATCTTATCTATATAAAATAGAAAACGGTGTTGAAGCCACCGACATAAGATATTTTGAACGATGAAGTTCCAACCGTACGGTTCGGAACTTTTTTTATTTTCGTAACACATCAGATGTATTTGTATATGATAGCATCTGATAACTGCATAATCAGAGGTGGAACTGATTTGCGGGGCTTGTCACGGTGTTTGAAATATCAGCTCCCAATAAAAGGAAAAGGAGATACGAGAAATGAGTGAAGTTATGAACGTCGAAGAAATCTTCGGAAAAAATGTATTTACCCTTGGTAAAATGAAGGAACGCCTTCCCAAAGATGCCTTCAAAGAGGTTAAGAAGGTAATGGATCAGGGTGGAGAGCTTTCTATGGCAACTGCTAATGTTGTTGCGAAAGCAATGAAAGACTGGGCTGTTGAAAATGGAGCCACACACTATACACATTGGTTTCAGCCTCTGACAGGTATTACTGCAGAGAAACATGATGCATTCGTTGCACATCCCGATGAAATGGGAAAAATGATTACTGAGTTTTCCGGAAAAGAATTAATTAAAGGTGAGCCTGATGCTTCTTCTTTCCCTTCCGGCGGACTTCGTGCAACATTTGAAGCAAGAGGATATACAGCATGGGATATTACTTCTCCCGCTTTCTTAAAAGAAGCTGCAACAGGTGCTATTCTTTGTATTCCTACAGCTTTCTGTTCTTATACAGGTGAAGCGCTTGATAAAAAGACACCTTTACTTCGTTCTATGGAAGCTGTTTCCAAACAGGCACTTCGTATTGTAAGATTATTCGGTAACACTGGTGCAACAAAGGTTACAGCATCCGTTGGTCCCGAACAGGAATATTTCTTAGTAGATGAAAAATTATACAAACAGCGTCCTGACTTAATGTTTTCCGGACGTACCCTTTTCGGAGCACTTCCTCCGAAAGGACAGGAAATGGAAGATCACTACTTTGGTGTTATCCGTGAGCGTGTCGGCGCTTATATGAAAGATTTAAATGAGGAGCTTTGGAAATTAGGTGTAACAGCTAAAACACAGCACAACGAAGTTGCTCCTGCCCAGCATGAGTTAGCTCCGATTTACGAAACAGCAAATATTGCTGTAGACCACAACCAGTTGGTTATGGAGACAATGAAGAGAGTTGCTGTTAAGCATGGTATGAGATGTCTTTTACATGAAAAACCCTATGCAGGTGTAAATGGTTCCGGTAAACATGACAACTGGTCTATTACAACCGATAATGGTGTGAATTTATTGGATCCCGGTGATACACCAAATGAAAACATCCAGTTTTTACTTGTACTTGCCTGCATTATGAAAGCAGTTGATACACACGCAGATTTACTTCGTCAGTCAGCTTCGGACGTTGGTAATGACCACAGACTTGGTGCAAATGAAGCACCTCCGGCTATTATTTCCATGTTCCTTGGAGAACAGCTTGAGGATGTTGTAAAACAGCTTGTAGAGACAGGTAGTGCCGATTCTGTAAAACAGGGTGGAAAATTGCAAACAGGCGTATCTACTCTTCCTGATTTGCAGAAAGATGCAACAGACCGTAACAGAACATCACCGTTTGCCTTTACCGGTAATAAATTTGAGTTCCGTATGGTTGGTAGTGCCGATTCTATCGCAGGTCCCAACACAACCTTAAATGCCATTGTTGCAGAAGCATTCTGTGAGGCAGCTGATATTCTTGAAAAAGCAGATGATTTCGATGCAGCAGTGCACGATCTGATTAAAGAATATATGACCAAACATCAGAGAATTATTTTCAATGGAAACGGTTATTCTGATGAATGGGTAAAAGAAGCTGAGAAGAGAGGATTGCCGAATATTAAATCCATGATTGAAGCTGCATGCACCATCACAGATCCGAAAGCAGTTGCTCTGTTTGAGAAATTTGGTATTTATACAGAGGCAGAATTAAAATCCCGTGAAGAGATTATTTACGAGACCTATGCTAAATCAATCAATATTGAAGCATTAACGATGATTGATATGGCCGGCAAACAGATTATTCCTGCCGTTGTAAAATACACCAAAGTATTGGCCGATACCATCAATGCTGTTAAGGCAGCAGGTGCAGACGCATCTGTTCAGGCAGAGCTTTTGAAACAGGTTTCCAAGAAACTCGAAGCAATGCAGAAAGCGTTGGTGAAATTGCAGAAAGCAGAAGCAAAAGGTTCTGCTATGACAGATGCCAAAGAACAGGCTTTCTTCTATAAAGATACGGTTATGGTAATTATGGCTGAGCTCAGAAAACCTGCAGACGAGTTGGAAATGATTGTAGATAAAGAATTATGGCCAATTCCTACATATGGTGAATTAATGTTTGAAGTTTAATCCGTTATTATAAAATCAGACATTATAAGATTGATACAGGGGCAGGGTTGCTAAACAGTAATCCTGTCCTTTTTTAATGCTCCTGATATAGTATATTTAATGTTTGACAATACATGTGAGAATGTTGTGTGGAAATACTGGAAGCAGAAGTATGAGGCAACAAAGATATATAATGAAAACACACGTCCGAACAGGGAAACATAAGGATTATCGGGAAAACACAAAAAAATGAAAATAATGCTTGCTTTTTTAATATGAATTGTGTATACTAACAAATGTTGAAGCGCTATCGCCAAACGGTAAGGCAACGGACTCTGACTCCGTCATTTTCCAGGTTCGAATCCTGGTAGCGCTGCTGAAACCATCTATCTATGATAGATGGTTTTTTAAAATCAATATAAACATATAGATAAAACGATGTATTTCGGAAGCTACAAAAGAACTTTAAGCGCTAAATAGAGCGGTAAAGTTCTTTTTTTGTGCGATATGTACAAAATGATAAGCATGCTATCGTGTTTTCTGACGAAAATGATATTTAGGTATTGCATAATGAAAAAAAGCGTGATAGATTTAATTTACGGAAACGTTACCAACCGTATAAAACGCTAAGGTGACGTTACCAATGGGAACGTTACCAAGAGCAGCAAAAAAATTTTTCAATTAAGAAAAGAGAGGGAAAAACATGAAAAAGAAACTGATTAGCGCATTATTATGCGTGAGCATGGTAGCAGCAACACTTGTTGGTTGCGGAAACACATCTGATCAAGGATCAACAACAGAAACAACAGAAACAACAGAAACAACAGAAGCTACTGATGGTGGCGAAGAAGTTGCAGCACCTTCTGCTGAAGGCGGTTCTGTATACTGGTTAAACTTCAAACCTGAAGCAGACGAAGCATTACAGCAGATCGCAGCAGATTACACAGCTGAAACAGGAGTTGAAGTAAAAGTTGTAACTGCAGCATCCGGTAACTACGAATCAACCTTAACAGCAGAAATGGACAAATCCAATGCACCTACATTATTCGTTGTTGGTAACCAGGCAGCTGTTAAAACATGGGGCAAATATTGCTTAGACTTAAAAGGAACAGACGTTTACAACGAATTAACAACTGATGACTTCACATTATATGATGCAGACGGAAAAGCTTGCTCAATCGGTTACTGCTATGAAAGTTTTGGTATCATTACCAATACAAAACTTTTAGGAGAAGCTGGTTACTCATTAGATGACATCACAGATTTCGACTCGTTAAAAGCAGTTGCTGATGATATTCATGCACGTGCTGATGAACTCGGATTTGATGCATTTACATCATCAGGTATGGATGACTCATCTTCTTGGAGATTTTCAGGTCACTTAGCAAACATGCCTTTATACTATGAAGCAAAAGAAGACAACTGGACAGAATGTCCTGCAGAAATCAAAGGAACATACCTTGATTTATACAAAAACATCTGGGATCTTTACATCACAGACTCAGCTGTAGATCCTGCTACATTAGCAACAGGCGGTTATGATGCAGAAGCTGAATTCAAAGATGGTAAAGCAGTATTCTTCCAGAATGGTACATGGGAATACGGCGCATTGAGCGAATCTTGGGCTGATGAAGACTTAGCAATGATCCCGATTTACTGTGGCGCTGAAGGCGAAGAAAACGCAGCTCTTTGCTCTGGTACAGAAAACTGCTGGGCAGTTAACGTAAACGCCTCAGAAGCAGATCAGAAAGCAACACTTGATTTCATGTACTGGTTAGTAACATCTGAAAAAGGTACACAGATGATGATGGAACAGTTCGGTGAAATCCCTTACAAGAACGCAGCTGAAAACTCAAATGTATTCTTCCAGTATGCAGCTAAATACATCGAAGAAGGTAAATACACTGTTGAGTGGACATTCAACTACACTCCTAACGTAAATGACTGGAGAGCAGGTTTAGTAGCAGCTATGAACCAGTACGATGCAGGTGGATCTTGGGACAATGTTGTAACAGCATTCACAGCAGGATGGGCTCAGCAGTACAAAGCAGCTAACGAATAAAAAGAAAGTAACACATAAACAATTATGGGGGCGAGAAACTGCTCGCCCCTTTTTTAAAATAAGGGTTTACGGGTATGGAAATATGAAAATGAAAAAAAATCAAAGTAGCAATACGAATTCAACTATGATTACGCGTCCGATTGCTCGCTTTTTTCCGGTATTTTTATTACCGATCACAATTGCTTTTTTAATCGGATTTGTGTATCCCTTTATCAAAGGTTTATATTTATCATTTTGTTCATTTACCACAACCAGTGACGCAGAATTCATCGGCATTGGTAACTACATAAAAGCATTCCATGATGCAACATTTGTTCATGCGTTTGGCTTTACTTCATTGTATACGGTTGTTTCTTTGGCGTTGGTCAATGTATTGGCATTCTTCCTTGCATTTCTTTTGACACAGGGAATTAAAGGAACCAACATCTTCCGTACGGTTTTTTTCATGCCGAACTTAATCGGTGGTATTGTACTGGGTTACATTTGGAGTATGATTTTTGACGGTATTTTAAGCCGTTATGGTACCAGCATCCTGTTGGAAACCAAATATGGTTTCTGGGGCTTGATCATTTTGATGTGCTGGCAGCAGATTGGTTATATGATGATTATCTATATAGCCGGTATTCAATCTATCCCTGAGGATATGATGGAAGCAGCCCGTATCGACGGTGCAAGTAAAATGCAGACATTGTTTCGGGTAACACTCCCGAACTTAATGCCTTCTGTAACCATCTGTTTATTCTTATCTTTGACAAACGGCTTTAAGTTGTTTGACCAGAACTTAGCTTTGACAGGCGGTCAGCCTTTCAACTGGCAGGCAGATGGAACTGTTGTAAAGACAACAGAAATGTTAGCGCTTAACATCTTTAATACATTCTACGGACAGTCCTCTACAGCAAGAGGTGTAGCTCAGGCAAAAGCGGTATTGTTCTTTGTTCTGGTTGCAGCAATCTCTTTGATCCAGTTGTCCGCTACCAAAAATAAGGAGGTGCAGCAATAATGAAAAGTAAGAAAAAAACAAAAGCCGGTCTTCTCTCCGGTATGATCGTACTGATTATTTGTGCAGTTGTATGGGTTTTACCGATTTTACTGGTATTCATGAACTCATTCAAACAAAACACCTTCGTAAAAACAGATACTTTCGGTTTGCCCGCGGGTGAAAGTGCCGCAGGACTTGCAAACTATATTAAAGGTGTGACATTTGGCGATTATCCTTTTGGAAAATCTGTAACATACAGTGTTACCATAACAATTTTATCTACCATTTTAATTTTGTTATTTGCCTCTATGGCGGCATGGTACATTGTACGTGTTAATAATAAATTCTGCAAAATCATGTATTATGTTTTTGTATTCTCCATGGTAGTTCCTTTTCAGATGGTAATGTTTACGTTAGCCAAAACAGCAGATACCCTGAAATTGAATACCCCCTTTACAATCCCTATCATTTATCTGGGCTTCGGTGCCGGATTGGCTGTGTTCATGTTCACAGGATTTATTAAGGGATTACCATTGGAAATAGAAGAAGCAGCTGCAATCGACGGATGCAATCCGCTTGCGACTTTCTTCATGGTTGTCCTTCCGATGTTAAAACCCACTATGATTTCCGTTGGTATTTTGGAAATCATGTGGATCTGGAATGACTACCTTTTACCTTATCTGGTATTGGATCGTACGGAATATATGACTATTCCAATCCATATCCAGTATTTACAGGGAAGTTACGGTACGGTAGATTTAGGTGCTATCATGGCTCTGATCACATTAAGTATCATTCCTGTTATCATTTTCTACCTCACATGCCAGAAATACATTATCAAGGGTGTGGCAGCAGGTGCTGTAAAAGGTTAATACGATATAGATTGTGAGAAATAAGTGTTATGCGAAAAAGTGGTGTATTGCTTCCAATTTTCAGTCTTCCAAGTAAATATGGTATTGGATGTTTTTCCGAGGAGGCATATCAATTTATTGACTTTTTGGCGAGTGCTCGACAGACCTATTGGCAAATTTTGCCAATAGGTCCTACGAGTTACGGAGATTCACCGTATCAGTCATTCTCTACCTTTGCAGGGAACCCTTATTTTATCTGCTTAGAAGGCCTTATTAAAGAAGGCCTTCTGAGTGCAGGGGAATGTGATGAAGTTGATTTTGGAACGGATGACAATTATATTGATTATGACATTATGTATCGAAATCGCTTTTCGTTGTTAAAGGTAGCTTATTATAGAGCAGATTTATCTAAAAATAAGGCTTACAAACAATTTTTGCAGGATAATGCGTTTTGGCTTGATGATTATGCATTATACATGAGTGTAAAAAACAAATTTCATGATGTAAGCTTTGATCAATGGGACGAGGATATCCGTATGAGACGTCCCGAAGCAATTGCCGCATATGAATCTGAATTATCGGATGAAATCGGCTTTTACAAATTTTTGCAATTTAAGTTCATGGAACAATGGACGAAGCTAAAAAAATACGCTAACAGTAAGGGAATTAAGATTATCGGAGATATTCCGATTTATGTATCTTACGACAGCTCAGATGCATGGGCTAATCCCGAACTTTTTGACCTGGATGAAGAAAAAAATCCGATTTCGGTTGCCGGTTGTCCACCGGATGGATTTTCTGCAGACGGACAATTATGGGGAAATCCCATTTATCGCTGGGACTATCATGAAAGTACAGGATTTGCATGGTGGAAACAGCGTATGCAGAAGTGCAAAGAACTTTATGATGTGATCCGTATTGATCATTTTCGTGGCTTTGATGAATTTTATTCCATACCAGCAGGTGCCAAAACAGCGCAGAAGGGCAAGTGGAAACAAGGACCGGGCATGAAATTATTTAATGCCTTAAAAGAGACACTTTCCGGTGTTAAAATTATTGCGGAAGATCTGGGCTTTATGACGGATACCGTACGCAAGTTAGTACTAGATACCGGTTTCCCGAATATGAAGGTTTTGGAATTTGCATTTGATGAAAGAGATTCCGGAAACAGAAACGAATATCTTCCTCATAATTACGTTCACAATTCGGTTGTATATACAGGTACCCATGACAATGAGACTGTTGTGGGTTGGCTTGGTGAAATCACAAAAGCAGAATACGAGATGGTAAAATCTTATGTGGATTACTATGGCGATGATGATGCAGAGCTTGCTGATAAAATGATTCGCTTAGCGCACAGTTCGGTTGCAGACACTTGTATTATTCCGTTCCAGGATTATCTTCACCTTGATAATTCTGCCAGAATCAACAAACCGTCTACACTCGGTGGAAACTGGGTATGGCGGATGAATGCCGAAGATATGAATGCAGATCTTGCAGAACAAATCGGCCAGTTGACCGAATTATACGGACGAGGATAAAACAATGGCTAATCTGACAATTAAGGATATCGCAAAATTATGTGGCGTTGGAACCAGTACCGTATCACGTGCAATGAACGATGACCCGGGAATTAATTCGGAGACAAAAGAGCGAATTCTCAAAGTGGTGAAGGAATTTCACTATGTTCCCAACAACAGTGCCAGAAATTTGAAGGTAAGTGAGACTAATACAGTAGGTGTGTTGGTCAAGGGACGTAATAATAGTTTCTTTCAGGGAATGTATACCTTTATTGAACAGGAACTGCAAAAAATTGGTTACGACTTTATTTTAAAGGAAATATCCTACGATGATAATAATACCATGCAGGCTGTCGAAATGGTAAAAGAGCAGCGATTAAAGGGAATGATTTTCCTAGGTGGTATGATTGAGGATTTGGATAAAATACGTCAGCATATAGATATTCCTTATGTATTTTGTACGGTTGCTGTGGATTACAATGCCACAGATTGTAATCTGGTTGCGATTGATGATGAAAAAGAAAGTTATCGAATCGTTGACTATCTGATTAAAAATGGACACAGAAAGATTGCAATCATTGCTGGACAAAAAGGTGATTTTGCAGTCGGAAGGCTGCGCTTAAAAGGCTATAAGCTGGCGCTTGAAGCCAATGGGATTGAGTATAATCCCGGACTTGTAGCTTATCAAAGAGATGATTTACCTGATTACAGCTCTGCAAATGGCTATGCTGTCATGAAAGATTTGCTGGCATCGGGAGAAGAATTTACGGCAGTATTTGCCGTATCGGATTTGACAGCATTTGGTGCATATAAAGCTATTTATGATGCTGGCAAAAAAATTCCGGATGACTATTCCGTTGTGGGATTTGACGGAATTGAGATGACGAAATATATGTATCCTGCATTGACATCAGTCAGACAGCCTGTTGAGGAAATGATTATGTGTGCGGTGGAACTCCTGGCAAAAGCAATCAACGGAGAAGATACCGGTCGTCAGATCTTTTTTGCAGGTGAACTGCTGGAGCAGGATTCAGTCAAAGATATCACGCACTGATGTTTTTGTATTTGAAGGAGTAATCTATGGATTTTAATGCTGTTTATCATGAAGCGAATGATAATTATTGCTATCCATTTAATAATGACGAATTAATCATTAATATAAAGACCGGCTATGATATCAAGTCGGTCAATATTATTATCGGGGATCCTTTTGCAAATGGTATTTTAGGTGGCGGAGAAGGATGGGAAGGTGAAAGCGAACCGGTTGTGTTTAAGAAACGCCTGAAAAACCAACTCTGGTGGACGACCACTGTAAAGCCGGAGTATAAACGACTGAAATACTATTTTGAACTGATTACCGATGATGAAAAATGGTATTATTTTGAGGATGGCTTTTTAAGCGATGAGCAGAAGAATTTGGCAGGACGAAGCAGACAATGTTTTGTTTTTCCATGGATGAATCCATGTGATATTGCCACAACACCGGCATGGGTCAATGATACCGTATGGTATCAGATTTTTCCCGACAGATTCTGTAACGGGGATCATACCCTGGATCCGGAAAATGTATTGCCCTGGAGAAGTCATAAGGAACCGGTTTTAAATGAAGAATGTTTTGGCGGTGACTTACAGGGAATTATTACCAAGCTGGATTATTTGAAAGATCTTGGTATTACGGGAATCTACATGACTCCCATTAATGAATCGTATTCCAATCACAAATATGATACTGTGGATTATACCAAAATTGATCCTTTATTTGGTGATGAAACTGTATTTAAAGAGCTTGTGACAAGAGCTCACGAAAGAGGCGTCCGTGTGATGTTAGATGGTGTTTTCAATCATAGTGGATACTACTTTGCACCATGGCAGGATGTACTTTCAAAGGGACCTTCGTCTGAGTATTTTGACTGGTTTATGATTAATACATGGCCGCTTTCCGAAGGTGGCGGACATGCTCAAAAAGGAGAGTATTATACCTTTGCCTTTTTTGATGATATGCCCAAGCTCAATACAAACAATCCGGTTGTCCGTAAGTATTTTATCGATATCTGTGCAAAATGGGTTGAAGATTATGGTGTTGACGGAATTCGTTTGGATGTAGCTAATGAAGTGTCACATCAATTTTGTAAAGAACTCCGGACAAGATTAAAAGCAATCAATCCCGATATTTATATTTTGGGTGAAATATGGCACAATGCGCTACCCTGGCTTCGGGGAGATGAGTTTGACGCAGTTATGAATTATCCCCTCGGAGAGAGTATCAAAGACTTCTGGATTGACAAGTCTCTGACCAACGAGGATTTTGAATATACGGTCAATCGTTGCTATACGATGTATATGCAGCAGACTAATGATGTTCTTTTCAATTTGTTGGATTCGCATGATACCAAAAGACTTCGTTCGGATGTTAAGAGCCTGGATGCCTATTTCGCACAGTTAGCTGTGTTGTTTACCATGCCGGGAAGTCCCTGCATTTACTACGGAACAGAAATTGCAATGGAAGGCTCCTATGATCCTGACTGCAGACGTTGTATGCCCTGGGATGCGATTGAAAAAGGAGAGTATGCAGACCGGATTAACATTATCCGGGAATTAATTGATCTTCGAAAACAGGAACCTCTTTTAAAAAGCAGAAATTTCCATTTCCCTAATGAATATGCAGATCATCCGCGTGTGATCCAATTTCAGAAGGTAGGATGGAGTGATAATTATATCGAGATTATCATTAACACTTCCGAAGAAGATGTGGAAATTGCACAAAAAGGCGAGGTTTTATTTGCAAGACATTATATTGATACTGCGTTATTATGTAATGGAATTCTAATTCGAAGAATTAAAGAATAATTCTAATTTGCTTTTGAAACTCAAATCAAACAATGATATTGATAAATAATATATTAAGATGAAAAGAAATATAGAAACAATATAAAAAATTTTAAGAAAGAAAAATATATTACATGGAGGAAATCTAATGAAATTACAAGACTATTTGTCAAAAAACTGCAACAAAAATATTGCTGACTGCAGCAATGAAGAACTGTATGTGGCTTTATTAAATCTGACAAAAGACATGGCGGTTTCAAAAGTAAGCAACGAAGGAAAGAAAAAGCTTTATTACATTTCCGCTGAATTTTTGATTGGTAAACTGTTATCCAACAATTTAATCAATCTTGGTATTTATGATGAAATCAAAGAAGAACTTTCTGCACAGGGAAAATCTTTAGCAGAAATTGAAGAAGTAGAACCCGAACCTTCTTTAGGAAACGGTGGATTGGGAAGACTTGCAGCATGTTTCTTAGATTCCATTGCAACCCTTGGATTAAACGGAGACGGTGTAGGTCTTAACTATCATTTCGGTTTGTTCAAACAGGTATTTGAAAATCATCTTCAGAAAGAAACACCGAATCCCTGGATTGAAGAAAACAGCTGGCTTCACAAAACAGAAACCTGCTATGATGTGAAATTCGGCGGTATGAGCGCAAAATCCAGAATGTATGACATTGATGTTTTAGGTTATGATAACCGTACTACAAAGCTTCATTTATTTGATATTGAATCAGTAGATGAAAGCATTGTTGGTGATACGATTGATTTTGACAAAGAATTAATTGAAAAGAATTTAACATTATTCTTATATCCCGATGATTCAGACGATAAGGGTAGAATGCTTCGTGTTTACCAGCAGTATTTTATGGTCAGCAATGCGGCACAGTTGATTTTGGATGAGGCAGTTGCAAAGGGATCTGATTTATATGACCTTGCAGATTATGCAACCATTCAGATTAATGATACTCATCCTTCCATGGTAATTCCGGAATTAATCCGCCTCTTACAGGAACGTGGAATTCGTATGGAAAAAGCAATCGACATCGTTTCCAAGGTTTGTGCATACACCAACCATACAATCCTGGCAGAAGCTCTCGAAAAATGGCCTATCCACTACATGGAAAAAGTTGTTCCCCAGTTAATGCCGATTATCCGCGAATTGGACAACCGTGTTCGTGAAAATGTTTCCGACGAAAGTACCTACATCATTAAAGATGGTTTAGTACACATGGCGCACATGGATATTCACTACGGCTACAGTGTCAACGGTGTAGCATATCTGCATACAGAAATCTTGAAAGATACAGAGTTAAACAACTTCTACAAACTGTATCCTGAAAAATTCAATAACAAGACCAACGGAATTACTTTCCGTCGTTGGTTAATGGCCTGCAATCCGCAGTTGGCAGCTCTCATTACAGAATTAATCGGAGAAGGCTGGAAAAAGGATGCAATGGAACTGACCAAGCTTGGAGAATATGTTGACAATGACGAAGTTCTTGACAAAGTGCTTGCAGTGAAATCTGAAAAGAAAGTAGAATTAGAAGATTACCTGAAAAAGACACAGGGTCTGGATATTGATCCGAATTCTATTTTTGATATTCAGGTTAAACGTCTGCATGAGTATAAACGTCAGCAGATGAATGCGTTGTTTATCATTCACAAATATTTTGAAATCAAAGCAGGAAAGAAACCTGCAAGACCGATTACCGCAATTTTTGGTGCAAAAGCAGCTCCGGCTTATATCATTGCAAAAGATATTATTCATTTGATCTTATGCTTACAGGAGTTAATCAACAACGATCCGGAAGTAAGCCCTTACTTAAAGGTTGTTATGGTTGAAAACTACAACGTTACCATGGCAGAAAAATTAATTCCCGCATGTGATATTTCTGAGCAGATTTCACTGGCATCCAAAGAAGCTTCCGGTACTTCTAACATGAAGTTTATGTTAAATGGTGCTGTTACACTTGGAACAAGTGACGGAGCAAACGTAGAGATCGCAGAATTGGTAGGAGAAGACAATATCTTCGTATTCGGTGAAGATTCCCAGACTGTCATCGATCGTTATGCACGTGGTGATTATAGTTCAAGATCTTACTATGAAAAGGATGAAGATTTAAAACGTGCTGTTGACTTCATCGTAAGCGACGATTTATTGAAGATCGGCTGCAAAGAAAATCTGGAACGTTTATACAACGAACTTCTCAACAAAGACTGGTTCATGACCTTCCCTGACTTTGCAGAATATGTAAAGACAAAAAATGCATGTTATGAAGCATACGAAGATCGTAAGAAATGGGCTAAGATGATGCTTGTCAACATCAGCAAAGCCGGATTCTTCTCATCAGACAGAACGATTGATCAGTACAATAAAGAAATCTGGAAACTGTAAAATTAATATTCAGACTATATATTGCAATCCCCGTTTATTATAGACGGGGATTGTTTTTGTAAGGTAAGGAAATGAACTTTTCGCTCTGGTTATTGAATAAATGAAAATGATACCAGAATTGCGAGAGAACAAAGTGCGTATCAATCCGTTGGTATCATGGAGGCAAAATACCTTTTGACCACAACATCGTGAGAATAAAACAAAGAATAATGATGAAAATAATACAATGAAAATAATTCAAGGAATTGCAATGAAAATAATTCAAGGAATACAATGAAAATAATTCAAGGAATAGCAGTTGACAAGAAACAAATGAAGTGCTAAGATTTTACTAATTTAATAAGTTAAACCGATGAAGTGGAGATAACGGCGTTTCACGCCCCTACAGAGAGCCTGTGATGCTGAGAAACAGGCAGGAAACAAGACGTCAAATGGACCACGGAGGGCGCAGGGAAAGATTGATGATAGAAATCGAGTATATTGCGACGTAAGGCATGCGTCAGTTGCCGGGGATATCAGAGGTATCCTGCAGAGCGTGTGATTATTCACAAATTCAAGGTGGCACCGCGGATAAAGATTATTCGTCCTTGACAGATAAGATTCTGTCAAGGACTTTTTTGTTATACACGATGAGCCAAGTTCAAATTTGTGCTTGCACAAGAAAGTAGGTCTAAGATACTGGAAAAAGTAGTTGTGGCATGACAAGTAGAAGGAGTATGTAGGCCCAAGATAAATTAAAAGGCGATTATGGGATGACAAACAGAAAGAGCATGTAGGCCCAAGATAAATTAAAAGGCAATTATGGGATGACAAACAGAAGGAATATGTAGGCCCAAGATAAATTAAAAGGCGATTATGGGATGACAAACAGAAAGAGCATGTAGGCCCAAGATAAATTAAAAGGCGATTATGGGATGACAAGCAGAAAGAGCATGTAGGCCCAGGATAAATTAAAAGGCGATTATGGGATGACAAGCAGAAAGAGTATGTAGGCCCAATATAAATTAAAAGGCGATTATGGGATGACAAGCAGAAAGAGCATGTAGGCCCAATATAAATTAAAAGGCAATTATGGGATGACAAACAGAAGGAGCATGTAGATTCAAGATGATGGATAAAGCGGTTAGATAACAGATGGTCTAAAAGAAAAAATCGCAATTATAAAGAATAGCAAAAATCAAATAAGAAAAAACAAACAAGAAAAATCAAACAAAAAAGGAGAGAAAAACATGATTAAAGAAGCAATCGTAAAAATTGTCAACAAGGAAGACTTAAGCTATGACGAAGCTTATCAGGTTATGAATGAGATTATGGGTGGGGAAACCACACCGACACAAAATGCGGCATTTTTGGCAGCGCTTTCTACCAAGAGTGCAAAGGCAGAAACAACCGATGAAATTGCAGGCTGTGCGGCAGCTATGCGTGACCATGCAACCAAAGTAGAAACCGGTATGGATGTTTTTGAAATTGTCGGCACCGGCGGAGACAATGCACAGAGCTTTAATATTTCTACAACTTCGGCGTTGGTTGCAGCCGCAGGAGGAATGAAGGTAGCAAAACATGGGAATCGCGCGGCTTCCTCAAAATGCGGAACAGCAGACTGCCTGGAAGCATTAGGCGTTAATATTCAGCAGGATCCTGATAAATGCGTGGAACTTTTAAAAGAAGCAGGGATGTGTTTCTTTTTTGCACAGAAATATCATTCATCCATGAAGTATGTGGGAGCTATTCGTAAAGAATTGGGATTTCGAACCGTATTTAATATTTTGGGACCGTTGACAAATCCCGGTAGTCCGAAAATGCAGTTACTTGGCGTTTATGATGAATATCTGGTTCAGCCGCTGGCACAGGTTTTGATCAACCTTGGCGTGGAAAGAGGTATGGTTGTATACGGACAGGATAAATTGGATGAAATATCTTTAAGCTCCCCCACAACCATCTGTGAATTTAAAGACGGCTGGATGAAAAACTATGTCATTACACCGGAAGACTTTGGATTTGAAAGATGCAGGAAAGAGGATTTGGTCGGAGGAACACCGGAAGAAAATGCGACCATTACAAAAGCTATTTTAAGCGGTGAGGAACGAGGACATAAGAGAAATGCCGTTTTATTGAATGCCGGAGCATCTTTATATATTGGCAATAAAGCAGAGACCTTTGCCGATGGAGTGAAACTGGCAGCAGAATTGATTGACAGTAAAAAGGCATTGGAAACGCTGAATAAAGTTATAGAAGTAAGCAATCGGTAACTATCAGACTGTAATAGAATGATGCCAGGATTGCGAGAGTAAAAGTGCGTAGTAATTCGTTGGTATCATGGGGCAAAATACCTTTTGTCCCCAACATCATAGAATTCCTTATGAAAGATTTGAGAAAGTTTGTGTGAATAAGTATGATCAGATAAATGCAGGTACGGGCATTGGCGCGTGCTTGCATTTTCTTTTTTATTCGTAATATAATAATCATATTAGTGCGAAAAATATAAAAAATTGTATCAATATGCCGATGGCGACGAATAAAAGAAAAATTCAATACCATACTAAAGACAAGGAGAAACAAACATGCATTATAATGTGGCAGTCATTGGAACCGGACCGGCAGGTTTGTCTGCCGCCATTACTTTAAAAATCCGCAACAAAGAGATCCTGTTATTGGGAAATGCAGGGCTCAGTGATAAAATAAGCAAAGCTCATCTGATTCGGAACTATCCGGGATTGCCTGATGTGTCAGGAGAAGAACTTGCAAAAAATCTGAAGAATCATATTGACAGTCTTGGAATTCAAATCACAGAGGAATTGGTTTCTACTGTTTATGCAATGGGTGAGATGTTTTCGATACAGACGAAAAGCAATCACATATATGAAGCGAAAAGTGTGATTTTGGCGACCGGTATCAGTTTTGAAAAGCCCTATCCCGGAGAAGAGGAATTTTTGGGAAGAGGTGTCAGTTATTGTGCAACCTGTGATGCGTTACTGTATCGTGACAAGACGGTAGCCATTATCGGAACCTCACCAAAAGAAGAGGCGGAAGCTGAATTTATGGCGGAAATAGCAAAAAAAGTCTATTATATACCTTTGTATCCAGAGGAAGTATCATTTGATAAAGACATTGTTGTACGAAAAGAAAAACCGGTTTCTATTTCAGGTTCCATAAAGGTGGACAAGCTGATTTTTGAAAATGATGAATTGTCTGTGGACGGTGTTTTTATTTTAAGAGACAGTGTATTTCCCCAGAGTCTGGTTCCGGGATTAACCGTGGATGGTAATCACATTTCGGTTAATCGCAATATGGAGACCAATCTAAAAGGTTGTTTTGCATGTGGGGACTGTACGGGAACTCCCTACCAATATATAAAGGCAGCCGGTGAGGGAAATGTGGCTGCACTATCTGCAGTATCTTATTTGAATGCAACAAAGTAGTTTGATAAAACCCAATATCATTTGATTTATAAATAGCGTTTTGAATGGTAAAATCAATAAAGGCACAGAATAATAGTGCAGAGAAAAAAGAATAATACAGTTAAAGAGACAACTAACAAATTCGAAAAGGGAGAAAAATAAAGAAATTTAAAAAGAAACGGAAAAGGAGAAGCAAAATTATGGTAAAGAAAATTACAGAAAACGAATTTAAACAGGAAACAGAAAACGGAATTGCGGTTGTGGATTTTTCGGCACAGTGGTGCGGTCCCTGTCATATGATGGAGCCTGTATTGGAACAGATTTCTGAGGAAATGGAAGGGAAGATGAAATTTTTCAATGTGGATATTGATGAAAACATGGAGTTGGCACAGGATTATATGATTACGAATATTCCGGCACTTCTGGTTTTAAAAGACGGTAAGCGTGAGGGTATGCTGGTGGGATTTAAACCCAAAGAAGTTTTAATGAATGAGTTAAAGAATTTTTTATAAGAAAATTCTCTTTAGAATCTTTTCATTTTTCAGAGAAAAGGGATTGTGATATAATCATCCTATATCTACAAATTATGAAAAAGAGCATTTAGCACTAAAGAATTTTTCAATTTGCGCTGTCGGTAAAAGGTGATAGAGCAAATTGTGTGATATCAATTTTTATTGCTATTTGTTCCACATGTACAATACGACAGAATGGAGATTCATATGAGAAAAAAAGAAAAAGTTATAGATGTCGGACCCAATCCCGGCACCGGTAAAAAAGTCGCAAAAATATTTGTGGGAATTTTTGTGGGATTTTTTGTTTTGATTGCTGTCTTTTCTTCTTTTTATACGGTAGGAGAGACAGAATCGGTTGTTATCACGACCTTTGGAAAAGCAACTTTAGTAGATGAAAAGGGACTGCATTTCAAAATTCCTTTTGTACAGAAAGCAACCAAGGTTGATACCACGGTGCGGGGAATTGAAATCGGCTACGGAGAAGATTCCGATGGCAATACATACAGTGTTGAACACGAATCCATCATGATTACATCGGATTACAATTTTATTGATTGTGATTTTTATATTTCTTATCAGGTTACCGATCCGATCAAATATTTATACAATTCTGATCAGCCGGATCTTATTGTCAAGAATATAGCGATGTCCAGCATCCGTTCCACGGTATCTGCATTCACGGTTGACAATGCCATTACAACCGGAAAGGCGCAGATTCAGAGCAATGTAAAGACAATGATTATTTCCGAACTGGAAGATCAGGATATCGGAATTACTTTGGTAGATGCAAGTATTCAGGATGTTGAGCCTCCGACAGATGCTGTTATTGAAGCCTTTACGGCGGTAGAAACGGCAAAGCAGGGAAAAGAATCTGCAATCAACGAGGCAAATGCATACCGCAATGCAAAGCTTCCTGCAGCAGAGGCAGAAGCAGATAAAATCATTCAGAACGCAGAAGCGGAAAAGACAGCCCGCATCAACGAGGCAACCGGTCAGGCGGCCCGTTTCAATAAAGAGTATGATGAATATGTCAATTATCCGCTGATCACCAAGCAGAGAATGTTTTTAGAGACCATGTCCGACGTTCTTCCCTCGCTTCAGGTTATTATTGATCAGGGAAATGGTGAGGTCATGAAGTATTATCCGATTACCGAATTAAACAAAGCAGCCGGAGTGGATACGTCAAAAGCAGCAAAAAGCGCTTCAGGTACGACAGACACAACCGGACAGGATGTGGAATAGGAGGTAGCGGACATGAAAAAAGCATGGAAAATACTTGTTTTTATAGTTGTTGTTGCAGCATTAATGGTTGTATCGGGAAGTTTTTATACCACAATGGAAAATGAATATTCCGTTGTAAAACAGTTTGGTAAAATCGTGCAGACCAATGATACCGCAGGACTTCGTGTGAAAATCCCATTTATTCAGACGGTAAACTATGTTCCCAAAGCGGTTCAGATTTATGACCTTCCGGAATCAGAGGTTATTACCAGTGATAAAAAGACCATGATTGTGGATGCCTATGTTTTGTGGAAGGTAACAGATGCAAAGGCATATACACAGACATTAAATGCGAGTGCATCTACCGCACAGGGGCGTATTGATGTCATTGTATACAATGCAATCAAGACAACCATTTCATCCATGACTCAGGAAGAGCTGATTGCCAGCCGTGATACGGCAGTTAAAATTGTAAACACGACGGATGAGACGGAAGATATTGAAATCAATGATATCGAGTCACAGGAGCTGGATGAAGAAGGAAATGTGATTGAAGATAATGAAAAAGAAGAAGTTGAGATTATTGTCATTTCTGACCGTTTAGAACAGTGTATCGGAAATCAGTGCGACCAATATGGTATCGAACTTTCCGATGTAAAAATCAAAGTTCTGGATTTGCCCGATGAAAATAAAGAAGCTGTTTATAACCGTATGATTACAGAAAGAAATAATATTGCAGCTGCATACAAGGCACAGGGTGAATCCGAGGCACAGATTATCCGTAATACAACCGATAAAGAAGTTTCGGTTATGCTTTCCGAAGCACAGGCAAAGGCTGATGCTACGGTTGCGGAAGGTGAAGCAGAATATATGCGTATCCTGTCCGAAGCTTACAACGATGAGGGAAAAGCAGATTTTTATTTATTCAGTCTGCAGTTAGATACCATAAAAGAATCCGTGACAAACGGAAATACTACCATATTCTTAGATAAAGACAGCCCTGTGGCACAGATTTTTAGCGGGGTGCAGTAAAAAACTCTCATTCATACAGTCTGTGAGTAAAATATATAAAAATTCTTAGCCGCACAACTGTAAACCGGAAGTGGTATTAATAAAAAGGTGAAACAAGATGTATGAATTTCAGGCAAAAATCAGATACAGTGAAACAGACAGTAATGGAAATCTCAGTCTGTTAGGACTGTTAAATTACTTTCAGGACAGTTCTATTTTTCATTCGGACAGTCTGGGAGCAGGTGTCGAGGCGTTAAAGGATCAGGGGATGTTTTGGGCGCTGTCGGCCTGGCAAATTGTAGTAAAGCGCTATCCAAAGGTTTGTGAGACTGTTACGGTTGGAACAGCACCTTATGAATTTAAAGGGTTTATGGGCAATCGTAATTTCTGGATGAAAGATGAAAGCGGAGAAATGATTGCATGGGCCAATTCCATTTGGAGTCTGGTAGATATCCAAAGTGGGATGCCCAAAAAATGTCCGCCTGAAATTCAGGAGATATATAAACTCTCTCCCAAACTGGACATGGAATATGCGCCGCGAAGAATACAGTTTGAAGGAGAGCCTGTCAGGGAAGAAAAAATAGAAGTGGTCAAGCACCATTTAGATACCAATATGCATGTCAATAACGGACAGTTTGTCGATATTGACATGGACTTTCTACCGATGGATTTTTCAGTCGGACAACTCAGGGTAGAATATAAGATGCAGGCGCATCTGGGGACGATGTTGTATCCTGCGGTTTATCGAGGTCGGGACAAAATCGGTGTTGCATTATTAAGTGAAGATGATAAAGTCTACTGTAATGTGGAGTTTACTAAAAAAGAGGACGGAAAAACATGTTAAAGCTAGGTAAAAAACAAAGATTAAGTATTATTAAGACAGAGCCTTTCGGTGTATATTTGGCAGAATTTATGCCCAAAAAAGGAGAAAATCTCTCAGATATAGAAAAGGTTCTTTTGCCGATTAAACAGGTTCCGAAGGATTTTGGAATTGGCGATTCGCTGGAAGTCTTTTTATATAAAGATTCCAAGGATCGGTTGATTGCGACCGTTCATGAACCGGCTATGACGCTCGGACAAATTGCCCGGTTGAAAGTAGTTCAGACTTCCAAAATTGGTGCATTTTTATCCTGGGGGCTGGAAAAAGATCTGTTTCTGCCTTTTAAGGAACAGACAAGAAAGGTAGAAGCCGGAGATGAAATACCGGTGGCGCTCTATATTGATAAGAGCAGTCGTCTGGCGGCCACGATGCGGCTATATCCTTATCTTTCGATTGCAAAAGGTTATGAAAAGGATGATATTGTAATCGGAACAGTTTATGAGATTGCACCCAATTTTGGAGTTTATGTTGCGGTGGATGATCAGTATCAGGCGATGATTCCGCAAAAAGAGCTGACAAAAAAGCTTTCTGTGGGGGAACGTATTGAGGCACGTGTCATCGCAGTAAAAGAAGATGGTAAACTGGATTTAAGCATTCGTGAAAAATCCTATATGCAGATGGCACCGGATGGCGAAAAAATCATAGAACTGTTAGTTGCCAATGGAGGGAAATTACCGGTTGGAGATAAATCTTCACCGGAGGAAATAAAAGAACTGCTTCAGATGAGTAAAAACGAATTTAAAAGGGCAGCAGGTCATCTCTATAAAGAAAGAAAGATTACCATTTCAGATAAAGAGATTAGAATAAAAAGAGATAAATGAAAAATTGCTGAATATAACAAAAGCGCACAAAAGTTTAAATCTTGTGCGCTTTATTTTATGACACAAGCGTCAAACAAACTATATTATTGGAGAAAAGTGTTCCCTTTTTGAAAAAATTGTTTTATAATCAATGCATGCAGACGATAGTCTGTACATTATGAAGAGATTAAAATATGCGAGGTTGAAGAAATGAAAGTTCAGAATATCACAGATGTAGACAAGTTTTTTGAAGTAATTGACAGTTGCAAAGGAAAAGTAGAGTTGGTGACCGGTGAAGGTGACCGCCTGAATTTGAAATCCAAATTATCCCAGTATGTTTCCATGGCAAATATTTTTTCGGATGGAACAATTGCAGAATTGGAATTACTGGCATATGAGCCGGAAGATATTCAGAAATTATTAAGTTTCATGATGAGCTAAGGCGAATGCATTTAATGGCCACATATAATGTGACGGCTTATTTGAACAGGTGATGTTATGCGAAAGACAGAAGTCTTGGGGATACCGTTGACGGATTATACTATTCGCGAATCGATGAAGATGGTAGATTCTTTTTTTAAAGACGGAAGAGTCAGCACCATTGCAGTCATTACGATGAAAGGGCTGCTGGTTGCACATGAAGATGAATCTATCAAAGAGTGGATAACAAAAATCGAATTGGCCGTTCCGGCAGATGTAGAAATATTACGAGCCGGAGACATTGCTTTTCATAACCGGATCCGGGATGTAGAGAATAATGTCTTTGTTACAGAATTTTTTAAAAGGCTGGCGCGGCAGAAGAAAACAGTATATTTACTGAGTGATAATTCGGCAAAGCTGGAAAAACTAAAAAAAGAAATATTATCCTATGAAGAAGATATCCGAATTATAGGTTCTTTTTCTTTGGATTCTACGGATAATGGCGATGACTATGTTGTGAATGAAATCAATATGGCATTTGCGGATGTATTGATTTCCAATTTAGAATCACCGGGGCGTGAAAGCTTTCTTGCAGAAAACCATATGAAGCTCAATGTTGCAATTTGGATGATGGTTCGGGCTGATGTGGATTTATCGGAAAAAGAAAATGGATTTTGGCGGAAATTGAATAAGCAGATTTTGAAAAAGATTTTTTCTGCCAGATTAATCCGCTACCATAACGCAGAGCAGGTGCGTGTTGTGGAGAATGCTGAAGAAGAGCTTGCGGAAGAAAAAAAGAAAGTATGAAAGAATGATCTTTTGACACTGGTATCATATTAATCGAAAAAATTTCAAAAAATTGTGCATAATTCCAACCGGATGAATGCACAATTTTTCTTTATATAAGAGAAATAGAAGGCGCACGAAGGGCATACACGATTTATTAAAAAGTCAAAAATCACAAGATATGTAAATTTTTATAGCATCATATACTAAATATATGGGCTGAAAACAGATTTACATAAAATTCCAGAGATTTTTATTTTAAAAATCAAAAAACCCAAAAAATTCACAAAAAATACTGGCATTATTTGTGAAAATGTATTAAAATTGTTTACATAATGATTCAATATGGTATATGGGGAAGTAAGGTTATTGAATTAGAGAGGGAGCAAAGACTATGATTTCAAATCAGATATTGCAGAATACCATCGACGGATTAAAGGGAATTTCCGGTGTTGATTTTATCGTTTTAGATACGGATGGAAATGAGGTCGCAGAGACAACCAGAGAAGATTTTGATTACGGTACGGAAGTTGTGGAATTTGTTAAATCCCCGGCTGACAGTCAGGAGTTTTCAAAATATTTGTTTTTTAAGATCTATGATGATCAGGCTCCGGAATATGTCTTGGTGGTTGTTGGTTCCGGTGACAATTCTTATCTGGTAGGGAAGATGTCAGCATTTCAGATGCAGGGATTGATGGTCGCCTACAAAGAGCGGTTTGATAAAGATAACTTTATTAAAAATCTACTTTTGGATAATCTTTTGCTGGTGGATATATACAGCAGATCCCAAAAATTACATATTCCTATGGAAGCCAAAAGGACGGTTATGATTGTAGAACCGATTGAAGGAAAAGAAAGCGGTCTTAATGAAGCTGTCAGGGCTTGTTTTCCTGCCAACGGCAAAGATTTTGTTACAGCGGTTGATGAAAACAGTGTGGTTATCGTAAAAGAAATTGTGGGAAATGATTCCAAAGCCGATATTGAAAAGACGGCTTCCATGATTAAAGATCATCTGGAGAAAGAGGGCATTTCCAAGGTACATGTTGCATATGGTAATATTGTGAATGAACTAAAAGAAGTAAGCCGTTCTTACAAAGAAGCCAAGATGGCTATGGATGTGGGAAAGATTTTCTTTGAGGAACGTTGCGTGATTGCATATAGCGAGTTAGGAATTGGACGTTTGATATATCAGCTCCCCATTCCTCTTTGCAAAATGTTTATCAATGAGATTTTCGGCGGTCGCAATCCGGATGATTTTGATGAAGAGACGATTACGACCATACATAAGTTTTTTGAAAACAGCCTGAATGTATCGGAAACCTCCCGTCAGCTGTTTATTCACCGGAATACTTTGGTTTATCGTTTGGATAAGCTTCAAAAGAGCACCGGTCTTGATTTGAGAGTGTTTGAAGATGCCATCACCTTTAAAATTGCATTGATGGTTGTAAAATACATGAAATATATGGAAAGTTTCAATTATTAAGATACCAGGGTCAAAAGGTGCGTAGCAATCCGTTGGTATCATGTAACAGTAAAAAGCAAAAGAAAGCAGGTAAACAAAATGATTACATTGGATCATGTGAGTAAGTCCTATTCGACCGGAGCACCGGCATTAAATGATGTCAGTATCCATATTGAACCGGGCGAATTTGTATTTATTGTTGGAGACAGTGGCTCCGGTAAGTCTACATTGATCAAATTATTACTGAGAGAATTATTGCCGACTTCCGGCACCATTACGGTAAACGGAACCAACGTTGGAAAGCTAAAACATAGACAAATTCCTAAATTTCGTAGAAAAATCGGAGTTGTTTTTCAGGATTTCCGTCTTTTGATGGATCGTAATGTGTATGAAAATGTTGCATTTGCCCAGAGAGTTGTGCAGGTGCCCAATAAACAGATTCGGAAAAATGTTCCTTCTATTTTGGCTGTGGTTGGACTTGCAGGAAAATACAAGGCAAGACCCAAACAGTTATCCGGTGGAGAGCAGCAGCGTGTTGCAGTTGCAAGGGCATTGGTAAATGAGCCGCCGATTTTATTGGCAGACGAGCCGACCGGTAACTTAGATCCCAAGAATTCTCAGGAAATTATGAAACTTCTGGAAGAAATCAATGAAAAAGGTACAACTGTACTGGTAGTTACGCATAATAGAGAAATTGTTAATGCTATGAAAAAAAGGGTCATTACAATGAGTCAGGGAGTCGTTGTAAGTGATCAGAAAGAAGGATCTTACATCGATGAGATTTAGTACATTACTTTATACGATAAAACAAGGTTTTACAAATATTATACGTAATAAATGGTATTCCCTGGCATCTATTGCTACCATTAGTGCGTGCCTGTTTTTGTTTGGCATTTTTTATTCTGTAGTGGCCAATTTTCAGTATATTTTAAAGACTGCACAAAACGGAGTGGCCGTAACCGTATTCTTTGATGAAGGTATCAGTGAAGAGCGGATTGCACAGATTGGTAATGAAATATCACAGAGAAGCGAAGTAGACCATATCAATTATATTTCTGCAGATGAAGCATGGAATAGCTTTAAGGATGAATATTTAGGCGAATATGCGGATGGTTTTACGGAAAATCCGCTTGCAGATTCAGCCAATTATGAGATTTATATCAAAGATGTATCCATGCAGGCAAATCTGGTTTCCTATCTGGAAAATGTAGAGGGGATCCGTATGGTAAATCAATCTGAGATCACGGCAAACACTTTGGATGGAATCAATCGTCTGGTTGGTTATGTTGCAATCGGAATTATTGTCCTGTTGTTGTTTGTTTCCGTCTTCTTGATTGGAAATACAGTTACCATTGGTATTTCTGTCCGCAAAGAGGAAATAAATATTATGAAATATATTGGGGCAACCGATTTCTTTGTCAGATTTCCTTTTGTGATAGAGGGTATGATTATCGGATTAATCGGTTCGGCTGTGCCACTTGGAGTCGTATATCTGATTTACAACAATGTAATCGGGTTTGTATTGAATAAGTTTACTGTATTAAGCTCGATTTTGAATTTCCTTACGGTGCAGGAGGTCTTCCATGTATTGTTGCCGATTTCACTTGTGATTGGTGTTGGAATTGGTTTTGTTGGAAGTTTTATAACGGTAAGAAAACATATTCGGGTTTAGTGTTAAGGAGATACAACGGTTATGAAAAACATTTGGAAAACAATGAGCATTCTGCTTTGTACGGTTCTTTTAATATCCGCACCGGCACAGGTTTACGCAACGGAAAAAACAGCGGCTGATTACAAAGAAGAGATTCGGGAAAAGAAGGAACAGGCAGAAGAACACAAACAGGAAATTCAGGCTTCCGAGTCTAAAGTCGATATGATGGAGGAAACCGTTGCAGGACTAAATAGCGAAAAAAAGGAACTGCAGGTAGCAAAGGATGAGCTGAGTGCCACTGTTGAAGAGCTGGATGCACAATTGACCAATGTACAGGAAGTGTTGACGCAGTTAGAGGAAGATATTGATAGAAAAACCAAGCAGGTTGAAAATATCAAAAATAGATTGAGGGAAGCAGAAGCTAACCAGGATGAACAGTATGCTTCCATGAAACAACGTATCAAATTCATGTATGAAAAAGGTGATACTGCTTATATTACCATGGTTTTTGGTGCCCAAAATCTGACTGATATGCTGAATAAAGCCGAATACATTGAAGAGGTATCCGCTTATGACAGACAACTTTTAAATGAATATACGGAGACAAAATACCGGGTTATCAATTTAAAAGACAAATTGGAAGTGGAGCAGGCTTCTTTATTGGAAACACAGGAACAGGCTGAGATACAGGAACAACAGATGACAAGCCTGATTAACCAGAAAAACGGTGAAATCGAAAAGTATGAATCAGAAATTGATACAAAAGAAGATGCAATTAAAGAATATGAGGCTATGATTGCATCACAGAATGCGACCATTGCAGCTCTGGAAGCAAGTATTCTGCAGGCTGAAAAAGAAGCGACAGCTTTGGAAAAAGAATTGGAAGAATCGGGCTTATCCGATAATGACATTGACAGTACGCCTTCTTCTAAACCGGTAACGACGCAACAGGTTTTCTCAGGACCTTTCTGTATGCCGGCACCATCCTATACCAGAGTGTCAGATGATTATGGAAATCGTATCCATCCGATTTTGGGTGTGCAACAGTTCCACAATGGCATTGATTTTGCCGCACCCGGAGGTAGTCCGATTTTAGCGGCACAAAGTGGTACTGTTATTGCGGCAGCTTACAGCTCCACCATGGGAAATTATATTATGATCAATCATGGTGGCGGCGTAATTACGATTTATATGCATGCATCTGCTTTGTATGTTTCAGCGGGACAGACGGTGTCCAAAGGGCAGAAGATTGCAGCGGTTGGAACAACAGGCCGATCTACAGGAAATCATTTACATTTTTCAGTTCGTGTGAATGGAAACTATGTAAGCCCTTGGAGTTATTTATAAGTTAGAAGGTAATGATTTTGGAAGAACAGGTTCAATTACAACAGTCACAAAATACAGATAACAAATTGAAACCGAAAAAACGCTTTGGTATTTTTTTCCTGGGAGTGCTTTTGGGAGCATTGATAACCGGAACGATTGCGTGTTTTATAATTTTGCAGCAGTCAAAAACAACCATATCTTATGATGATTCGGAATCGGTTATTAATGCGGCGACAATTTCTAAATTGCAAAAATTGGAAGAAGGTATCGAGACTTATTATCTCAACGATTCGGAACAGGAAGAGCTTCAAAACAGTCTTTACCATGGACTGGTAGAGGGACTGGGAGATCCATATTCTACCTACTATTCTCCGGAGGAGTTGGAGGATATCATAGAATCAACCCAAGGAGTTTATTACGGAATAGGTGCTTACATTGGTTATGATACAGACCGGGATTATTGTAAAATAGCAAAATGCATGGACAATTCTCCTGCTAAGGAAGTCGGTCTGTTGCCGGATGATATCATTGTTGAAGTAGACGGCAAGGATATGTATAAGGTTCAGACCAGTGAAATAGTTACGTACATCAAGGGGCCTGAAAAAACCACTGTAGAACTTACCGTCTATCGTGAAGGCGAACTTGATTATCTGCATTTTACAGTGGAAAGACGTAAAATAGAAACTCCTACTGTGGCATATAATATGGATGATGATGGTATTGCCTATATCCAGATTGCAGAATTCGATGAAGTGACCTCGGGACAGTTTGAGGATTATCTGGAGCAGGCGCGAAATGACGGCATGAAAGGTCTTGTTATTGACCTTAGAGACAATCCCGGCGGAAGTCTTTCTACCGTTGTTGAGATTGCCAATCAGATTTTGCCCAAAGGTCTGATTGTTTATACCGAAGACCGGGATGGCAATCGTAAAGAATACGAGTGCGACGGCAAACATGAGATAGAGGTTCCGCTTGTTGTGTTAGTCAATGGTAACAGTGCCAGCGCATCCGAAATCCTGGCAGGGTCCATTAAGGATTATGGAGTTGGTACAATTTTAGGTACAACAACCTTTGGTAAAGGTATTGTACAAAAGATTTTCTCGTTATCAGACGGTTCGGCATTGAAACTGACGATCAGCCATTACTATACACCCAAAGGAAATGACATTCATGGCGTTGGTATTGAACCGGATGAGGAACTGGAATTAGACAAAGAAGCTTATCTGGAAGACGGAACGGATAATCAGCTAAACCGTGCGAAAGAGATTTTGAAAGAAAAAATCCAGTGATGTATAATAAACTGAGAAACAATGCACCAAAATAAAACACAATCTATAAAATACAACTTATAAAACAAAGATATTAATAAAAACAATAATAAAAATTACGGAGTAAAAATGAGCAAAAAACAGGCCTATTTGTTAACTGCATACAAGGATTTTGATGCAGTGTATGAACTGGCCTCTTTTTTGTGTAAAGAAGATTATGTCTATATTCATGTAGATAAAAAAAGTACGCAGCTGACGGAACCGGAATTGGAAAAACTCAATGCTCTTGCTAACTGTGTGGCGTATAAAGAGTTTGACATTGCATGGGGCGGTTACAATCATGTAAAGGCTCTGCTTTCTTTAATGAAAAAAGCGGTAGAGAATCCGGAGGTTTCCTATATCCATATGCTGACCGGAGAAGATTATTTGCTCAAGCTGCCTTCAAAAATCCATGAGCAGTTTATAGAGGATAAACATATTTATTTGAGTTATATTGCGGAATGTGATTTTAACGAAGCTGTGAAAAAACGCTATTACTATTATAATTTTTTTCAGGATAAAAATGTAAAAAATAAAATTCTCTGGCTAATTCAGGATTTCACAGTCTTTTTGCAAAAGATAATCGGAATAAAGCGTAAAGGACTGGGAGAGTTTGATGAAATCTATAAAGGCCTGGTCTATATATCCATACCGGTTGCGGCAGCAAAGGATATTCTTACTTACCTGATAAGCCATCCGGAATATGAAAAGGATTTATACCGGTGCCAGTTACCCGAAGAATTTTTCTTCCATACTTTACTTTTAAATGAGAAATTCTGTGATGGCAAATGGAAAAGCCACATCGTTGACAGAGAATTGCGGTTTATGAACTGGGAGCGGGGAGATGGTGGCAGTCCGGTGTATCTGGATGAATCAGATTTTGAAGAGTTAGCAAAGAGTAACTGCATATTTGCCAGAAAATTCCATGGAAAAGAATCTGCAAAGTTGAAAGAACGCATCCGGAATGAATTGTGGAATACGTGATCGTCCAAACAGAAATGATATATCTTTGCCGCCTCGGACTTCGGTTTTTAGTCTTTCTAAGCGGTATGCTCACAAAATATTTATAAATGCCTGGTTTCAAAACTCAGACTTCGTCTTGAGACAGTTGAAACCGGGCATTAATTTTGTTCGCCATGTCACTAAGAAAGACAGAACAAATGTTTGCAAATCATGTTGGAGTATGGTATACTTCATACGCGGTTACCTTATTTATAAAGAAAGGATTAAGAAATTGGCTAAGCAGGATTCGATATTTAAATTACATTCGGAATATCAGCCCACAGGTGATCAGCCGCAGGCGATTGAGCAGCTTGTAGAAGGATTTAAAAAGGGTTATCAGTTTGAGACTTTGCTTGGTGCGACCGGCTCCGGCAAAACCTTCACCATGGCCAATGTCATTGCGGCATTAAATAAGCCGACGCTAATCATTGCACACAATAAGACACTGGCGGGGCAGCTTTATGGCGAGTTTAAAGAATTTTTTCCGGAAAATGCGGTAGAATATTTTGTATCTTATTATGATTATTATCAGCCGGAGGCATATGTGCCGTCGACGGATACTTATATCGAAAAGGATTCTTCCATTAATGATGAGATTGATAAATTACGGCTTTCGGCGACGGCATCTTTGGCAGAACGGCGGGATGTGATTGTTGTATCTTCCGTATCCTGTATTTATGGTCTGGGAAGTCCGGACGATTATCAGGGGATGATTGTATCCTTGCGCCCCGGGATGGAAAAGGATCGGGATGAAGTTATCCGGGAACTGATTGCTATCCAGTATCTGCGCAACGATATGGATCTGGACCGAAGCTGTTTCAGAGTTCGAGGTGATACGATTGAGATTAATCCCGCTCAGGGTGGAGATTATCTGATTCGCGTGGAATTTTTCGGAGATGAGATTGACCGGATCTGTGAAGTGGATCCTTTACTTGGAAAAGTAATGACGGAACTAAATCATGTTTCTATTTTCCCGGCATCGCATTATGTGGTTCCGCAGGAAAAAATAAACCGGGCGTGTAAAGACATTGAACAGGAGTTAGAAGAACGTGTGCGCTATTTTAAGGGAGAGGACAAGCTCTTAGAGGCACAGCGCGTGTCAGAACGGACTAACTTTGATGTGGAAATGCTGCGCGAAACCGGTTTTTGCAGCGGCATTGAAAATTATTCCCGGCATTTAAGCGGTATGAAAGCAGGAGAACCGCCGCATACATTGATCGATTTCTTCAAGGATGATTTTCTGATTATCATAGACGAATCACACATGACGGTTCCGCAGATCCGCGGTATGTATTTTGGAGACCGTTCCAGAAAAACGACATTGGTTGATTATGGTTTCCGTCTTCCTTCTGCGATGGACAACCGACCGCTCAATTTTGAAGAATTTGAAAGTAGAATAGATCAGATGTTGTTTGTATCGGCAACGCCTTCTGTTTATGAGGAAGAGCACGAGATGCTCCGTGCGGAACAGATTATCCGGCCGACAGGATTGCTGGATCCGGAAGTGTTTGTCAGGCCGGTGGAAGGTCAGATTGACGATCTGATTTCGGAAATCAACACAGAAGTCGCCAAAAAGAACAAAGTACTTGTGACGACATTGACCAAACGTATGGCAGAAGATCTGACCGATTATATGAAAGAGGTCGGTATCCGGGTAAAATATCTGCATTCGGATATTGATACTTTGGAACGTGCAGAAATCATACGCGACATGAGACTGGATGTTTTTGATGTTCTGGTCGGAATCAATTTATTGAGAGAAGGTCTGGATATTCCTGAAATTTCTCTTGTGGCTATCATCGATGCGGATAAAGAGGGGTTTTTAAGATCGACTACCTCTTTGATCCAGACCATCGGACGTGCTGCCAGAAATGCAGAAGGGCATGTCATCATGTATGCGGATACGATGACCGATTCTATGAAGAATGCAATCGAAGAAACCGCCAGAAGACGAAAAATCCAGATGGCATACAATGAAGAGCATGGAATTACACCGACCACCATCAAGAAGGCTGTCCGCGATTTGATCAGTATTTCTAAGACCATTGCAAAAGAAGAGATGACCTTTGAAAAAGATCCGGAGTCTATGAGCAGGGAGGAACTGGAAAAACTGATTGGAAAAGTGCAGAAAGAAATGAAAAAAGCTGCTGCAGATCTCAATTTCGAAGCGGCGGCAGAACTGCGTGACAAGATGGTGGAACTCAAAAAATATCTGGAAAAGATAGATGAATAAACAGAGGCAGAGACATGGCAAGAGAACAGGAATTTATAAAAATCAGAGGGGCCAAAGAGCACAATCTGAAAAATATCGACCTCGATATACCGAGAAATGAGATGATTGTATTTACCGGGCTTTCCGGATCAGGAAAGTCATCTCTGGCATTTGATACAATTTATGCAGAAGGTCAGAGGCGTTATATGGAATCACTGTCTTCTTATGCAAGACAGTTTTTGGGACAGATGGAAAAACCAAATGTCGAAAAGATAGAAGGGTTATCACCGGCTATCTCCATCGACCAGAAATCTACCAATCGGAATCCGAGATCAACGGTCGGTACCGTGACGGAAGTATATGACTATTTTCGTCTGTTATTTGCGCGAATTGGCGTGCCTCACTGTCCGGTCTGCGGACGTGAGATTTCCAGACAGACGGTAGATCAGATGGTGGATCAGATCATGAAATTAGAACCGGGAAGCCGGATTCAGATTCTGGCACCTGTTGTACGCGGGCGAAAAGGAGAGCATGTAAAAGTATTCGAGCGTGCGAAAAAGAGTGGTTATGTCAGAGTACGAGTGGATGGCAATCTCTATGATCTTTCCGATGATATTAAGCTTGAAAAGAATCTCAAGCACAATATCGAAATTGTCATTGACCGTCTGGTTGTAAAAGAAGGAATCGAAAAGAGATTGACGGATTCGGCGGAAAACGCGCTGGCAATCGCAGAGGGTATTTTACTGGTTGATGTGGTCGGTCAGGAAGAAATGACCTTCTCGGAGAGCTTTTCGTGTCCCGATTGTGGAGTTAGTATCGATGAAATAGAGCCCCGTAGTTTTTCTTTTAACAACCCTTTCGGAGCATGTCCTGATTGTTCCGGTTTGGGATATCGGATGGAGTTTGATGAGGAACTTATGATTCCGGATAAAAGTCTTTCCATTAATCAGGGAGCCATCGCTGTCATGGGCTGGCAGTCCTGCAACTCTAAAGGTAGTTTTACCAACGCGTTGTTACAGGCATTATGCAAAGAATACGGTTTCGATCTGGATACTCCGTTTGAAGAATATCCCGATTCGGTTCATGATATCTTAATTAACGGAACAAATGGCAAAAAAGTCATGGTGGAGTACGAAGGACAGCGTGGAAAAGGCGTCTATCCGATTGCTTTTGAAGGTCTGACCAAAAATGTCCAGAGAAAATACCGGGAAACCGGCTCTGAAATAACAAAAGCAGAATACGAAACTTATATGCGTATTACCCCATGCCCGACGTGTGGCGGTCGCCGTTTGAAAAAAGAGTCATTGGCAGTTACTATCTGTGATAAAAACATTTATGATATGACATCCTATTCCATTGGAGATTTATATGCATTTTTACAGAATATGACGTTAACAAAGCAACAGGAACTGATTGGTGAGCGTATATTAAAAGAAATCCGTGCGCGCATCGGATTTTTAAAGGATGTCGGACTGGAATATCTTTCTCTTTCCAGAGGTACAGCATCATTATCCGGTGGAGAAGCGCAGCGTATTCGTCTGGCTACACAGATTGGATCCGGTTTGGTTGGAGTCTGCTATATTCTGGATGAACCCAGTATTGGTTTGCATCAGAGAGATAATGACAAACTGCTTGCGGCACTCAAAAATCTGAGAGATCTGGGAAATACCTTGATTGTGGTAGAACATGATGAAGATACCATGTTGGCAGCTGATTACGTAGTGGATATCGGACCGGGAGCAGGAAGTCACGGTGGAGAAGTCGTTGCATGCGGAACGGCACAGGAAATCATGCAGGTCGAAGAATCCATTACCGGTCAGTATTTAAGCGGAAAACTGCAAATACCGGTTCCCAAGATTCGGAGAACGCCAAAGGGATTTCTCCATATCAAAGGTGCGGCCGAGCACAATCTGAAGAATATCAATGTGGATATTCCGCTTGGAGTATTTACCTGTGTGACCGGTGTTTCCGGTTCCGGCAAATCCTCTTTGGTCAATGAAATTCTATATAAAGCACTGGCTAAAAAGCTAAACCGGGCACATACGGTTCCGGGCAGATACAAATCTATAACGGGAATTGAAAATCTGGATAAAGTGATTGCCATTGACCAGTCACCGATTGGTCGTACACCCAGATCCAATCCGGCAACCTATACCGGTGTATTTGATATGATTCGTGACTTGTTTGCGGGTACAACAGATGCAAAAGAGAGAGGCTATCAGAAAGGCCGGTTCAGCTTTAATGTCAAGGGTGGACGTTGTGAAGCCTGCAGTGGCGACGGTATTATCAAGATTGAAATGCACTTTCTGCCGGATGTTTATGTTCCCTGTGAGGTATGCGGCGGAAAGAGATACAATCGTGAGACGCTGGAATGCCTTTACAAAGGCAAGAATATTTATGATGTGCTGGATATGACGGTGGAAGAAGCGGTTAAGTTCTTCGAACATGTACCTTCGATTCGCAACAAGATTCAGACACTGTATGACGTGGGATTATCCTATGTCAAACTGGGACAGCCATCTACGACCTTATCAGGTGGTGAAGCACAGCGAATCAAGCTTGCAACGGAGCTCTCCAGAAAAAGTACGGGTAAAACCATTTATATTCTGGATGAACCGACGACAGGCCTTCATTTTGCTGATGTCCATAAGCTTGTGGATATTCTGCACCGACTTGCAGAAGGCGGCAATACGGTTGTTGTCATTGAGCACAATCTGGATGTTATCAAGGCAGCAGATTATATCATCGACATGGGACCGGAAGGCGGCGATGGAGGCGGAACGGTTGTTGCAACCGGTACGCCGGAAGAAATCGCAAAGAATCCCCAATCCTATACTGGTATTTATGTAGACAAGATGCTGAAAAAATGAACTGTTTGAAGACGAAGTCTGAGTTTTGAAACCGGGCATTAAATAGATTTTTTGTGAGCATGCCGCTTAGAAATGACAGAAACCGAAGCATGAAGCAGCAAAGATATATAATTTCTGTAGGAGTGGCCATAAAGTTTTTTACAACCTATGTCGATATAAAAAATAGCATGGATGCACAAAAAAGAAATCAGGAGGATACTGATTACTTTTCTGTGCATTTTTTATAAAAAAACATGAAATTCCGCAAAACCCTTTGAAAAACTGTATGGAGTGCGTTATAATTCATCTATATGTGTATTTTTGATAATAGCCGTATTGTCGCAAAGAAACGAGATTTATGAAAGAAAGAAGTTTCTTGGCGGAATAAGGTTTTCATATAAGCAGAATGTATAGAAAGGGATATGGAATCATGATGAGAGATACCGATATCGGAATTGACTTAGGAACAGCCAGTATACTGGTTTACATCAGAGGCAAGGGTGTTGTTTTAAAGGAGCCCAGCGTAGTTGCTTTTGACAGAGATACCAATAAGATAAAAGCCATCGGAGAAGATGCCAGACTGATGCTTGGTAGAACTCCCGGCAATATTACAGCGGTCAGACCGCTCCGACAGGGCGTTATTTCGGACTATACCGTAACAGAAAAGATGATGAAATACTTCATCCAGAAGGCATTGGGAAGAAAGTCTTTTAAAAAACCGCGCGTAGTTGTCTGTGTACCCAGTGGTGTTACAGAAGTTGAGAAAAAAGCAGTTGAAGATGCTACTTATTCAGCAGGAGCAAGAGATGTAAAACTGATCGAAGAACCAATTGCTGCTGCAATCGGTGCGGGAATTGATATTTCAAAGCCTTGTGGAAATATGATTGTAGATATCGGTGGTGGTACTTCCGATATTGCAGTAATTTCCTTAAAGGGTACGGTAATCAGTGCATCTATCAAAGTTGCAGGTGACGATTTTGATGAAGCATTGGTTCGTTATATGAGAAAGAAACACAATTTATTAATCGGTGAAAGAACTGCCGAGGATTTAAAGATTAAAATCGGAACTGCATACAGACGTCCCGAGGTTGATGTTCTGGATGTCAGAGGAAGGGATTTGGTAACAGGTCTTCCCAAGACTGTCACTGTGACAAGTGAAGAAACGGAAGAAGCTTTAAAAGAAACGACGGCGCAGATTATAGAGACCATACACAGCGTATTGGAACAGACACCTCCGGAGCTGGCAGCGGATATTGCAGACAGAGGAATTGTTTTAACAGGTGGCGGTGCTCTGCTTCGTGGATTGGAAGATTTAATAGAAGCCAAGACCGGAATTCATACCATGACGGCAGAAGATCCGATGACCTGCGTTGCGGTCGGAACGGGAAAATATGTTGAAATTCTGGCAGATTATAAAGGAGATTTCTAAATGGTAAAAGGTCTATATACCGCTTATACGGGTATGCTGAACCAACAAAATAAGGTAGATGTCATTGCCAACAATCTGGCAAATGCGGCAACGACCGGCTTTAAAAAAGAGGGCTCTACAAGTGAGGCTTTTGATGCGGTTTTAGCATACAAGATCAAAGACCAGACCTCTGCCTTCAGAGGGAAAAAAATCGGAACGATGAATCTCGGTGTAAAGATCGGCGAAAACTATGTCGATTACAGTCAGGGAGCATTTGAAACGACCAACAATACCTATGACCTGGCATTGTCAGGAAAAGGTTTTTTCTGCATAGAATTTACAAATAAGTCCGGCGAAACGAGTACGAAATATACGAGGGATGGTTCCTTTACACTCAATGTGGACGGTTATCTGGTTACCAAAGACGGAGACTATGTTTTGGATGAGGAGGGACGGCATATTAAACTGGACCCGCTTTCAGATGCCAGAATCGATGAAAATGGTACAATTTTTCAAAATGATCAAAGAGTGACTACGATTGGACTTGAGGATTTTGAGGATTACAATTATCTGGAGCATTATGGCGAAAACTATTATCAGCCCGTGGAAGGTGCAACGATGATTGAAGCAGACGCCAAAATTTTCGAAGGCTATCTGGAAGCTTCCAATGTTCAGGTTGTCAGTGAAATGGTTGAATTAATCAGTGCGACCAGAACCTATGAAAGCAATCAGAAAGTCATTCAGACAATAGATGAAACATTGGATAAAGCAGTTAATCAGCTTGGAAAAGTATAGGAGGAATAAGGTATGGTTAGATCTCTCTGGTCGGGTGCAACCGGCATGATTGCCCAGCAGACAAATGTTGATACGATTGCCAATAACCTGGCAAATGTCAATACGACAGGATATAAAACAGAGCGTGCAGAGTTTAAGAGCCTCCTGTATCAGACATTACAGACAAAGACAACAACGGCTAACGGTGAGCAAAAGCCCATCAGTGCCCAGGTTGGTCTTGGTGTTCGAAATTCTTCCATTACTTCTATTTTTACCGAAGGAAGTTTCCTTGATTCGGAAAGCCCCAGTGCTTTTGCCATTGATGGCGATGGATTTTTTGCAGTCCGGGACGGAAGTGGGGAAGTACAATATACACGAAACGGTAATTTTACATGGGCAATCGGCAATAACGGATTAAATTTAACAACATCCGAAGGTTATCAGGTGCTTGATTCCACCGGAAAACCAATTGCTGTTCCCGGTGATTATGTGACATCTAATATCACGCTGTCCGGTCAGGGTGAGCTTTGTTATCCCGATGCCAATAATAACGCGCAGGGATTGGGAATTTATATCGGATTGTATCAGTTCCAAAATCCTGCCGGATTGGAAAAGACGAGTTCCAGCTTATACAGTGCAACCGCTGCAAGCGGTGGCGCTATTAACGAATACACCACCAATCTCAATATTAAAAAGAGCGGGATTGTACAGGGCTATCTGGAAGGTTCCAACGTACAGGTAGCAGATGAAATGGTAAACCTGATTATTGCACAGCGTGCCTACGAAATGAATTCCAAAGTCATTCAGGCATCGGACGATATGATGCAGCAGGCCAACCAATTAAGACGATAAGAGGAAATATAAATGGACATAGGTAGCATAAACAACTATATGGATCAATATCAATCGACACAGCAGGCAAGCAAGACGGCAGGTCAGATTTCAAAGCTGTCACAGAGCGATTTGGAGAGCGCGACTGATGAAGAGTTGATGGATGTCTGTAAGCAGTTTGAATCCTATTTTTTAGAGCAGGTCTTTAAAGAAATGGAAAAGACGACGAATCTTTTTGGAGAGGAAGATAGCGATTCGTCAGCCAAACTGGTCGATTTCTTTAAGGATTCGGCGATTGAAGATCTGGCAAGCCAGTCAACGGAACAAAACAGTCTGGGATTGGCACAGATGTTGTTTGAACAGATGAAACGCAACTATGAAATATAAAAACGGGGCTGTTGCAGAACGCGACAGCCTCTTTAAATTATTCCTTTTTTGGATTTGTGTTCCCATTATATATCTTTATCGCCGGCTTTTGTGAGGTTTCGTGTCTTTCTTAGCGTCATGAGCGAACAAAAGTAATGAACGGTTTCAACTGTCCGAAGACGAAGTCTGAGTTTTGAAACCGAAGCGCGAGGCGATAAAGATATATAATGGGAACACAAATCGCGAAGCATAGAAATTAAAAGAGAGAAAACCTACATGGAATCAGAAAACAAAGTTGTGCTAAAGGGATATGTGGATCATATCATTTTTGAAAACAAAGAAAATCATTATAAGGTTCTGGCACTTACCTGTGAAAAAACAGATGAAAAGGTTGTGGGAATTTTTCACGGAGTGAGTCAGGGAGACTATTTATACATTGAGGGACGGGAAGAGGAACATCCGAACTTCGGCATGCAGATACGAATGGAACGGTTTGAAATTATACTGCCGGATGATTCTAACAGTATCAGGAGGTATCTGGGTTCCGGAGCCATCAAGGGTATCGGAGAAAAACTGGCAGAAAGAATTGTAAAAAAATTTGGTGAAGATACTTTCCGGATTATCGAAGAGGAACCGCACAGGCTGGTTGAAGTGAAAGGTATCAGCGAAAGGATTGCACAACAGATTGCCATACAGGTTTGCGAAAAAAAGGATATGCGACGTGCTATGCTGTTTTTGCAGGATTATGGCATGAGTGACCGGCTGGCAGTGAAAATCTATGAATACTACGGTGATGCCATTTATGATGTGTTGAAACTCAACCCCTACCGACTGGCAGAAGAAATCGACGGGGTTGGTTTCAAGACCGCAGATGAAATTGCACTTTCTTCCGGCGTTTTGATTAATTCCGAATATCGGATACGGTGCGGCATTGTATATGCGTTGACTCAGGCTATGTCTGTAGGGCATACCTGCCTTCCGAAAACGGATTTGATACAGGAAGCGGTAAAACTGCTTGGTGTGGAAGATAAAGAAATTGATACTGAAATTTCGAATCTGATTGTGGAACACCGGATTACCATGCGACAGGAAGAGGAAAACGGGCCGGTATATATTTATAGTCCTTCAGCCTATCGTGCTGAGAATGAGTGTGCTTACATGTTAAGCAACCTGGATATTACCTTTTTTGAAAGTGGAAAAGATTGCATGACCAAACAGGAAAGCCTGATTCGCGATAAAATCGCTGCGATAGAGGATGAATGCGGGATTGTTCTGGATGAAATGCAGCGGGAAGCCGTGCAGAATGCCATTCAGCATGGTGTCATGATTTTGACCGGTGGACCGGGAACCGGTAAGACTACCACCATTCATATTATGCTGCGGTACTTTGAAAAAGAACAGATGGAAATAGCACTGGCAGCACCGACCGGCAGGGCTGCAAAACGTATGACGGAAGCCTGTGGTATGGAAGCAAGAACCATTCACCGATTGCTGGAGGTAAATGGCGGCGGAGAGGAAAATGGCGGCGGAAGCTTTGCGAGAAACGAAGATTATCCGCTGGATGCAGATGTGATTATTGTTGATGAAATGTCCATGGTGGATATCTTTTTGTTCCGCGCTTTGTTATCAGCGATTCCTCAGGGAGTGCACCTGATCATGGTCGGAGACGTAGATCAGCTTCCGAGTGTGGGACCGGGGTGTGTATTAAAGGATATGATTGATAGTGGATGCTTTGCAACAGTTGCCCTTCAAAATATTTTCCGGCAGGCTGCAGAAAGTGAAATTGTTATGAATGCCCACCGGATTCAGGATGGTAAAGAGTTGTTGATTAACAACAAGGAAAGCAAAGATTTTTATTTTCTGGAACGCAGTAATCCGATGGATATTTATACGAACATTATTAAACTGGTTTCGGATATGCTGCCACGCAATTTTGGAGTAGATGCCATGGATGTTCAGGTTCTTACTCCGATGCGGAAAGGTCCTCTTGGAGTGGAAGAGTTAAATGCAATTCTGCAAAAGTATCTCAATCCAGCGGATTTGTCCAAGCGGGAACACATTTACGGAGATATTCTGTTTCGTGAAGGCGATAAAGTGATGCAGACCAAAAATAATTACAAACTGGAATGGGAAATTCGCGGCAACTATAATCTTCCCATAAAAAACGGAATGGGAATATTTAACGGGGATGTTGGCATCATAAAAGAAATCAATGATTATGCTTCCTTTATGATGATTGCGTTTGATGATGGAAAAATTGTGCAATATCCGTATGAATCACTGGATGAATTGGAGTTAGCATATGCTATCACTATTCATAAATCACAGGGGAGTGAATATCCTGCGGTTGTAATTCCTTTGTTTGGAGTTCCGGGACCTTTGGTTTATCGAAATCTGCTCTATACAGGTGTTACAAGAGCTAAAGACTGTGTAACATTGTTGGGAAGCATGAATATCATGAATCAGATGATTGCAAATGAAAACAAACAGAAGCGGTATTCGGGGTTATATTACCGCATAAAAGAACGGGAGAGATTATGCGGACAGGAGCATAATTGAAAAAGATAAATATTTTGGATTATTTATATCCGCCCAGATGTCCGGTCTGCGACAGACCGGTTTTGCAAAAAGAAAGTCGAGACGGCTTTTGCATTACATGTCTGGAAAAACTTCCCGTAATCAAGGGAAAACGTTGTTGTAAATGCGGGCGTGCATTAAGTAATTTCGAAAAAGAGTATTGTTCGGATTGTTTGAAATTCGGGAGAACACATATATATGATAAAGGGCTTTCGCTATGTACCTATGATGATACACTTCGGGATATGATTTACCGGTTAAAGTACGGAAATCGGAGTGAATATGCCCTTTGGCTTGGAAAGCTTTTGGCTGATACATTTGCCCCGGCATTAAAAAGAGCCGGAGCCGAAGGGGTAATCGCTGTTCCTTTACATGAAAAGCGTATCAGAAAGCGTGGATATAACCAGGCGGAATTGTTGGCAAAATCCTTTTGTAATCACTCCGGGATCCCTCTTTGTGAGCATTATGTTGAACGCATGAAAGATACCAAACCGTTAAAAAGCATGAGCAGAGCGGAACGCCAAAATAATTTGAAAAAGGCTTTTAAAATAGGCAGAAATGATGTAAAATTGAATGTATCTATAGTTGTCGATGACATCTATACGACCGGTAGCACCGTAGATGCCCTTGCAGAGGTGTTAAAAGAGGCAGGCGTGCAAACGGTGTATTTTTTGACAGTTGCCATTGGTGATGATTGATCTTGGGAGGTTAGCATATGAATGTTATAAATTGCCGGAGATGCGGAAAGTTATTTAATTATATTGCAGGTAACAAGATTTGCCCCATATGTAAGGAGCTTAGCGAACAAAAGTTTCAGGAAGTAAAAAAATATATACAACAGCATGGTCATTGCAGTATGACCGAGGTGTGTGAAGAATGTGATGTGGAGCCGCAACAGATTCAGATATGGATACGTCAGGAGAGACTGCAGTTTTCGGACGATTCACCGATTAAAGTTGCCTGCGAAAGCTGTGGCAAGATGATCGGAAGCGGCAAATTCTGCCCACAATGCCGTGAAAATATGAGCCGCAATCTCAACAGTATGCTGACCAAAAATGTTGAGCAGCTGAAAAACGAATCACACCGTAAACCGGATTCAAAAAACAGAATGCGTTTTTTGACAGACTAATTTGACAGACTAATTATGGAGAACTTTTCGTGATAAATCAGGATCGTTTACGTCTTATGACAAAAATGGCTGCATATGAAGCCGATGAAGGAAAAAAGAATATGGCAATAGCAAGCTATTTTAGAAGCGATTACATGGGATTGCAGATTATTAAATCGGTTATCTGTGCTACCCTTGCTTACCTGATTATTTTTGGCTTGTTTATTTATTATGATTTTGAGACATATATGCAGGATATCTACAAAATGGATTTGATGGCATTTGGTAAAAATGTCTTGTTTTATTATGTGATTTTTGTAGTCGCATATTGCCTGATTTGCTATATCGTTTATTCGATTCGCTATTATAAAGCGAAAAAGAGTCTTAAAAAGTATTACAATCGGTTGAAACAGTTATCAGCCATGTATGATTTAGAAAAAAGAAAAGGTTAAGATATCCTTTTTATTAAATAATCTATAAAAAAGAAAGGAAAACAATATGTCTGCTTTGCTGGAAATGAGAGAAAAGCTTCGCGATATATACAGTAAAGGCGAAGTGTATTTAACCCCTCTCTTTAAATTCTTATTGGCACTGATTGTTTTGCTCAGCATCAATGCCAATATAGGGTATATGGATCGGATAGCCGGCAATATTATCATTCCGTTAATTGTAGCACTGATGTGCTCCTTTTTACCCATGAATTTCATCGTATTGTTTGGCGCACTTTTTATTTGCTTAAATTCTTATGAAGTATCCATGGAATGTGGCATTGTTGCATTGGCTGTTTTCGTATTGATGTTTATCCTTTATTTCCGGTTTTCATCAAAGGATACGATTGTGGTTGCGTTACTTCCGCTGATGTTTATGCTGAAGATTCCGTATATTATTCCGATTGCGGTAGGTCTTTTGTGTACACCGTTATCCGTTGTATCGGTAGCATGCGGCACTATAGCATATTATTTGGTTTTATTTATCAAGGAAAATGCCCAGACAATCAGTGATTTAGAGACGGAAGAGGCTATCGGAAAATTCCGGTTTGTTATTGACGGCCTTCTGGGAAACCGGGAAATTGTCATTGTGCTCATTGCCTTTTCGGTTATTGTGATCACTGTGTATGTAATTCGTATATTGTCTGTTGATCATTCATGGACGATTGGTATGTGTGTCGGTGGTGTTTTGGGAGCAACCATCTTACTTATTGGCGATTTATCCTTTGATACGCATATTTCACTGCTTTCCTTGATAATAGGAATGATTGTATCGCTTTTACTTGCGGTAGGATTACAGTTCTTTGTTTTCAATGTGGACTATTCCCGAACGGAGTATGTGCAGTTTGAAGATGATGAGTATTATTACTATGTCAAGGCGGTACCCAAAAATTCCGTGCCTCAGACAAAAGTAAATGTGAAAAAAATACACTAGAGAGAATAAATTTGAGGTGTGGCCATAAAATAAAGGGGAATGGATTCGCATGGAAACGATCTCAGCATTTATAAATAAATATTTGACTACCATTCATTTTCCTACCAGAATTGTATGGACCGATATTGTGGAGATAGTTATTATCTCCTTTTTGGTGTATCAGATTTTAATATGGATTCGTGATACAAAAGCATGGAATTTGCTAAAAGGGATCATTGTTATCATTGTGTTTTTGTTGTTCGCCGCTGTATTGAATCTCAGTACGATTTTATGGATTGCGGAGAAGGTTTTTTCTGTTGCAATCATAGCGATCGTCATTGTGTTACAGCCGGAGCTTCGAAGGGCTTTAGAGCAGCTTGGGCAAAAAAGCTTTTTGGCGGGACTGATGCCGTTTGACTTGAATAAATCCGAAGAAGGACGTTTTTCCGACAAGACCCTCAGTGAGATTGTCAAGGCAAGCTTTGAAATGGGCAAGGTCAAAACAGGAGCATTGATTGTAATTGAACAAAATCAGGTTTTGGCTGAATATGAAAGGACCGGTATTGAGGTTGATGCGGTTGTGACCAGCCAGCTTTTGATTAATATTTTTGAACACAATACGCCGCTTCATGACGGAGCTGTTTTGATTCGTGGGAATCGTGTTGTATCGGCAACCTGTTACCTGCCCCTTTCTGACAGTACCAGATTATCCAAAGACTTAGGAACCAGACACCGTGCCGGTGTGGGCGTGTCTGAAATGACGGATTCCATTACTATTATTGTTTCAGAGGAAACAGGAAAAGTATCCGTAGCATACGAAGGGAAGCTTACCCGCAATGTAAATGCTGATAAATTGCGCTCTATGCTTTTGGCTGTTCAAAATAAGACAACGGATGAAGAAAAGCAACGCAAGGGCTGGAAAGGCAGGTTGAAACGCGATGAAAAACAAGCTGACAAATAATCTCGGCATGCGTGTTCTTGCCGTTGTAATTGCAATTCTGATCTGGATTATTGTAGTCAATGTCAGTGATCCGATTATTGACAGCACATATTCCGGCATTCCGGTTGAAATTGTAAATGCAGATGCAATTTCCAAAGAAAACAAAACCTATGAAGTTTTAAATGATACGGACAATATTACGGTCACAATATCTGCCAAGCGTTCTATCAATGATTTGCTTGGAAGAGATAATATCAGGGCAATTGCGGATTTGTCCAATCTGGATATGGAAAAGGGAACGGTTCGCATAAAATTGGAAACCAACAAATATAATGATAAGATAGAGAGTATCAAAGGAAAGACGGATACTTTAGAGGTTGCTATCGAAAATCTGCAGAAAAAGCAGTTTGCGATTGCTTCTCAGGTGAATGGTGAACCGGTTGACGGCTATGTGATTGGCGATACGGTTTTGGATCAAAACGTAGTAACGGTTCAAGGTCCCGAATCTGTCGTTTCGAAGATTGATAAAGCGGTGGTAGAGGCATCGGTTGCGGGCATGGCTACAAGTATCAGTACCACATCCACAATCCGGTATTATGATGCGAAAGGGAATGTACTCGATGCATCCAGATTGAGTGGAAATATTTCTTCTGTCAACTTAAAGGTGGATATCCTGAGCACGAAAACTCTTGGTTTTCGTTTTCATACTTCCGGTAATTTGGCAGCCGATTATAGTTTGTCAGGAGATATTACTTGCGATATTGACGAGATTACTGTTGCAGGTAAATCAAATGTTTTATCCGGTATTTCGGCGATTACCATTCCGGCGGCTGCGATTGATCTGGAAGGGAAAAAAGATACTTTTACCCTAACACTGGATGTTACGAAATATCTTCCGGACAATGTCAGTTTGGTTGATAAAGATTTTGATGGAAAAATTACGGTTACGGTTCCGATTGAAAAAATGGAAGCCAAAGATGTTACGGTTCTCAAATCCAATATTTCCGTTACAGGTTATGATTCTGAAAAACAGAGCATCACTCTTATGGGAGGAGATTATGTTTTGGGAATCAAGGGATTGTCTTCAGATTTGTCGGATGTAAAGAAAGATTCTATCAAAGGTGTGGTATCCATAGAAGACTATCTCGAAAATAAAGGACTTACCCGGTTAAAAGCGGGAACGTATGAGATACCGGTACAATTTGAGCTTCCGAATGGCGTTCTTGCTGCAAAGGAAACCAATACGATTGAGTGCCGTGTGCGGGATTTGGAATAAAATGACGTAAGCACGCCGTTTTATCCATATACATCACAATGTTTTAGAAATAAAATGATATCAACAAGATAAGTATAAGAAAACAATAAAAGAGCGGATAGGATTAAAAGATATTATAAAAGTTGAGGATAAACAGATGGCCAGATTATTTGGAACAGATGGTGTCAGAGGGATAGCAAATGAAGAATTAACGGTAACACTTGCCATGCAACTCGGACAGGCGGGAGCCGCAGTACTTACAAAAGGAAATCGACACAAGCCTACTATCATGGTAGGGTGCGACACTCGTATCTCCGGAGGAATGTTGGCAAATGCACTGATGGCAGGTGCATGTTCAGTTGGAGCCAATGTTTGTTACGTTGGTGTGGTGCCGACCCCGGCAGTTGCATATTTGACACGAGCTTATCATATGGATGCAGGTGTTGTGATTTCAGCATCTCACAATCCGGTTGAATTTAACGGAATTAAATTTTTTGATTCTGAAGGATTTAAGCTTCCGGATGCTTTGGAGGATGAAATTGAGGCACTCATAAAAAATGATATGCAGGGCATAGAATTTCCTACCGGTACAGGTGTCGGTAACATTACATATGCCATGGATGCAAAAGAGGATTACATCAGACACGCAAAAGAAGCAGCTGATGTTGATCTTACCGGACTAAAGATTGTACTGGATTGTGCACAGGGAGCATCGTTTGAAACATCCGTAAAAGCAATTACAGAGCTCGGTGCCGATGTCATTGCCATTCACAATCAACCGGATGGAACCAACATTAATGACAAATGTGGTTCTACGCATATGGAATCACTGCAGGAAGCAGTAAAGGAACACAAAGCGGATATCGGTCTTGCCTTTGACGGAGACGCCGACAGACTGCTTGCGGTCGATGAAAACGGTGTGAAAGTCGATGGCGACCAGATTATGGCGATTATTGGCAATCACATGAAGGAACAGGGCAAACTAAAAGGTGATACGATTGTCGCAACTGTAATGAGTAATCTTGGTTTTTTCCTAATGGGAGAAAAACAAGGGATTCATGTAGAACAGACCAAGGTCGGAGACCGTTATGTACTGGAGCGCATGAAAGAAATTCATGCCAATCTCGGAGGGGAGCAATCCGGACACATCATTCTGTTGGATGAGAATACGACAGGAGACGGCTTGCTTAGTGCGCTGTTTCTACTAAAGGTGCTGGTGGATACCAAAAAGCCGTTATCCGAGCTTGCCGGCATTATGGAAGTGTTACCGCAGGCATTGGTAAATGCAAAGGTTGCAAACAGCAAAAAATACAATTATATGGATTATCCTGAAGTGGAAGGCGCAATCAAAGAATTGTCTGAGAAGTTTAAAGATGAAGGCAGAGTGTTAATCAGACCTTCCGGAACCGAGCCTTTAGTCAGGGTTATGATCGAAGGAAAAAATCAGGAGCAGATTGATAAGGAAGCCCGGGTGCTTGCAGCACTGATTGAAAAAGTCATGGCATAAACAATTGTGATATAATCGTTGTTTTGCATTTTTATAACAAACTGTCTGAGAGTATGACTTTCAGTTTTTTATAAGGCTTGTAGAAAGAATCAAAAAGTGTTATAGTATTCTTGGGTATGACAATTGGAGGGTTAGAACATGGTTAGTCAAAAGGTAGTAATTAAAAATCCTACGGGATTGCATCTAAGACCGGCCGGCATCCTATGTAAGGAAGCCATGCAGTTTAAATCGTTAATAACATTCTCATTCAGAGATAGCACGGCAAATGCCAAGAGTGTATTGAGTGTCCTAGGCGCATGTGTTAAATGCGGAGACGAAGTAGAATTTGTTTGTGAAGGCGAAGATGAAGAAGAAGCTTTAAAAGCACTGGTCACAGCAATCGAAAATGGATTAGGTGAATAACAATCGGCATATGACGGCTCATCTTTGTGATGAGCCGTTTTCTTTTTGAATAGATACATGATACCAATAGGTTTCAAAGTCAAACTTTTTTATGCAAGTATGATTTTTGCTCATGGTATCACATATACTTGAATAATGATTATTTTACCATAGTAAAATGTATGGAAGGAGTATACAAATGTTAAACTATAAGAGATATCGTAGAAATCCGGTAGTACATTATCCGGAGAGAGAATGGCCCAATAAGGAAATTGAAAAAGCACCCATCTGGTGCAGTGTGGATTTAAGAGATGGCAATCAGGCGCTGATTGACCCTATGATTGTAGAGGAAAAAATTGAGTTTTTCCAGTTCTTAATCAAATTGGGATTTAAGGAAATTGAGATAGGTTTCCCGGCTGCAAGTCAGATTGAATTTGATTTTCTGCGTCAGTTGATTGAACGGAAGATGATTCCGGACGATGTATGTGTCCAGGTTCTGACACAGTGCAGAAAAGAGCTGATTGACCGGACATTTGAAGCAATTGAAGGATGTAAGCAGGCGATTGTCCATATTTATAATTCTACATCCACCTTACAGCGTGATGTTGTATTCCACAAGGAGAAGGATGAAATCACACAGATTGCCATTGATGGAACCAATATGGTAAAAGAACGCGCCAAGGATTTCCCGGGCAAGATTATCCTGGAGTACTCTCCGGAAAGCTTTACCGGCACGGAGTTAGACTATGCATTAGAGATTTGTACAGCGGTGCAAAAGACCTGGGGTGCGACCAAAGAAAATCCGATTATTATCAATCTGCCTTCGACTGTTGAGATGACAACTCCCAATGTTTATGCAGATCAGATTGAATGGATGAATAAACATTTTGAAAACAGAGAAAGTATTATATTATCCGTTCATCCTCACAATGATCGTGGTACCGGTGTTGCTAGCGCTGAACTGGCATTGCTTGCAGGAGCAGAGCGTATCGAAGGTACTCTGTTTGGAAATGGAGAAAGAACCGGCAATGTCGATATCATGAATATCGGATACAACATGTTTTCACAGGGTATCAATCCTGAATTAAACATTGAACGGATTAACGATATTATTGAAATTTACGAAAGATGCACCAAGCTTCCCATCCATCCCAGACATCCTTATGCCGGCAAGTTAGTATTTACCGCATTTTCCGGTTCCCATCAGGATGCCATCAACAAAGGTGTTGCTGCGATGAAAGAGCGCAACAATGAATATTGGGAAGTACCGTATCTGCCGATTGATCCTGCAGATATCGGAAGGGAATATGAACCGATTGTCCGTATTAATTCCCAGTCCGGAAAGGGCGGAGTAGCCTTTGTTATGGATAATTATTTCGGTTTCAAACTGCCCAAAGGAATGCATCGTGAATTTGCGGATGTTATTCAAAAGATTTCCGAAAAACAGGGTGAGGTTTCACCGGATCTGATTATGGATAAGTTCCGTGAGGAATATCTGAATCAAAAAGAACCGATTCACTTCCGCCAGTTAAAGGTCGATGATTTAAGTGATACCATTGACAGTGAATTTGATACTCATGTAAAAGTTGTCTATACGGATCATGGCGTGGAGAAGGTATTTGAGGCTGTCGGTAATGGCCCGATTGATGCGGTTCAGCGTGGTCTTCAGGAACAACTGGATATCCGTATCAAAGTATTGGATTATGAGGAGCATGCATTACAAAGCGGTTCCAATTCCCAGGCTGCTGCATATATCCATATGTTAGATTCCGAGAGCGGAAAAGTAACATACGGTGTCGGTGTTTCAAGTAATATTACAAGAGCCAGTGTGAGAGCTATTTTCTCAGCAATCAACCGCCTCGGGCTCGGTGAAAAATAAACCTGCAGTTAGCAAAAGCTAATTCAATGCGCGTTTGAGAGGAAGGCTTATGCTAAACAAAATCAAACATTTTTTATCAAAATATGCATACATTTATCTGCCAATAGGTACCCTGCTATGTTTAGCAGGGTTTATTGGCAGTTATTTATTTCCGAATGAAGTTTTAGATACGTACAAAGTCAACATTGCCGAAGAAGAAGGAGATACGGAATTTGTGCAGTATTTTACCGGAGCAGAAAATGAAATCGGTTATATCATGGAAACCGATGGCAGAGCCATGAAAGGATTTCAGATTGGGATATCCAAAAATGGACAGGCTTTAGAAGGAACCGAACTGGTTTATCGCGTTTATGCTTTGAACGATGAGAATCGCAATCAGGAATTGTCTGGCGCTGAAGTGCCAAATGAAAATGATAAATTGTCAAATGAAGAATCATCGGGTAACAATAATGTTTCAGAAATAGATGAATATTTAGTAGAAGAAGTGGATATTTCATCCATGACATTATTGGACGAGGAAGTGTATGACCTGGGTACCTGTTTAGACGGACAGTATCCCTATCTGCCGTTTGGCAATGAATTATGCACCGGAAAAATCTATATTACTCTGACATATCGCGCCAATGGCAATACCGAACCGGCTCCCGGCATTTTTATGAACCATAGTGAAATTTTGCATGTTGCAACCTATGTTGATGGTAAAAAGATGGATGGCAATCTGAAATGTTACTACATTTACACACATGATACCTATCCGTTCCTTTACGACAGCAGGGTGATGTTTTGCATTCTTCTGGCGGCAACCGCCTGCGTTGCGTTTCCTGCCTATTCTAAAAAGAAGGAGGTAACGAAGTCAGATGAAGAAAAATAGAAGACATATCATTGCCGTTTTATTGATTATTGTTATGGCATCATTGTTGGAAATTGTGGTTTTTAACAGGGATGTCATAAACAGTCCTTATACATTTTTGTGTTTCAATGTTGCAGATGACGAAGATCAGACTCATGCTGCCACCGGTTATACGATGCTAACCGAAGTGGTGGACTATCTGTCGCCCTTGACGGAGGAAGAAACCAATGAAATAAAAGTGCGTCAGGACAATGAGAGGATTTTGGCAGAATACAGAGGGGAAGAGTACGAACCTGTCTACGATGAAAATATTGTGGTTGGTGATGATGGGACCTTGTACCGCAAATTCAAGCAGATGGAAATTTCGCTTGATTTAGGCGGAGACTACTACATGAAAAAGCTGAAACTGGAAGCCAATCTGGATACGTTTGGAGGATTTCTGGTAGAGGCATATCAGGACAATCAGCTGATAAAAGACAATATGTATTGTAGTGTGGATCCCAAAATTGATGCGGGAGTTATGTATGTGGGATGTCGTGCCGATCATTTGAAAATTGTATTATCTTCGGAAGATACCTTATCGCAGGATGATATTCGGATTGAAATATCTGCACAGATGAATTTTAGTCTGTTAAGAGCATCTTTTTTTGCTGTTCTTTTATTTGCTATCTATATTTTGTTTTTTGCAGGAAAAGAAATGTGGGCTTTACTGCATAAAAAGCCGGAATGGTTTTTTGCAATTTTTGCACTTATGTTAGGTGGATTGATTATCGAGGGACTGGGGACCAATATGGTCAGCTATGATGAGTATGCCCATGCCAAAAGCGCATATAAATTATCTTTTGGCACAACCATTGAGACGACGGAAGCTGCTATGCAGATGGTTGGAAATACGCTTCCCTATTTCAATAATCCCGAGGAAAGGGAATTGATAGAAGCTTACGAAAATAGGATTAACGACCCGGACTATATTGCACCGGATATCGGACATCAGACCCGTCTGCCACGTACAGAGACGAGAGTATACTATCCCATGGCAGCCGGATTTTATCTGGGTAGAGTTCTTCATGCCGGATTTGCGGATATGATGGAGCTTGCCAGACTGGGCAATTTGTTGTGTTATATCTTTATTGTATTTTTTGCGGTAAAGAAGGCAAAAGGCTATCAAATGTTAGTTGCTGCAATCGGTTTGCTTCCAAATAACATTTTTGTGGCATCCTCTTTGTCGTATGATATGTTAGTCAATTCCTGCCTGCTCTTGGGATATGTGCTTTTGGTCAATGAAATACTGACGCCGGATGAAAAGATAAAGCCTTCCAATGCATTTTGGATGCTGTTTGCATTTATGGTTGGCTGCCTCTCAAAACCGGTATATATCATTATGTCTCTGATGCTTTTGTTTTTACCGAAAAAGAAATTCCAAAACAGAGTATCTGAGGTTGTGTTCAAGGTAGCACTGTTAGGACTGAATGGATTTATGCTATACAATATTTTCTTCCCGACTCCGGTTGCAGGAGGAGATTATGCACTGGTAACGAACAATGCATATGCAGGTGACAAAAGAAATATTGGTACAAGCACGATGGGGCAGTTAAAATACGTTTTGGAGAATCCGCTGACGTACACAAAGATTTTGCTTGAATCAATGGGCTCAATGCTGGCCGATTATACGGTCAGAAAACAGCCGTATATCACCTATGCCTATATGGGAAGCGCAAACTATCTGATCAACTGGGTTATGATTGGTGTGGGACTTTTTGCAGCATTGTTTGCAAATGTCAAAACATCCATGGGAAAGGTTATGGGAGCTTTGACACACCTGATGAATTTCGGTGTTGTGGCAATTGTATTTTCTTCCATGTATATTTCTTATACGCCGGTTGGAAGCCCTAAAATTCTGGGTGTTCAGGGCCGATATGTAATCCCTCTGTTTTTGCCGTTTTTGAGTTGTTTCTTAGGCTGGGGAATCAGAAAATACCAAAAAACGGATAAACAGGGATTTATTGTGAAATGCAGACAGAGCCTCTCTGCTCTGCCGGCAGTTTACGAAAGAGTGATTTTTGGCGTTATGATGGCAGTCAGTTTGTGGATGACCTACCATTTAATTATTCTGACGATTAATGTATAAAGTGAGAAAGCTATGATTAGTGTCATTGTTCCGGTTTATAAGAGTGAAAAAACATTACAGCGATGCGTAGATAGTTTGTTGGCACAAACCTACAAAGATTTTGAAATTCTTTTAGTTGTGGATGGTCCGCCGGATAATTCCGGAGTTTTGTGCGAGAAATTAGCTAAGACCGATTCCCGTATCCGGGTAATCAATCAGGAAAATCAGGGTGTTTCCAAAGCAAGGAATCGGGGTATAAAAGAAGCTAGAGGCGAATATATCCGATTTGTAGACAGTGATGATTATGTAGATGCGGATTCCAACGAAATCCTGTTGCAGGCAATGCAGACAACGGATGCGGATTTTGTGATTGCAGGCTATCATCATTTATATTTTGGGAGAGATATTGTAAAACTACCCAAGACAGGATGCTATGAGTTTGTTTCCATGTCGGACGAGGACAGAAGAGAATTTCTGGATTTATACAAAAAGGGCTTTTTAAATATGCCTTGGAACAAGCTCTATAAAAAGGAATTGATACAGGAAGGATTTCCTACTGATTTGAATCTGGGAGAAGATTTGCTGTTTAATCAGGCTTATGTTTTGCAGTGTAAAAAGTGTGTGAGTGTCACGGCACCGGTGTGCAATTATATCCAGGATGACAGGGGGACTACGTTGTCAACCAAAAAGCGGATGGATAAGATTCCGATTGCCCTTCGTCTCTATGACGAAAGCACTCGTTTTTTTCAAGCTCTTTCCATTCCGGATGAAGATGTGCCGGCAACCAAGGCCGTTATGGAGTTTTTAGATGATATAGAAGGTCTGGCGTATGATAAAAAGATGGACAGACAGGAAAAAATTGAGACGATCCATGTTTATGAAGAAGCATTGAAAACACTGGATGCTACGCATAAAAGAATATCGTTGGAACAGCTTGATTATAAAATCATTTATCACTTCTATAAGAAAAACTCTACCACAGTGGTACACTTTTTGGTTATGATTCGTGGTTTCATTGTGAAGCTGTTGAAAAAACGTGGATAAATTGCAGATAGAGTAAAGAAATATAGATGGTTGAAGAATACAGATTGAGTGAAGAAGTAGAGATTGAGTGAAGAAGTACAGATTGAGTGAAGAAGTACAGATCGAGTGAAGAAATACAGATCAAGCAAAGAAATGTCAGTTGAGATTCGGAAATTAGAGATAGAAAGCGAATAAACGAGGTATCTATGGATCAATGTGTTTCCGTAATTGTTCCAATTTATATGGTGGAACCATATTTGAAAAGAGCCGTGGATTCGATCCGAAATCAAACCTATCAAAATCTGGAAATTATTCTGGTAGATGATGGGTCAAAGGACCAGTGCGGCAGAATATGTGACGATTACGCTAAAGCAGACAATCGAATAGTGGTTATTCACAAGGAAAATGGTGGTTTGTCCGATGCACGCAATGCCGGTCTGGATATTGCCCGGGGCGAATACATTATGTTTGTGGACAGCGATGATTATATTGCGCCGGATTGTGTAGAAACTCTGCTAAAATGTCTGACAGAGCATGATGCGGATGTATCGATGTGTTCTTATGCCGTTACGGACAGTACAGAATTTGATGAAAGCATTTTTGCGGCTGGAAGAAATAACGAAAAAGAGAAAAAACAGAGTAAAGAATGGAAGATAAAGACAGATAATCATAAATCTGACGGGCACGAATATGATGGCAGCGTAGAAATCTGTGACAGGCGAAAGCTTCTTTCCAATCTTTACGATGCAAATCACAGGGACGCTACGTATTTTATTGTTTCATGGAATAAGATTTACAAAGCTTCACTGTGGGATGGGATTCGGTTTCCGAAGGGAAAAATCCATGAAGATGAGGCGACTACTTACAAGATTTATGACCGTGCCAAAAAGGGAATCTATCTTCACAAGCCGCTTTACGGATATTTTACCGCACCGGACAGCATTACCAGAGCAAAATTCAATATCAAAAGATTACAGTGGATGGATGCGCTGGATGACAGAATTGCATATTTTGAAAATCAGTTAGCTGAATCTCAAAATAAAACAAAAAATTATTCTGATCTTATTAAAGGAAATTGGAAAGAGAACAAACAAGTTACCTTTCAGGAAAAGGCGGAGTTAAAAAATGAGAAGGAACAATTAGAGAAAGATACAGAAGAGAAGAATACAGAAGACCAGAATATAAAAGAACAGAATATTGAAGAGCTTGATTTTTTGCAAGACCAGATTGCCTGTGCCAAAAGGGCAAGAGCGGATGCGGCAATTCATTATTATTACCCATTAAAGGATGAGCTTCCTATGGAACGGGATGCGGCAAAGCGGTTAAAGAAATATGTATATCAAGAGTGGAAAAGTGAAAAACGGCCGGGCTATTTGATATTTTTTCTTTCTGCGCCACTCTATCGGTTGATAACCAACATAGACCGGGATAAGAAGGAGAGAGTATTTCAAATCCTATGTATCATCTTGTTTGCATGGCTGACTTTTCTGTGTTTTTATAAGCTGGATGTAAAATATGTAGATCCCTGGGATGAAGCCAGACACGGAGTGAATGCTTATGAGATGCTAAAACAGGGAAATCTGATAGAAAGCACATACCGCTATGAAACAGATTATTACAATTTGAAACCGCCGCTTAGTATGTGGAGTATCATACTTTCCATGCTGTTTTTCGGTAAAAATGTATTCAGTCTCCGATTTGCATCGGTTTTGTGTTATTTGATACTGGCTCTGGCTGTTGTGTGCTTTGCAAGAAAGCGTTATGGAAAAACAGCGGCATTGTTTAGTCTGATGTTACTGGCTGCTAACACAACTCCTTTTATTGCGCATATGGTGCGTGCGGGAGATGCAGACAGTCTTTATGTTCTGCTGTTTTCTCTTGCCATGCTCTGCATGCTTCAGATTCGGGAAAATCATCAAAAATTGTATTGGTGCGGATTTTTCTTTGCGCTTGCATTTTTGACGAAGAGTTTTCATGCCGGTGTGATTGTGGCAATCGGAGGATTGTATCTGCTGGTAACCGGAGAACTAAAAAGAATCAAGCTTTGGGAATATCTGAAATTCTTTGCTTCCTTTGTAATTCCGCTTGGTTTATGGGCACTTGGCAGGATCTGTGTGGATGGAACCGCCTTTTTAAAAGAAATGTGGCTTACGGATGTATTGGGAAGATCCCAAAGTGGCTTTGGAAGTAATGAAGCAGGATTTTCTTACTATTTTTCCTACTTTATCGGCAACATGACAAAGAGTGTACCGGTATATCGGGTGGCTTTGGTTTTGCTTTTGCTGGCATCAGGTATCTTATTGATTGTGAAGGTGGCAGATGCAAAAAAACAGACAGATGCAAAGAACATGAAAGACGTATCATTTTTCAAACATTTGAAAGGATGCTTGTTTCATCGTGATGTGATTGGAATGAGCCTGTGGATCTTGGTTCCTACGCTGGCTTTTTCTATGGTTCGGACAAAGCTGTTGTGGTACCAATATCCGTCCGTGACGGCATTGTTGATTGTGACCGGAATTGTAACCGGTATCGTTTGTGAAAAGAAACAAATCCCCCTGCTTTTTCGCATGGGAATCGGCGTGGTAACCATTGTGACAGTATGCTATTTTAGTTATTCGCTGTTTCAGACATTTCAATCTTATGGTAAAGACGGATATATGACCAATGATTTTCAACTTCTGATACAGGATGTGGCCGCCGGTGAAGCTTCAGGGGATTTCTATACAGCGGTATACCGTGCACTTCCGACAGATGATCCCAATCATCCCATTGACAGTAAATGGGCGCAGCAGGATGTTTTTGTGGCAGAAGTTTATGGTGAATATCATTGTGATGACGGTGGATTTGAAGGTATGATATTTAATTCCGTTTCCCGTGATCTGGCTCCTGTTTCGGATATCCTGTTTACTACAACACAGTTGTATGATTTTTATATGAGCAATATGGAGAATGATGTCAATATACAGGTAATTGGAAGACGTGGAGAATATGTGGCGGTGGAACTTGTACATTGATGATACTATTTATTATAAAAATACGAACCACGTTTCTCATTTTTATTATTCGTAGCTTTGGAGACATAGCAATTCATCCTAACGAAAATTTATATATCTTTGTCCGCCGTCTTTTGCGAGGTTTTGTGCCTCTCTTAGTGGCATAAGCGAACAAAATTAATGCCCGGTTTCAACTGTCTGAAGACGAAGTCTGAGTTTTGAAACCGGGCATTTAATATACCCCTTATTCTCCGGCTATCTTTTTGGGGATTTGATGCATATCGGCAGCAATGTCGGTAAACGACGAAAAGAAACTGCCGATAATCTGATTTGTGGCTGCCAGACAATACAAATCCAGCATGGCATCCTGAATTCCGGCAATGCTGTCTCTGGATAAGTCACGGTTTTGATTAGAAATAATTTTGCCGGAAAATTCATTACGTAAATGTTCTTCTTCTGAAAGATCATCCGTTGCCAGATAAAACATGGTTTCGGGATCGCTTGCTAACGCTTCTTTCATGGATTTACAAAATGCGTCGGTCGAACTTTTTCCGATTGCCGGTTTATTATCTGTCCGGCGGATATGGACACCGATGGCATGGGTTCCAAGCTCTTTTTGTTTCTGCCTGATTTTTTCGGCAATCTCTTTTGCCGGAACAAAAGGTGTGTAATCATGGCATTCATAGAAATGCTCTTCCGTTGCAATATAAGTCAATTTTTTCAAAGATGCTTCAAATGCTTCATCCAGATTGCCGTCTCCCTTATGTTTGCGGATAACCGGATTATCTGCAAAAGAGCCAAACAGCATGGCAGATATTTGAAGAAACATTTTTCGGATATCCCATTTAGAGCGGATGTTGATGACTTTAAAAGCATCGGTGGGTTCAAAAATCCGTTCAAAGGGGCAGCCGAGCTCTGGATTGACAAACCAGATTACTGTCAGTTTTTCACCCCGTTTTTGGGCTAATACACGCGCAGAATTTATGGATCTCATGCGGTTGCACAAACCGCCTACAGGTTGTATTATTAACATAAGTGTGTCCTTTCTGTCTAAGCTTTTTATTCCTGTTCTTTTGACTTTATAAAAATATAAAAATCATTTTCGAGAACAAGGGTTATTTGTAGAATGGCATAACGACAGACGTCGATATCATTATAGCAGACTTCGCAAATTTAAGAAATGGAAAGAGTAGAAATAAATGAAGATTCTATTGGTGAATACGGTAATCAATCGGGGAAGCGTGGGAAGAATCACAGCAGATTTGTATCGGGAAATTGAAGCCTCCGGCAATGAAGCGATTCTTGGCATTGGCAGAGAACCCTGGGATGATTCCTACAAAGGAAGATTGATTGGCAATAAGGGCGATTTTTATGTCCACGTCATGAAAAACTTTGTGCAGGGTGAGGCCGGATTTGGATCCGATGCGGTCACGGCAGAGTTTTTAAAGTGGGTAGATGAAGAAAAACCGGATTTGATTCATTTACAAAATATACACGGATTTTATATCCAGATTGAGCGTTTGTTTGCCTATATTAAGAAAAGAAATATACCGGTAGTTTGGACCTTGCATGACTGCTGGCCTTATACGGGACACTGTGCTTTTTATGACTATGCTGCCTGTGATAAATGGAAGACAGGCTGCAACAATTGTATCCATCACGCCAAGGTCTATCCTTATGCATTGTTGAAGGATAACTCTGTTATCTCGTACAGTAGAAAGAGAAAAGCTTTTTGTGGTGTAAAGAATCTAACAATTGTCACACCAAGCAGGTGGTTAAAAGGACAGCTTGCGGAGTCCTTTTTAAAAGAATACCCCGTAGAAGTTATATATAACGGAATTGATCTGGATATTTTTAAGCCGTCCGAAGATCCTGATATCAAAACAAAGCAGCCTTATCCGATTGTTTTGGGAGTTGCCAATGTGTGGGAACACCGGAAGGGATTAAACTATTTTAAAAAGCTTGCGAGAGATTTGCCAAATAACTGCAAAATTCATCTGATTGGTGTCAACAAAAAGCAGATCAAAGAACTGTCAAAGGAATTTGGTGAAAAGATGATTTTGACGCCTCATACCAACGGACAGGCTGAGTTAGCCAAAGCTTATCAGGAAGCAACCGTTTTTGTAAATGCGACACTGGAGGATAATTTTCCGACCACTAATTTGGAGGCAATGGCATGCGGTACCCCGGTCATTACCTATCAGACGGGCGGCAGCGGAGAATCGGTTTCCGATAAGAGTGGAATTGTTGTATACAGAGCTTCCTATGATGGTCTGCTACAGGCGGTAAAGGATGTTTTGGATGGTACGAAGACTTTTTCACAGGACGACTGTCGTAAACAGGCATTAAACTACGATAAGCACACACGATATCAGGAATATCTGGAATTATATAAAAAAGTATTGCAACAAACTGACCATTCACAGGAATAAGGATTGTTTTCGTTTTGTGGCTGACGGATTTGCCATTCTATCACAGACGCGTTCTCACTTGGATGACAACGTAACAGTACTAAATTCGCAATAAATTGCTCATTAAGTGCTGACGTTGTCATACAGTCTGTGAGTAGAATAGCAAATTCGTCAGCCGCAAAATAAAAATTGATGTAGGAAAAACGCAAATTAATGAGCATGAAAACAAACACAGTTAAAACAGTTACAGAAAAAGTGATCAGAATGTCTGTCATTGTGATAATGGCAGTCCTTTTTGTTGTACTGTTTTTTCTGTTTGTAAACGGATTTGATTCTTATTCAGATGCCGGATTTATCTATTCATTTGCAAATAAAGCAGAGCGCATCTTTTTAGCAGGGCTTTCTCTGCTCTTTTTTGGGTTTCTTTTTCATATCGCGGGGCCTTTTTTAAAAAAGTGTACGCAAAAAAGTATTAAATGTATCAATCTGGGGATGTGGATTGTCTTTGTATTGATACAGGCTTTTTTTCTGTTTTATATTCGTAGCTATTATAAGTGGGACAGCGGATTTGTCATCGGTGCGGCGGCTTCTCTTGCCGAACAAAAAAGTGTTGCAGAAGAGGCATATTATTATCTGTCCGTATATCCCAATCAGAATCTGTTTGTATTTCTGACGGCAGTTCTGGTTCACTTGGCAAACATTTTCAACATTCCGGTTGCGGACAGGCCGCTTCTGTTTAACACATTTAATACGATTCTGATGGATTTATCGCTTATTCTTCTGATTTCTATTTTGAAAAAATTTCATAAAGAATCCCTGTTTGGGAAAAAAATAAGGTCAGAGCAGGAAAGAGAAGCACTTCTTTGTCGAATGCGTTTTCTGCTGTTTTGTAATCCTTTTCTTTATCTGGGGGTATCCTATTACTATACGATAACGTTGTCGTGGATTTTTACGATGGGGTTTTTGGTACTGTTGTTTGATGAAAAAGAAACTACTGAAAAAGAAAGAAAAATAAAAGAAGCCATAGCAGTAATAAGTGAAGAGAACAGAGATGAAAGAAGAGAAAAAGCAAGAAAAGAAACAGGAAAAGAAACAGGAAAAGAAACAAGAGCGGAAATAGGTGCAGAGAAAACCCCAAAAATTCAAACGATCATAAAATGGGTCATTGCAGGGCTTTTGCTCGGAATAGGTTATGAACTGCGTGCAACAGCCATTATTTTTGCTATAGCGGCCATGATACTGGTTATCTTTCGCTTAGTTACCGGAGTAGCGCAGAAAAAGAGACTGGCAGCGAAGACCATCATAATCGTGCTGGTTGCTGTTTTATCATTACAGCTTATTCATGTATCAACGGAAAAATTTGTAGGAATTGACACAACCAATACTGCTTTTCCGACAACACACTGGATTATGATGTCGCTGACACCGCCTGGCGGACATAATGCGGAGGACGAAGAATTTACAGCTTCTTTTGCAACGAAAGAGGAAAAAAAGGCTGCGGTTTCGGAACGGATGCGTGAAAAACTGCAGACGATGGGAATAAAAGGATATGCAGAATTGGTTTTGACAAAGGTAAAACGAACCTTTGGGGATGGGATGAACGGTTATACGACCTTTCTTTCAGACGGATACAAAACAGGAAAATTGTATGATGCGCTTTTTGGAAACCATAAGGATTTGTTCATTCTTTGGCATCAGGGGTATTATCTGTTTCTGATGTTGGGCATTTTGATATCCGTTGGGGTGATGCTCAAAGCGGGTTGTAATAAAGACGTATTTCATGTATCGCGGTATCGTGAGCTTTTCTGTTTTCTCCTTGTGTTGCTTGGAGCAATCCTGTTTTATGTTATATGGGAAGCATCCGAGCAGTATAGTGTTCCGTTTATGCCGATTATGCTGTTTTTGGGACTTTCCGGTATGCAGATGATGGAAGATAACGGATGCATAAAGCAGGAAAATAATATACTTCTTGGACAATCAAAACGGGTAAATGCATTTATAAATCAAAATAGATGGCTTTGGATTTTGGGGTTATCTGCAGCTTTTGCATTTGTCGCATGGAGTATCTGCAGATATCCTGTTTTTGTAAATCAGCCGTTTCATCAGTCACAAACAGTGGCAACACAGATTTTAGCCAATGAACCGTTTTGGGTGGATGACGGGGAGACCTTAATCCAAAATCTGACCTTGGATGGCTCTTGTAATCATCTGGTAATCCAGTGGCGAAATCCTTTGGGCGAAGAAAATGATTCGGTCTATGAGATTGTTTTTGGTAGCAGAGACGGACAGGAAATCTATTTTAAAGAGCAGATTGTTGCGGCACAAAGTGGTTATAATGGGGCTGGAATCTATGATTTTGAGACGGTAACACCGAAAAAAGAAACTGTGATTTCCATACAGAAAGTAGCAGGAAGTCCGGATAGTGATCTGCAATTTGTGCGTTATCATATGTATGGCTACACCCCTTATCCGGGTGGCAGTCTGGAAATCGTCAGGGATTCTGAGACCACAAAGACAGATTCTTCCTTGTTGTTCCTTTTGTCAAATGAAACAGAAAAAAGCTATGCGACACCTACCGGTTATATCTTTTTTGTGACTTGTTTATTCCTTATCTTCCTATTTATGGGAATTTGTTGTAAACTAAAAGTAATGGGTTTCTTTCAAAATGAATAATTCCTATATGAGGTAGCGATATGATTAAAAAGAGAATCTTTACAGTAATCCTTGCTGTTTTACTTGTCATATGCTGTGTGACGGAGGCATTTTTTATTAAAATGCTACAAAGTGATAATGCAAAGCTAAAAGAAGAAATTGATTCGATACAAAAAACAGTTGATGCTCAGAGTGAGCAATTGGACAGTGTAAATGAAACATTATCAAAAAAAGCGGATGAGCCGTTGATCCGTTTTTATCTGCCGGATGATATTTATGTATGTGAATCGCAGGGGACCGATATTTATAATAGTTCGGTGGTTTATGGCATCAACCATAACAATTATGCATTTCACTGGGATGCTCCGATTGGAAATAGCCGTAACGACCGTTTTGAAATTCCGGCAAATTCATATCCCGGTGATTATGAAGTGACCTTATATATTTATGATCTTGCACTCGATGAACTCGCATCAAAGACAACCATGCTTCATATTGTTCCGGACTATCTTGGTGATGATAAAGATTTGGAAGCAATTGGTATGATTCATCCGGTGGTATATTGTGAAAACGAAGAGGAACTGCCCGATAAAATAAAACAGATTCGTATCGATCCCGAAGGAGAACAACAGCCCAATGCGGTTTTGGTATTTCCTTCTTCCTATGAGGTTTATTCCGATTTGGATGCGACCATGGAACATATTACTAAGTTAATTCCTCAGATTAAAGAGTTGTATGGGGAAATCCCCATTTTGATTGTGGAACCGTCTTATCCGGGAAGCAATGTGGAAGAGGAAGCGCAGATAGATGAAGAAGGACATCAGATTCAAAGATGGGCCTATGCGGAAAAAACCATGGTATTTCATCTGGTTTCCGATCTTGAGAAAACCTATATTGATGATGATAATGTGTGGATTGTGCCCAATGCCCTGATGACAAAATCCGAAAACAGCCCTCAGAAAGTGGAAAATGCCATTTGCGGTATTTTATGTCATTTGATTTCGGAGCAAAGGATAAAGACAGATGAGTGATAAAAAGATTTCAATTATAACAACCACCTATCAGGATGTCAGACATCTGAAAAAAGTGGTGGAAGGTATTAAAAATCAGGACTATCCCAGACTGGAGTATATCATTGTGGACGGTGGTTCCACGGATGGAACGGTAGAATATCTTAAGGAACTGGAAAAGGATTTTTCTTATGGATGGCCGGAACGGGAAGTGAAGTGGATATCGGAAAAAGATAACGGTATTTATGATGCACTGAACAAAGGAATCCGCATGGCAACCGGTGATATCATAGGTCCGATGTTTGATAAATTTTCCCACTCTCATGTTTTGTCTGATATGGTTTCTGTTATGGAAAAAGAAGGAACTGATGGAGTCCACGGAGATTTATATTATGTGGATGAACAGGACAATCCTGTCCGGGAATGGAAAATGGGCAACACAAAGACCATTCGCGACGGTTGGATGCCGGCACATCCTACACTTTATTTAAAAAAAGAAGTCTATGACAAATTTGGTGTTTATAAGACGGATTATAGGATTGCGGCAGATTATGAGTTCATGATTCGGATTTTAAAAGATAATCAAGTCAGACTTTCCTATATCCCCGAGGTTTTGGTACACATGTTTTATGGAGGAACCAGTTCCGGAGGACTGAAAAATTACATTCTGTCCTTTCAGGAGGGAAAGAGGGCTTTGGAAGAAAATCAGATGAAAGGTGCTTTTTTCATCACAGTAAAAAGAACCCTGATCGTGCTGATGCAATTTGTGAAGGCAAAAATCGGATAACTGTTTGTGAAATCTGTTTGAGAAATATTTGGAATGTCCGGATGATAGTCAGGATTTGTAATTGTTTGTTCCAAATTAAGAATTAGAAAATTGTAAAATTGGATAATAGCTATTTGAAATGAAACAAAATTGAGATATATGCAGAATTGATATATCGCGATTGAGAATAATGATAAAACGGTAAGAGGATGAAAATGAAAATACTCATTATGATACCCGCTTATAATGAAGAACTGAATATAGAACGTGTCGTAAATAATCTGATTGAGAATTATCCACAATATGACTATGTGGTAATCAATGACGGTTCGAAGGATGATACGGCAAAAATCTGCAGAGAAAAAGGGTTTCATCTGATTGATTTACCGATTAATCTGGGACTGTCCGGTGCAGTACAGGCAGGCATGCGCTACGCATGGCAGAACGGTTATGATGCTGCCATCCAGATTGACGGAGACGGACAGCACCGCCCGGAGTTTATCGGAAAATTGGCAGAAGAGTTAGACAAGGATAACGCTCAGATTGTTATCGGTTCTCGTTTTGTAACCCAAAAGAAACCGCATTCTTTGCGAATGCTTGGCAGTAATGTGATTTCCGCTTTTATCAAATTGTCCACCGGATTCCGATTGAATGATCCGACCTCCGGTATGCGCATGTTTAACAGGGATATCATCAAAGAATTTGCTTTGAATATTAATTACGGACCGGAGCCCGATACCATTTCCTACCTGATTAAAAAAGGCGTCCGGGTAAAAGAAGTACAGGTACAGATGGATGAAAGAGTGGCAGGAGAAAGCTATCTTAATATTACCAGATCCATGAAATATATGATTTTGATGAGTTTCTCCATTCTTTTTATCCAGGGATTCAGAAAGAGGTAAACAATGTCTTTATACTTAAGAATATTATTGATTGTGATGTCTTTTCTGGCAGCCGTTTATGCGGTTCATCAGATTCGGAAATCACAGATGAAAATTGAAAACGCCATATACTGGTTTATGTTTATCCTGATCGTTGTGGTATTGAGTATTTTCCCTGAGCTTGCTATGATTTTAGCACGTATTCTGGGCATTGAATCACCGGTTAATCTGATTTATCTGGCTATGATTTTCCTATTGCTGGTCAAGGTGTTTTCCCAGTCCATCAAGATTTCCCAGATGGAATATAAAATTGGTATTCTGGCTCAGGAATCAGCTATTATGAAAAAGAAGGCAGAAGAAAACGACAAAGAATCGAAACAATAGAAAGTATCAGAAACTATGGAAATAAAAAGTATTGTCATTATTCCGGCGTACAATGAAGAAAAGAGCATTGTAAAAACTGTGCAGGATATCTGTGAGCATGCACCGGAATTTGATTATGTGATCATCAATGATTGCTCTACAGATCATACACTTTCCGTTTGCAGAGAACATCATCTTCATGTGCTGAATTTGCCGGTTAATTTAGGAATTGGCGGAGCTGTGCAGACCGGTTTTTTATATGCATATAAAAATGGATATGACTATGCCATCCAGTTCGACGGAGATGGACAGCATGATGCAAAATACCTGCATGAAATGCGTGATTATATGATAGAACAAAATGCCGATATGCTGATTGGTTCCCGTTTTTTAGAAAAAGAGGGGTTTCAGTCCACCGGAATGCGGCGATTTGGAATACGCTATTTTTCGGCATTGATCAAGCTTTTGACAGGACAGAAAATTACCGATCCGACTTCCGGTATGCGTATGATAAACCGGGACATTCTTGCTATGTACAGTGAATCCTATCCCAAGGATTATCCGGAGCCGGAAAGTGTAGTGGCCATTATGAATTCCGGAAAAAAAGTGATGGAATATCCGGTTATTATGAGAAAGCGTATGGAAGGAACATCTTCTATTTCACCACTAAAGAGTGTTTATTACATGATTAAGGTTAGCCTTGCTATCTTTTTGGAGATGCTTAGAAAATAAGAAATCAACCGGAATATTATGGAATGAAACCAAATGAACAAACGGATAAGACATATTTTGGAATAAAACCAAATGAACAAATGGATAAGATATATTGTGAAATAAAATCGTATGAATAATGAATAAGATAAAATGGAAAAGGTAAAATGAAAGGGGACAGGCAGAATATGATGACGTTAAAAATTCAGATTATTATTGCAGTGTTCTTGGTGATTGCCCTGGCGGTTATGATAAATATGATTCGCAAGCGTCAGTTGGAACTAAAGTATGCGTTATCCTGGCTGATTGCGATTTTCTTTGTGCTGATCTTAGATTGTTTTCCTGTGCTTTTGACAAAGTTGTCCTATGCGCTGGGTATCTGGGCGCCGGTGAATATGATTTTTTTCCTGGGATTTTGTTTTTCGCTGGTTATTATCTTTGGACTGACGGTAAGCATGTCACGGATGTCAGAGCGTATGAAGAAATTATCCCAAGCCTTAGCCATTCAGGAAGAAATGATAGAAAAACTGCAATTCAAAGAAGAACAAATTGCTGAGAAAGAAACTATAGAAAACGGAAAAATGAATCGAAAATGAAATTAAATACGATAAATAGAACACGATAAATAAAATATATCTATGAGAAAACGAATCGTGAAGGCAGAGAAGATGAATGGGAAAATTCAGTAAGAGATCTGCGTGAAACTGATAAACAAATGAAAAGAAAATGATAAAAATATGATAAAAGAATATGATGAGAAGAAGGTAAAATCATGAAGATATTGATGATTGGTCTTGGCAGTATCGGTCAGCGCCATTTGAGAAATATAAAAAGAGTGTTGGGAGACGAGGCAGAAATCATTGCATATCGCGTCAGAGGCCTGCAGCGAACCTTTTCTGACACGATGCAAATTCGGGAAAATGTCAGTCTGGAAGAGGAATTTCATATTACTTCTTTTTCTACGCTGGAAGAAGCACTTTCCGAGAAACCGGAGGTCGCTTTTATTACCAATCCGACGAACCTCCACATTGCCTGTGCCACAGCCTGCGCAAAAGCCGGATGTCATCTGTTTTTGGAAAAGCCGATTTCGGATGACATGACGGGTATGGATGAATTAAAAGAGGCAATTCGTGAAAACAATGTCAAGGTGTTTGTGGGTTATCAGAACCGCTTTCATCCCGGAATCCGTGTTGTGAAAGAGACTCTTCAAAAGAAAGAACTTGGTCGTATTTTATCCGTGGAGGCGGTTGTGGGGGAAAGACTTACCACAATGCACACATACGAAGATTATAAAGAAACTTACATGGCACGAAAAGACATGGGTGGCGGAGTAGTAACCAACCAGCTTGTTCACGAAATGGATTATCTGTATTACTTATTTGGAAAGCCACTTACGGTTTACGCCTTTGGCGGTACGCAGGGCGATTTATCTATCGATGTCGAAGATAATTGTGATGGCATTTTTACTTTGGATTATGATGGGCAGATTTTGGGAGCCAGAGTGCATGCTGACTTTTATCAAAGTCCTCCTTCCCGTTTTATCAAAGTAGTCGGCGAGCATGGCAAAATCCGGGCTGATTTAATTAAGAACACCGTGACCAAAACTGTGAAGGATGAAACCAAAACAACAGAGTTTCCGGAATTTTCACGTAACGATATGTTTATTGAGGAATTAAAGCTGTTTTTTGACAGTATCAGAAAGCATACGCCCGAAGCTATCACTTTAGAAGACGGAATTGTCAGTTTGAAGATGGCTTTGGCAATCAAAGAATCTATGAAAACGGGGGAAATTGTACATGTCAATATTTGACCAGTTTAAAATCAAAGATCAGGTAATCATCATTACGGGAGGAGCCGGATTAATCGGAAGAAGACACGCAGAAGCGGTTTTAGAAGGCGAAGGAATTCCGGTTCTCTTAGATATATTTGAAGAGCCGCTAAAAAAGGTAAAAGAGGAATTTTTGCAGCAGTATCCGGACCGTGCCATAGAAACCTGTGTTGCGGATATTACCAACCGTTCCTGTTTAGAATCCATCCGGGATGAGCTACTTAAAAAATACGGACATATTGACGGTTTGATTAATAATGCCGCCAACAATCCCAAAGTAGAGGGCGGATCCAAAAATCTCGGAGCTATGCGCTTTCATAATCTGCCTTTGGATATCTGGGAAGATGATATGCGCGTTGGTCTGACGGGAGCTTTTCTTTGCTGCCAGGTCTTTGGTTATGAAATGGAAAAACAGAAAAAAGGCGTTATCATCAATATTTCTTCGGATTACGGTGTAATTTCACCCAATCAGAATATTTATAAAAAAGAAGGCGTGCCGGAAGAAGAGCAGACGGTAAAACCTGTTTCTTATTCCGTTGTAAAGCACGGAATCATGGGACTGACCAGATATTTGGCGACCTATTGGGCAAAATGCGGTGTGCGTGTGAATACACTTTGCCCCGCATCTCTTGCAAACGGACAAAATGAAGAATTTGTCCAAAAAATCAGTGAATTAATTCCCATGGGAAGAATGTCCAGACCGGATGAATATCCGGCTACCGTGCTCTATATGCTGTCTGAGGCAAGCTCTTATATGACAGGGGCAACCGTTATTTTGGATGGCGGACGTACAATCTGGTAATTATTTCGTGATAACTGGTATGTAAGATACCATGAAATAATATGTGCGAATGATATGATTTTTGATAGAAATATTATTAGAAAGAGATAAAAATGCAGGAAGCAAAAAAACTTGGCTATTTGGACGGGCTCAAAGTCATCGCCTGTTTTATGGTCTTTAATTTTCATTTTGTAAATCTGTTTTATCCCGGTGAATATTGCCTTTTACCGGAATATTATCATGCACCGAAAGTAGAATATTTTATCGGTTCCACGCCTCTCAATATTCTGTGCGGAGCGAAGTTTGCGGTACGCATTTTTTTGGCGCTAAGTGGATTTTTTGTTGGATATCGTTTCTTTTTGACCAAAGATAAAGAATCTTTAAAATCCGGAGCCATAAAAAAATATTTCCGACTGGTATTTCCGATTGTGGCTGCCAATCTTTTGGTCTATATTCTGATGAAGCTTTCCTTGTATCAGAACGCGGAGGCATCTGTTTTAGCACATTCGGAGGTTTTTTCAGGCAATTACAATACCTTTGCACCCAGTTTGGGAGGAGCCTTGAAAGAGGCTTTTATCGGTTGTTTTATCAATGGCTCTAATCAGTATAATGGGCCCATCTGGTTTATCTTTTATGAGTTTTTCGGAACTCTAATGGTTGCTGTCATCATTTTACTGTTCGGAGAAAAAAAATGGCGCCACATCGTTTATGCGGTTGCGGCAATTGCCTTTATCCGTTCGGATTTTCTTTCCATGATTTTAGGCATGGTAGTTTGTGATCTGACCTATTGTGAGCCTAAATGGCTTGCAAAGTTTTCGACGAAGCGGTGGCTTATGGGATTGCTTTTGGCATGCGGAATTTTCTTAGGCTCATTTCCGCCAATCGGTGAACATTATGAAGGAACCATTTATCAGTTCTTTCCCATCAAAGTTATGTTTTATTATAATGTGGCTGCACCTATGATTTTATATGCGCTGTTACATTTGAAAACTGTGCCGAAGGCTTTGGACATCAAGGTGCTGACCTGGTTTACCAAATATACTTATTGTTTTTATTTGCTGCATTTTCCAATCCTATGTACCTTTTCGAGCGGATTGTTTATCGCATGGTATGGAAAAATAAATTATCATTTATTGGCATTCATTAATGTACTTCTGACGGTTTTACTGATTTCGGTTCTGGCTGTATTGATGCATAAATTTGTTGAAAAACCAGGCATTAAAATAGCGAATATGGTTGTGGAATTATTTGAAGGTAATACTGGGGAAGAGAAAACTGTAGAAGAAAAAACTGAGATAGAAAAAACTTAAGAAGACATTTCTTAAACATATTGAAAATTGTAAGCAGTAGATAACAAAAGCAGGAAGCATTGTAGAAGATATGAAAGAAAATGTTTTGCGCAAGAACTGGATTGATGCCGCAAAGGCTGTTGCCATGTTCATTGTAGTATTAAATCATAGCGAACTTCGAATACCCGGCGTAAATTTTTGGGGCGGCATGTTTTTTGTGCCGGCCTTTTTCCTATTGTCCGGTTACACCTATCATCCGGATAATGGGACGTATATTGACTATGTAAAAAAGAAAGCAAAACGTCTGCTAATTCCTTATCTGGTGGTCAATCTTTTTTTATTTCTGTTCTTTTTAATAAAAAGGGTTTTGACACATAATTTATCTTCGGATTTTGTTGTCAGGTCACTCTTTGGAATTCTATATGGTCGAAATCAGATTTTTATAAGATCAGATTATCATTCGAATCTGATGATTAATCTCAATGCACCGACCTGGTTTTTGCCTGCATTATTTGTAGCGTTGATCATGTTGGAAGGCTTTTATCGTTTATATAAAGGAAATGAAAAAAAAGTAGTGCTGATTGTAGTTGTTTATGCGCTTTTTGCAACCGGATATCATTATTTCGTGCCGGTTCTTTTGCCTTGGTGTCTTGATATCATGCCGTTTTTCCTTTTGATGATGTTGGCCGGAAATCTGCTCAAAAAAATAGATTTTTTTAATGAGAATGATGAAAAATTAATTTTGGAGATTTCTCCTAAAATAAGGCGTGTTGTCATTGTGCTCCTTTTTATCATCTGTATCGTTTCAGGACTGCTCAACGGTTCCTATAATTTATCGCTGAGCGATACCGGAAAGAGTGTTACATTGATGTGTACGGCGGCAATCAGTTCTTCTATTTTATTAATGGTCATCATGAACTTACTGGATAAAAAAGCAGAAAAAATCTGCTCCATTTTAGCAAAACTTGGTAAGCATACGCTAACTATTTTGTGCTATCACTATTTTATTCTGGTTATGGTGATGATGGTTCTCGGATTTTTAGACAATTATCTTATGAATTGGATCATGCAGTATCCGGACTGGGTTTTACAAATGCTTTATGCTGTTGAAAAGTTGGTAGCCATCGTTGTCTCAATTGCTGCTTGTGTGATGATAGATGGAATTAAGAGAAAAATATCCCATAGTGTGTAACTGGCGGGGCATGAGAGATAAAAATGAGAAGGCCATACCCCGCGGCAAACAACCGGCGGAGCGTAGAAGACATAAACAGAGAAATATGGAACAGAAAACAGAAATCTGAGAACTATAGAAATACAGAAAAGAACGGAAAGAATATATTATATGCAGACAAAGTTTTATCGGGGAATCCGGTTTTTTATTTTTTCCATATCGATGGCAGTTTTTGCTATATTTTCCATATACTTGCTAATTATGGGAGCATTTGTATGGTTTAACGGTGGCTGCAGTGCTTTTGAGCAACTGCCGGTTATTCTGCGCGGAATTTGCATGTTGCTGTCAGTCATGCTTTTAACCATGGTATATCGTATTGTGGGGAAAAAGCTTGTTTCTTTACCAAAGCAGAAACTAAAACAAATTGCCATGATGACCGGTGCATGTATGTTCGTGCTGCAGATGGTATTTGTGATGCTTGCAAAAGCCGGGATACGCTATGATTCGTTAAAAGTAGTAGATGAAGCCATTGCTCTTTTCAGTCAGCCGGGAATACAGGAAACGGATTTGGAGGGATATTTTGCCCGTTATGCCAATAACTACGCTATGACGATCATGACGCACTGGTTTATTAAAATCTTTCGTATGATTGGTCTGATCAGGCAGGATTTTTCCAATGCGGTCATTGTTTTACAGTTTATCAATGTTCTGTTTGTAGATGCTGCATTTGCCGGCTGTTATGCTTTTTTAAATAAATATTTTTCAAAAGCAAAGGCTGTCTTGTTTTTGCTTTACATGGTCTTTAATCCTTTAAGCTATGTCTGGCTTCCGTTTTATTATACCAATACCTGTTCCATGGCCTTTGCCATCTGGGGGATTTATCTTTTATATACGGTTTATGACTTAATATGTGAGAAAAATGATAAAATAACAAAGCAAGCAGAAATGCATAAAGCGACAATTGGAGAAAACGAAGAGCAAGTAGAAAAACAAGAAGTAGCAATCGGAGAAAATGTAAAACAATCAGAAATTCAAGTTGTAGCAATCGAAGAAAACATAAAACAATCAGAAACGAAAACAGAAGAAACGATAGACACAGATAATGATTTGAAGCAACAAAGGCGAAATCATATAAAGCAAATACTTTATACTATATTAGCCGGTATTATCTTTTACTTTGGTTATAAGCTTCGTGCAACGGTGGCCATTGCACTGATTGCCGCTGTTATCGGCCTGTATTGCAGGGGAAAACGGATAAATCTAAAAAGCTTTATCCTTGTTCTTCTTCTGTTTTGTATCTCATTTGGAGGCACAAAAATCATTTATGGTGCCGTGGAAGATCACTATCTGGCATTTGATGAAACAGATACGGCATTTCCTTTGACACATTGGATTGCTATGGGATTGAACGAATTGGGGGATGGTTCTTTTAATGCAAATGATGAACAAAGAACCATGAGTTATCTTACTGCGAAGGAGAAAAAAGATGCGACTGTTTCGCTGCTAAAGGAGCGTGCAGACGAACTGGGAGCTTTGGGTATTGCAAAGCTGTATATGCGCAAATTGTCCAATACCTATGCGGATGGTGCGGGTGGTTACCATTCGGAGTTGAATATCAGCAGTGACTATGGTCTGATTTGGCAGATTGTCTACGGAGTTCACAGAGATCCGGTTCTTTTATGGACCCAGATTTTTTATTTGATGTCAATTTTGTGCAGTATTTTTGCTGTTGTTTCTTTCTTTCAAAAAAGATTGCCGGTCGAAGGATTTGTTTTACTGCTTTTATTAACAGGAAGTTATCTGTTTCAGATGATTTGGGAATCTGCAACGATTTACAGTATCGGGACGATGTATTTAAATGGATGTATGGTTGCCTTAGGCTTACCGATGTGGAAAATGAAACATCTTACAGAAAGTGGAATAAAGAAAAATGCATTGCTTCTTGCAGATGATGCTGTGGAGGAATATACATTAATTACTGCAGAAAAGGTTGTGGAGAAAGATGTATCAATCTTTTCAGAAGGCATAATAAAGAAACAATCATTGCTTTCTGCAAATATTTTTGAAAATAATAGGAAATACAAAAAAAACAAAAAACACAATAGAATAGTATTTAATCTCTGTGTTATATTATTTGGAATTCTTGGTTTGGGAATTCTAATTGGAAAATTAGCGAAAACGGATTATGTTGAGGTCAGTGTCAGTGTCGACCAGTTTTTATTCCAGGCACAGGAATATCCGGCATTATCCGATGGACAATGCATTACACAGACCTTTGAGAGTGAAAAAGATTTTTCTATCATATCATTTCAGGTACGTAACCTGACGGGAGCGTATAATGATAGTGTTTACATGATTTCGTTATGTGATCAGAATGGAAATTGTTTACAGAAACAGCAGTTGATTGGTTCTGAGACGACGGACTACGGATTTTGTCCTCTCTGTTTTCAAAATGTGCCTGAGGTTACAAAATATGAAATACAGATTGAAAAAGAAGCCGGTGAAGATGATTTGATTTTCTTATATTATGATACCGGACACTACGACACCTATCAAAAAGGAAAGATGACAGGACCAATGATTGAAGGCGAGCTTGCGGATTTGTTATTCGAGGTTTATGACCGGGAGGAAGAGTAAATGAAAAGCATGACAGGAAATGTCAAAGTAAATGCAGAATTTACAAAACTGAATAGAGATATTTCTTTAGATGCTGTTAAGGGATTTGCCATTCTACTGGTTATGTTGGGTCATTGCATTGTGTTAAATGGGTTAGCAGACCCTTACTTATATGATGCTATTGCAGCGGTTCAGATGCCGTTGTTTATGGCAGTGAGCGGATATCTTGCAGGACAAAAACATGGTGAGCCGGAACAAAAGCCTGATTTAAAAAGAAGTGCCAAAACTTTTGGAAAGAGAAGTGTAGCATATCTGGTTCCCTTTTTTACATGGATGATAATTGTTTCGTTTCCACATTGTTTGAAGGAGCTAAAAACAGAGTTGTTTCATTTAGATTATGGGCTCTGGTTTCTGGCGACACTTTGGATTATCACACTTGTTCATATGATAGCATCATATCTTGCCGATTATTCTGCGTATACCGTAAGTATGCATGGCGCTGTGGTTTCACAAAGTGCGGTTGAAAATGAAACTGATACTATGCATGATGTTGTGGATGGACAACATACAATTGAAAATGAATCTAAAACGATTGGTAGCCAAGATGAAATGGAAAAAAGGGATTGCCATGGCCCTAATAAAGTAGGTCGCAAGGAAAAAACAATCCGATTTCTTGTATATTGTCTGGTTATTTTTATCTGTTATTCCGGTTTCTTTTTACAGGCTCGAAGCGGAAATACCTTTTTAAGCCCCAGTCTGACAGTGCGTTATCTGCCATTTTATGTTGTGGCATATCTGGTGGCTTATGATGTTCTTCCGTATTTACAAAAAAGGAAAACTCATGGATTGGATGATGGACAAGAGCAGTATACAATTGGACAAAACAAAGTAGATGAATTAGATAAAATCAAACAGACAACTATGAATGAGTATGTTGAAAAATGTGATGATACTAGTATGAAAGGCAGAGCAGATGGAGCCCCAAAAATAAAATCCATTAGGAATAATCACATAGTTAGTAATATCTTTTGTATGTTGTGCACACTTATTTTCATTTATCTGGTATGTGCCTATGACATGGTGGTGGTAACGGATACGACCTCGCTCATTATCCAGATGACAGCCTCTTTTTTGGGTGTTTTTGCCTGCTTTTACGGCGTGGCACATTTTTGTAAAGGATGGTTACAAAGGGCTTTTGCATATATCGGTCAGTATACTTTGGAAATCTACGTTCTTCATTTCCGTTTTGCAAGAATTTTGGGACTTTCTGAGAAAAATCTGTCGCCCTTTCATGCGGATACTATATTGTGGATACTCGCAACATTTGTACTTATGAGTATTCTGACGGCTGTCTTTATTTCTGCTTTGAAGCAGCTTTGGATAACTGATTTCTTATGCTTCGGAAAAATCCGTTCTCGCAGGAAGAAACAAACATCACAAGAAGCAGAAATACCGTAACAAACATCATCGGATAATTATATTGGATAAAAGAAGCAGGAGCAGTCAGAAAAATGACTGCTTCTCTTGCTATCAGGGAAGCAAATGCAAAGAAATAAAAAAGCTTTTTCTCTAATAACGTATACAACATAAAGATTGCGGCAAAAAACAAAATAATCAGATATGCTTCGCCGCCATGTTCAAACAAAAACAGCAGTATATCCTGACTGCTTTCATAATGCCATCGTGCATTACCGTTTACCAGTTCTTTTCCATATTCCCGGTCAGCCTGGAAGGATAAAAATTCAGATGTAGTAACCGGCTTTAAATTCATTACCATAGCAGGATTATAGTCATAGTATCCGTTAGTCACTGCTAACAGTTGTAGACGTTCAGCAATATATAAATCCAGATTGTTCCAGATCAGCCTGACCGCACTTTTTAAAAAGGCTTTCTGTGTGTCGGCATCTGCTCCGGTTTCGGTAAAATGACCGCTGTTGTGATCAGAATTGTAGCGGTTATAGGAACTGCACGAAAGTGTTTCGTAACTGATATAATCCAAGTCAATAACAGCATCAATATTTGCAAGATCTTCCTCGGCACCCACATAGGTCTGTTCTCTGTGGATAATCAGGGAAAGCGGACGGATGGTGGAAATAATCAGATAGTCACTTCCGTAATATTTCTTCTCCCCATTAGTCTGGGGGATTTTAATCAAAGAAAACGAGATGATAAATACCAGTAAAAAACAGAGTGCGTGTTTACATTGAAAACGGACAGTTCGATCAGTTTGACCTGTTTTTTGGGGCAATCCATAAACTGTAGGAATCAACACAAAACAGAACAAAATCAGAACAATCCCTTCACTGCGCCAGAAACAAAGCAAGGCGGTTAAGAGAGAAAGCATAATACTTTTTGGTATGCTAAAAGAAGCTTTTTTCTGTTTTTCAAAGAATAGAAAAGCAAAGAAAAACAGGAAAAAGGGTGCATACAATACCGGTCGAAAACACATGGCGGCAGATAAGAGCACAAAAGGAAAAAGACCGGCGATAGCAATGACATATTTTATTTTTGCAGTATATAAACGGTCAGTTTCATAGAAAATATAGGAAAAAACCATAGCCAGAATCAAATCGTTTAAAATGATGGGACCTGTGGAAGCCGGAAACAAAGAAAGCCCAATCATGTAATAAATGCTGGTCAGATAATTATGCCAGTAGACCGGATAATAGCGGGTGGCATAACCCAAAATAATGGTATCGTCACTCATGAAATAACCGGGATAATTCAGGAGAAGAATTCCCAGATATATGGCAAAATAAATGACAAAAGCAAATAACAGCTTACGATGACGGATGCCATAAGAGATAAAACACAGAAGCCCGACAATTGTTCCAAGCAATACAATTTTGGAAAGAATCTGCATCAAAAAAACAGCATCAGTATCGATGGGCAGACTGCTCATATTGAGAGGATCACCGGTAAATATTTTTGTGTCCGTGATAAAAGTAAGTGCCCACCAGATCAGCGAAAGGATGCCGATGATCAGGATGTTTTTGCGTCCGGATATATAATTGTTTGTGGTGGTTTTGTCAGTGTTGTTTGGTTCGCCAGTTTGGTTAGTTTTGCCAGTTTGGTTAGTTTCGCCAGTGATATTAGTTTTATCAGTTTTGATTATGTTAGTCATCTTTGTTCCTTTTAAATTTGCATTTTTGCTTTCCTTTTTGGGAGACAGTGAGAGTATACGATCAATTATCTCTTTTTCTTTATTTAATATAACTCCAAGTACTATATAAAATGGGTTATTCCTTTGGAATATTATACATTAGTTTGAAATTGAAATCTACCATGTAAAATTGATGATAGTAGGATGCCCTTGGTGTGCCAAAGTATGTCAATTAACGTAAATAATTTCGCAAGAGGCATACCTGAGAGAGCAAGTAAAGGGAAAAGTATGCCTCGGGAAGCAAATTTGGCAAGAAAAATGAATAAGAAACCCGAAAGGGGCATACCCAAGAGAGTGAGCAAGAGAAAAAGTATGCCCCGGAAATTGAAACTGGCAAGAAAAGGGCATACCAGAGAGAGCAAGCAAGGGAAAAAGTATGTCCCGGGAAGCGAAACTGGCAAGAAAAAAGGTGCGCATCCCAACTGAGAGAACAAATTGACAAAAATTTTTACCACTATATAATTAAAAAAGATACAAGATTAAAAGATCATACTATTTGTGCTTAAACAAAAGTATGATTTGTGGGAATTCGCAAATCATGAGAAAATGGCCCGAATATATAGCCAAAATAATAATTCAAATTTGAGGAAACAAAAATGATAATAGTATTCATCATTTCTTTTTATATGATATTTCAATATGTAAGCTGCAAAGTGAATGCAGGTTATGGGAAAATGCAACGAGCAGAGGTTTGGTTTCGGACAATTGTATTGTTTGAAGCTATTGTTTTGATTCTGACTAATCTTTTGAGTATCCTGCATATTATGACACGTGCTGTAGATTTTGTAGCATGGTTAGTCATTTCAATTATATTTGCTTTTTTATATGGGAAAAACAAAAATGAACGAACACTTGAGAAGCTTTCTGTTGTAAAAATGTTTCAAAATGGAGCAAATCATACAGGCGAAAAAAGCAAATCCGAAAAAGCACTTATTTGGATTATGCTTGCTATTCTTGGTATTTTATCTTTGGTATTGCTGTTTGGAGCAATTTTTACAGTTCCGTATAATTATGATTCTATGACATATCATTTGGCACGTATCGGATACTGGATTGACCATAAAAGTGTTGCACATTACATTACCAATATTGACAGACAGGTGTATTCGCCGGTTTTTGCGGAATACAATCTTTTACACATGATGTTACTGTCCGGCAATGATACATTTTTGAATTTCTTTCAGTATTTTTGTATGTTTGCTTCCGCTTACTTTATTTATAAATGTGCCCAAAAACTTGGAGTGAACCAGCTTTTTTCTTTCTTTGGGGCGTTCATTTTTATGTTGATGCCGCTGACAATTTCGCAGAGCATTACTACGCAAAATGATTTATTTGCCGCTTTGATTTTTATTCTTTTTGTATACAAACTATTGGATGTGATCTGCTATGACAAAATCATTTTGAATGCGGAGCAGACTTTGGATATAGTCATGCTGGGATTACTGGTGGGATATGCTTACCTTGCAAAAACAAGTGTGTGTGCCTCCATGGTTATGTTTATGCCCTGGCTCTTAATTGCCCGGCTTAGAAAAAAAGATGATTTCAAGAAATTGATTGGCTGTGTGGGAATTGCACTTGCCGGTATTGTTGTGACTATTTCAGAAACACTGATTCGCACGTTTCTTTCCAGTGGCAGTCTGATGACGAGCACCGCCAGTGGAAATATCATGGTTGCTACAAAAAACGTAAAATATATCATTGTAAATATTCTGAAAAACTTCTCTATGCTGATTACGCAGAATTACTATCGGCCACTAAATGGTTTTATCTACCGCATTGCAATCGGAGCGGGAGAGAAGCTGCAGGTTGAAGTCAATCATGAAGCGATTGCCTTTCATGGATTTGATTTTCTGCATCATATGAACATGGGCGATGATATGTATTCGCATGATAAGACACCAAGTGCTTTTGTGGCATATCTTGCTGTCATTGCGGGAGTTATTCTGATTGGAATGATTGTGGTAGCCGTCTTCAAAAGATTATCTCATAGAAAAATCCAAGAAATATCAAGTAGAGGAAATCAAATAAAGCAAGAATTATCAATTGGCTTTGCTATATCCGCATGGTTGTCCTTGGGATTTATTATGGCATTGCTTCGTTGGCAGCCGTGGGGAACCAGATTGATGTATCCTGCATTGGCAGTGACGGTCATCATGAGTGTAGATATGCTTTACTGTCTTATGAGACATTGGAAAAAGCCTGTTACGGTAGCAGTATTGGGCATATTGATTGTTTTGGCAACAATGCTTGCAGTTCCTTCTGTGTCCTATAATCTGCAGCCTGCCGTAGAATTTGTAAAAGGTGGTTGTCAAAATCGCATCAATCAATATTTCAAATCCAATCACAGAGAAGATGGTTATGCGAAGATGATTGAATTGGCACAAAATGATCAGGCAAAAGATATCGGACTGATCATTTCCGGTGACGGATATGATTATCCGCTGTGGCTTATGCTAAGAAAGGATTATCCGGAGGCAAAACTGAGACATCTGATAAAAGAAGATGCATCCGATGTTACACAAAAAGCCCCTGATTGTATTTATATGATTGAGCGTGATGTGTTGGAAGTGGGAGAAACATTTGAATATGCCGGTGTTGTCTATACCTGTGCATATAAAAATGATACTTCCGGAGACTGTTATCTGGAAAAAACAAATGAATAAGAAATATTTCAAATAAATAATAATCACAAAAATAGCTTAGCCTAAAACGGACTAAGCTATTTTGAAAAAGAAAAACTCTGTACTCAAATCTGAATACAGAGTTTTATTTGTTGTATCATTATATTAAAATATCCTTTTCAAAATTCGCTTTATAAATATCGGGAACATAAATCCGAAAAGGGAAAACAGATATAAAAATTAGTCTTGGCAAAGTCGTTTGACATCATCCCAGCTCCTTGCGATAAATACATTGTCGCAAAGTGATGAGAAAGCAGAAAAATAATCTTCGTAGTCGCACTTTTCATTAAATGAATCCTCGGAAAGCGGATATAAAAAGATAATGCGGCATTTGCTTTTGAATAAGAGTTTGCCGGAAACGCAGGCGGTAGAATAAAAAGAAATAAGTGTTTTGTCTTCAAATTTACCGGAAGCGATGGCTAACTCAAAAGGACAGCTGTCTTTATAAATCTTCAATTCGCCGTGAAAATCATCATGTTCGCCTCTGGGATGCGGCTTTAAGATGAAATTGTCATCACCTGCAAGATCCCGGAATTGTCGGATCAAACGCTGATAAGTCTTGGAATTTTGCATTCCGTTTTCAGTGCCCTGACCCAAAAAGATATATTTCTCATCAGGAACCTGTACCTGAAATTGAAAAATATCCTTTGCAGTGGAAATGATTTTTTCGATACGTTCAGGTGTTTTTTCGATTTGTTTCTTTTCAAAAGTGACATTTTTTTCAGCCATATCCGGCTCAAACAACCACATATCTCTTTCCATCTTTTCCACATCATAGTGCCAGATGGTTTTGTACATTTTGATACCCAAATCCGTATTGATTACATGGGCGGGTATTTTGGTATAGCTTGCAAAACCGTCTTCAAAACGATGAAAAACCAGTTTTTTGTTTTTTCTAATCAAAGATTTTGCTACTTCTTTTACAATTTCATCCGGAAGGCCGGGGGAAGCAAAATACATTTCGTCATAAAAATCCAAGGGTTTATCCAGAATGATATCGGTTGTATGGTTATAAATAAAGCTTTCAAAAAAAGTGACGAAGGCATTCTTATATGGATTTTTGATTTTTCTGCCATCGCCGAAAAAGACCTTATGAAAATAAGAATCCAAACGTCCGCTTTGATAGAGATCTTCCATCGAAGCGGTTTTGTCTGTAATCATCAGATCGACTTCATCCTCAGATAAATATGCATCTTTGATAAATAAGAAAACCAGCAACTGATAGGGGGTGCTGGCAACACCTAAGATTTTAGCCATGATATTTCCTTTATATTTGTTCTTTAAAAAAATTCCTTGTTAGATTTAGTCTTCTATTTGGTTCTATCTTTATTTGCATCATAACTTGTATCATAATTTGCATTATAGTAAACTGCTATTTTGACTTATTATCAATCATGCATTAAATACAATACTGTTTATTTTCTCACATATTTCTTTACAACATCCAAAAGCATGGCACGTTCTTTTTGACCAAATAAGAATAAAATATTGATGACGGAGCCTGTCACACCGCAGATGACAATATCAATAAAGAGCCACATCCAGTTAGTTGTAGGTAACACAAGATACAGACCGCAGAAAGCAGCACACATAGCAATGCTGACAACGACGTATCGAATAATGGTCGGATAGAAGGAACGCTTCGAAACGCCAAGGCAATGTGCGGCATACATGGGTGTAAACGTAAGGTTTTTAATGATGCCGAGGACAGTAGATGTTCCGGCAACTGCATAGACATACAAGTTGGTAGTTTTTAACAAAATAAACACGATAATGGTATTGGCGATACCCATGTACAGAGTAATCAAAGAATTCCATTTTAATTTGTTGACCACGGTATAGACGTTAAACAAAGGGCTGATAACACCGCCGACAATGGTTCCAAACATCGTAAGCACAGTCAGCAGATAAATCATAATGATCACGGAATGGTCTGACGCCATATCGGTTCGGGGCAGCCATAGTGTATAAAACGGAATACCAAATGCAATGACAAAGCATAGCGGAATGTTGGCAAAAAAACCTGTCATTTTCATGGCAGAAGTTAAATCCTGCAATAATTCTTCTTTATTTTCTTTCGCATAACTGATGGTAAGCGATGGGGTAAAGACTGCAGAGATGGTTTCGTAAAGCGTATTGATTGCAACTGCGATGGTTTTTGAAGTGCTGACATATCCCATTTCTTCTCCGCCAATCATTAGGTTGGTGATCAGAATATCCAATCCGTTTGTCAAAGTCTGACCGGCTCTCATGATGGTGTTCCAAACTCCGGCAGAAAGAATTTCAATGACCTTTTTCATGGAAAAATGTTTACGACTGATTTCAATTTGCGGCATTAATTTCTTTGTATAATGAATATACGAAATCAACATGTAAACGGTTGCGATGACAGTTGCCAGAGCCATGTAACTTACATGAATTGGTAAAAAGAAAAAGGTAATAATTAAAATAGCGGAACGAAGAATCTGGGATTCGATGGTTCTAAATGCCTGTAAATCCAAGCGGTTGGCCGCGAACGTTGCGGTTGAAAAGGTCGTACTGATAATGGTGACCATAAAGTTTAAAAAGGTCAGGGCAAATAACAGCTTCACATCCGGTATCAGCACAGGTGAAATGTTGACCAGATGCTCTAAAAAGGTCACAACAAAAACGCATGGCAGGAACATAAATGCCACAATGGCTATATTGGCGTACATGGTGGAATTGAAGTACTTGTTGGCGTTGTCATAATCTCCCTTTGTCAGACTGACAGTAATAAAACGACCTGCCATGGAGTTTAATGCCATAGCTGCAATATTGGCATAGCTGACAAAGTCATTGGCCAAAGTCCAAAAACCATATGCTTCAAAATTTAGTTTGTCAATGATAATCGGCGATAATACAAAACTAATCGCAAGGCTGACCAAAGTGGATACCATGCTGGCCGCCATATTGATCATAATTTGTTTGCTTTTACTTACTGTTTTCATAGTTTCAAGTATAACATAAGGAAAAAGAGCTTTCCATAAAAATAAACATTTTTGATTTTCGTTAAGATTAGTAATAAAACATTTCTGATTTTCGTGAAAAAACAGTATAAAACATTTTTGATTTTCGTGAAAAACAGTATAGTTTGACGAGTCATTTCTCTAATGGTAAAATAAATTGTAACTTTCGGTATATTACACCAAGATTTGTGTATGAAGAAGAATATAAGAATTGTATTTCACGATAGAGTTATGATAGATATTTACCATAATTTGGCAGGACGAAGTGAGGATGCATTATGAAGATTATGCCAAACCGGATGGACCGGGGATTTTTTCAGTATCAGGATGAATTTGAGAATAAGGCTTTAGAAGTATTGCGTAGCGGTTGGTATGTACTCGGAAAGGAAGTTTCTTCTTTTGAGGAAGAATTTGCTGCATATACCGGGGCAAAATACTGTGTTGGTCTGGCAAGTGGATTGGATGCGCTTTGGCTTGCATTTCGCGTACTTGGTATAGGCGAGGGTGATGAAGTTATCGTGCAGGGTAATACCTACATCGCCAGCGTTATGGGGATTACCATCAATGGTGCAACTCCCATTTTTGTGGAACCGGATGATTATTACCAGATTGATCCGGCTAAAATAGAAGAAAAGATTACAGACAAGACAAAAGCGATTCTGGTTGTGCACTTATATGGCCAGGCGTCTAATATGGAGCCGATTGTTTCCTTGTGCAAAAAATATCATTTGCGATTGGTTGAAGACTGTGCACAGTCTCATGGAGCCTGCTATCGTGGACAGATGACCGGAACATTCGGGGATATTGGTTGTTTTTCCTTTTATCCGTCCAAAAATCTTGGAGCATTTGGTGATGGTGGTGCCATTGTAACTAATGATGAGAATATTGCAAAGGATATGAAAATATACCGCAATTACGGTAGTGAAAAAAGATATTACAACAAAGTTGTCGGAACAAATTCCAGACTGGATGAATTGCAGGCAGGGCTTTTGCGGGTGCGTTTGTCACATATGGACGAGCTGACTGCTGAGAAACAGGCAATCGGAGCTCGCTATCTGGCAGAATTGCACAACGATAAGATTACATTACCGAAGTTGCTTGATGGAGCAACGCATGTGTATCATCAGTTTGTGATCCGTTGTAAAGATAGAGACCGTCTGATTGCATATCTTAATGAAAAAGAAATCGGAACCATCATCCATTATCCGATTCCGCCGCATTTAGCAGAGGCTTACCGTTATCTTGGTTTTAGGGAAGGCGATTTTCCGATTACTGAGACTTTGGCAAATGAGGTTCTGTCAATTCCAATGTATAATGGGATGACCAAAGAAGAGCAGGATTACGTCATTGATGCGATCAATGCATTTTAGTCATTATGATGAATGATTTGTGTTATTGTCAGTTGATAAAGGCTCAAATATGATTGCAGATGAAAACGAACATTAAAAACTTTTTTTATTATTTTCGAGTAATATCAATGATGATAGTACAGGTAATTTGAATAATATCGATGATAGTACACTATTTTGAATAATTTTTTATAAAAGTGAGAATCTATGAAAAAACTAAGTGAATTATACGAAATCATTAATTTTAATGAATATGGTGATGAACGAGGCAATCTGGTGGTTGCTGAGGGAGATGGCATGGATGTGCCCTTTGCCATTAAGCGCGTGTTTTACATGTATGGTTCGGACGATGAAGTGATTCGCGGACAGCATGCAAACCGGAAGACGGAGTTTGTACTGATTAATGTCAGTGGGACAAGCAAGGTGAAGGTTGACAATGGTTATGAGACAGAAATCATTGAACTAAACAAGCCGCGTATGGGACTGTATCTCAAAACGATGGTTTGGAAAGACATGTATGATTTTTCACCGGATTCGGTATTACTGGTACTTGCCAGTGAGCATTATGACGGAGAAGAGTACATTCGCGATTACGAAGAATTTATAAAGGAAGTAAAACAACATGAGTAAAATTTCAATCGTTGTTCCGGTTTATTATAATTCAGATACCCTAATGCTTTTATATGAGGATATGAAAGAAAAAATTCTTGGAAAGCTTGGAGATTACGAGTTGGTATTTGTGGATGACGGCTCCGGTGACAATTCATGGGAAATCATGAATCAGATAAGGGAAATGGATGGTCATACACAATGTGTAAAGCTTTCCAGAAATTTTGGTGAACATGCGGCACTTTTAGCTGGATTGTCAGTCTGCACAGGGGATTGTGCGGTCACAAAGCAGGCGGATTTACAGGAAGACAGTGAAATCATTCTGGATATGTACGAGAGCTGGAAAAAAGGCAATAAAGTTGTATTGGCGGTTCGTTCTTCCCGTGATGAAAATCCGATTAAAAAGTTTTTTGCCAGCATGTATTATCATATTATTCATAAACTGGTTAATGACAAGATGCCTGTTGGAGGATGCGACTGTTACTTGTTGGATCGACAGGTTATTCAGGTTTTGGAACTGTTGGATGAGAAAAATTCATCCCTGACTTTGCAGGTTTTGTGGGCAGGATTTCAGACGGACCATGTATATTTCCATCGAAAAGACCGTGAAGTCGGCGTGTCACGTTGGACTTTGTCCAAAAAAATAAAACTGGCGATGGATTCCATGCTCAGTTTTTCTTATTTTCCGATCCGTTTCATGTCCACAATGGGTGTATTGTTTTTTTTAGCATCGGTCATCTGGATGATTTGTGTACTGGTTGAGAAATTTACCGTAGGTACGCCTATTTTAGGATGGGCTTCCCTGATGTGCGTTGTGCTGTTTTCTTTTGGATGCATGATGTTAATGATGGGGATTTTAGGAGAATATGTCTGGCGCGCGTTGGATGCCTCCCGAAACAGACCGCCGTATCTGATTGATGTTGTCAAGGGAAAAGATGGCGCTGGGGACGGTTCTTCCGGTGCAAGTAGCATAGAAACAAATAATGATAATTAAAGAGAATGTGGTGGTATTATGTTTCATAATATTGTTCAGGTTGTTCCTTGTGAAGATTATAAAGTATATGTATATTTTGAAGATGGAAAAATTGTATGCTATGATGTAAAGCCTTTACTTTCGAAAAAAGTATTTGAGCCACTTAATAATAAGGATTTTTTTATGAATTCCTGTACGATATTGAATGATACATTGGCGTGGGATGTATCAGGAAATAGAGATACACAAACATGTATTGATATTGATCCTGAGATGCTTTATGAGTTAGAGCATGTATCGGAAAAGATTGCATAGAAAAGAAAAACATCTCTCTTGTTTTTAGACCAAAAGATGATCTGGATAACAAGAGAGATGTTTTTTATGAAATCCGACTCAAAATCAAATCAACCATGGCACCGACATTTTTCATGGTGGTTACTTCGCCCATGTTGAACTTGATGCCAAAACAATTTTCCACAGCCACAATCAAATTGATATGTTCTAAGCTGTCCCAGTCCTCAATATCATCTGCTGTTGTTTCATCGTTGACGATAATTTCTTCATCGTCGAAAACATCCTGAAATACTTCATTTAATTTTTCAAAAACTTCTTCTCTGGTCATATGTATTTCCTCTTTCATTTTTTATGTGATGTTGGGGTCAAAAGGTATTTTGACTCCATGATACCGTTTAATCTTTCTAATTAACATCAATTACACAATTGCGCTTTTCATAATGCTTAGGAATAACAAAACTCCATACAGAATTTTCTCCGTCATCGGATATTTTTTCAAATCCCAAACTATTACCATAAAAATCTTTTACCATGGCATTTTTGGCTGTTTTATAATAATAGCCGCGAATTTCTTTGATGCCGTGCCTGATACAAGTATCTACGATTTCATCCAATAATGCAAGTTCCATGTCACGTTTTAAGACCCGACAGCTCATCAGCCAGAGTTCCATATGGCAGATGGTAGCATCTACACGACCAATGGCTACTGTTACCACACCATTATCTCCAAACTTATCTTCCAGTTTTCCGTAAAATGAAAGCTTCGTGGGATCTTCTAAGACTTGGGAAATTTCTTCCTGTGTATATCTGCGGGTAGTCAGGTTAAACTGATTGCTTTTGTTTGTAAGCTGTGCGATTCGTGATAAATAAACGGGCTCGAACGGACCAATTACAGCCTTCATTTCCAGCGATTTTAAATAGTCTTCATAATTATCAAATGATTGAATAGTAGCATTTCGCTCCACATTTGCTTTATACATATTGCTACGATTCAGATCATCCTTGGATAATTTTAAAACTTCAAAATAACCATGTTTGTCAATCTGACGAATATACTGATCAACAGAAGTAATTTCCGGAACTGCAACCGATGGAAGCTGCTTTTTGATAATTTCTCTTTCAGCGGGATTGTCATCGACAAATACCAGACTGTTTTCCAAAATGTTCAATTCTTTTGCTATGGTAGCAGTATTGATGCTTTTAGGTTCCCAGTTAGCTTTGATAACAATAAAATCTTCTTTTTTCAAAATACCGTCCGGATGAGACAGACCGGAAAAAGCGTTTTCTTCTTCGTTTTTGGAACTGATATTTAGTAATACGCCCATGTCTTTATGTGCTTTCAAATAGGACTGGAATTCACAATATGCCTGACCGATGGATGTTTCCTGGCCTAATTCCAGATTTTCCATACCATCGTCGCCAACAATACCGCCCCAGAGCGTGTTGTCAAGATCCAGGACAAACGCCTTTTTGTTCATCCCGTAAATTGCTTTGATAATATGTGACAGATTATAAGCAAAGGTGGGAATGGCGGGAACGCACAAAGCATATTTGTACATGTGCCAGTAAAAAGGATCTGACCATGCATCCAGTCCATAGCCGGCAGATAAAGACAGAATGTCGTGAATATAAAAACTTTCGTGCTCTTGTGCATATTGATGAAATAAATCATTTAATTTTAAAATGAAATTGGTACGTCCATGCAGATTGACACAATCCTGATTGCCGAGCAGACGATAGGAAGGCAGTTCCATATTATTTTGAATAATGGGGCAGTGGTATTGATCGGACAGATGCTCCCACATATCTTCAAACTCATGGTAAACATTGGCTAACTTCTCGGAAACGGTATTTTCGTCATCGGACATTTCTGGATAAAAGCGAATGTTGCGATTGGTGGTATGGATAAAAATCAGATCCGGTGCAAAGTCTAAAAGTTCCGGCGGATCAAACATGGCATCCTCATAATACTGATTGTATTCGGATTCATAAAATTCAGCCTTGATACCATAATTTAATAGAAATAAATCCAGAATTTTTACAATATCACTTGTGGTCGAACCGCCCAGTACAGCTATTTTTTTCATTAAAAAAGTCCTGTCGGTATCCAAAAGTTCCCGGCGAAGTTTCTTTTTCTTTTTTAAAATATAATCAGAATCAAACGGATATTCTAACTCTTTCATATGACTTTGCTCCTCATATCTGAAATTCGTTTTCATTAAATTTATGGTATAACTATCTGTACTGTATTTGCAACAATTTGCTTTTGTTTCTCCCTGTCCTCTTGTTTACAAGGAATATTTGTGCTATTTCCTATTGTTCCTACTTGTTAAAATTGTTGATAAATAAATGCCTGTGCGTCATACCCAGGACCGTAGCAGCCAAACAAAATGACACTGACAAAAAGTGCAATGTATAAAATCCAGCGGAACAGCAGCGGCTGACTGGCAATCAGAACCCGAATGGGAACTTTTTTCACATAACGTATAATGCCTGCAATGGCTAAAACCATCATATAGAATACAATAATCTGCCAGTCCTTTGCATCCAATCCAAAAGAGAGAAGGGAACCATCAAAAAAGATCCAGGGACTGAATTCGAATAATGCGGAACGCCAGATTTTCAGACCTTCCAGAAAGCCGCCGTAGGAGCGGAAAAAAGACAGGCCAAATGTAAACAAACAAAATGTGCGGATACACTGAAATAAGCGAAAACCAAAGGAATCGACATTTACTTTTAATACGGTAATGAGCTTGTCTGTCAAAGGCTTAATCATCTCACCGAGAATAATCACAACTCCGAAAAACAGGCCGACCCCAATGATGTAGTTCCAATATCCGCCATGCCAGAAACCGATTAAAAACCAGGAAATTAACATACCGCACCAGACCGGTATTTTTTTGCCGGTTTTCTTGCCAAATTTCTTTTTACACAATGTTCCTAATTTTTGAAAAGGTGCTGATTTCAAAATGGAATACAGAATATAATCTCTTAAAAAAGCACCGATGGATATATGCCAACGTCTCCAGAATTCGGAAAGACTGTGGGAAATAAAAGGAAGGTCAAAGTTTTCCGGCAAATCGATACCGAGCATTTCTGAAATACCGATGATGATATCGATGCAACCTGAAAAATCGGTATAGAGCTGGAAAACAAACAAAACCATTGCCAGCAAGACATAAGTTCCTACAAAACAGTTATAACCGTTTCCGTCATAAATGGCATTGACATAGACTGCGAGACGTGATGAAATAACAAGTTTTTTCATCAGACCCCATAAAATACGCTGAAGTCCAAAACAAAACTTCTCATAATCAAAGCGGTGTCCGGTGACAATGGAAGCAGAATAGTCCTTGTATCGGATGATAGGACCGGAAGTTAAAAGCGGAAAATATCCGGCAATGACGGAAAACTTCAGGATATTTTTTTCTGCTGTTGCAATTCCCCAATAGACATCCAGAAGATACCCTATCCAGGAAAGAGAATAATAAGAAATTCCGATAGGAGCCGTAAAATGAACCTGAGGGAATCGAAGCGGAATGTGAAGAGCTCCTGCCATTAGATTCCAGGTATTGATAAAGAAATTCGAATCCTTTAATACAATCAGAAATCCTGCGATACAGATAATTGATAATGTCAAAACGAGTTTGATTTTCTTATTGTTTGCTGTATTTGTTTCTTTCGTTTTATTCGTTTTATTTGTATTATTTGTTTTATTCGTTTCAATTATATTAGTCGATTTATTTTTGGATATGTTCGTATCTATACTCGGATTATTAACGCGCTTTGAATCAATATCAGATATGATTGCCGTGGTATTTGTAGTTTTCTCACGGCATTTACCAATGTAGTTAGCGGTTGCATACGTAACAAAAGCCGGGATCAGCATACAGACAAGAGCAAAAACAGAATCAGCTTGCAAAATAAACCAGATATTGGAAACAAGAAGCGCAAGAAAGCGGAATTTCAGTGGGAGAAGATAATACAGGCAAACGGTGCATGCAATCATAATAAAAAATTCAAATGATGTTAAGCTCATGGTTCTTCTCCTTTGTATATAGTATGTTTTTTAATTATCTGTTTTTAGATAATTTCTTTGTAGATAATATTTTAGAGCAACTTTTTCACAGATTGCTTCTGAAAGGTTATTGATATAAATCTGTCAGAAAATCCTGATAATATTGTTTCGTGCTTTCAAAATCAGATGAAGTTTTCGGAGTGGCAAGACCTTCGGAAAGTACAAAATCAGCCAGATAATCCGAAATTTTTTCGCCGCCTGAAATGGTCATATGATGAGTATCGTAGCAATCTGTGAAATAATCCATCTGCGTTGCTTCGTATAGTTCTTTGGTATTGAAGTCTAAATAAGTCAGATTGTTTGCGGCTGCGTACTGAGCTGTTAAATCATGGCGGGCTTGTGTCTGAATGGGAGCAACCGTGGTTACAAGAACAAGACGAATATTTTTTTCTTTGCAAAGGGCTACGATTTTATCCATATATTCCTGCATCAGGGGCAGGATGGTCTCATCTGATGTAGCGGTGGCAGTAACTGTTTTTGAAGCGGTTTCGTCTGTAGTTGATATAGAAACATTTGTGATATTTGTACTATTTGAAAAATCTTTAGCAGCTACATTCGTATTTTCCAGTGGAACAAAATCGGGCTCACCCTCTTCATGCAGGCTGCCATAAAGAGGTGCAAACCCATATAGTTTACTGGGGGTATATGTAAAGTCCAGTTTTCCAAGCTCTTTCCAACGGTCATGATAACGCACAATGGGAAGATAGTAGCTTAATTCAGATTGAGATGAATCCAAAGAGCAAATGTCATGAACAGCGGTCATTTTGACTTTGGACCATTTCATATAGTCGAAATCCTTACGTTGTCCCGGCTCCTTAAAATTGAGTGGTTCATCTTCATAAAAGGTAAACAGCATCTGATTATCCAGAAATACAACAGAAGGAGACTGAAAACGAAGTGCTTCCTCCAACCAGTAATAGGAAGTAATCAAGGTCTGTTCAGGAGATGCCAGATTATAGCTGACAATTCCGTTTTTGTCATATAAGTACTGGGGAATACCGGCTGTAGACATGCAACTGCTTCCGACAAATAAAACATCAACCGTATTTTCTTCCATTTCATAAAATTGGGTAAAAGTAGACGTGGATGGCCAGCTGGAGTTTTCCAATAAAAATTTTGGAACCACCAGTTTGGTCACATAATAGGTAATAATGATAATCAACAGACTAAAAACAGCTGTTTTAATGACAGCTGTCTTTGTTAATGGCTTACTTTGCATAAAAAAGCTTCTTCTTTCGCATATCTATTTTCTTTACAATATTGCAATCTGACATAAATATCACAACAATTTTGCAATATCGCAATCTGACATAAATATCGTAACAATTTTGCAATATCGCAATCTGACTGAAATACCGCAACAATCTTGCAATATTTCAATAAACTACATCACATTATAGTAAATAATCGCAATACTGATTCCCAAAAATGCACCGACAAATATCTGAATGGGAGTATGTCCAACAAATTCCTTCAGATGTTCATGAGCCTTAGAAGGCTTCCATTGTGGCATTTCTTTAAACATTAACAGCATGTCATTCAGTATTTTAGCTTGTTTTCCTGTTTCCAGACGCACGCCCATAGCATCGTTCATAACGATGATGGCAAAAAAAGCAACCATAGGAAACTCGAATCCTGAAAAACCATAATGCAGGCCGGTAGCTGTTGCTAACGCACATACAGTTGCCGAATGCGAACTGGGCATTCCACCATTGCCCAAAAAACGTTCAAAGCGGAATTCTTTGTTGACAATTAAATATATAATCATTTTTAAAAACTGAGCTACAAACCACCCCAGTGCGGCACTGGCGAATAGTGGATTGTTAAGTATATCAAGAATAATATTCATTGGATTAATGCCCCCTTTGCGCTAAAAATGAGCGCAATTTATAAAATTTCCATAAATATTATAGCAAAGTCATCTGTTTTCTACAACAAATAAACGGAAATAGAACGATTGCAATGATCGAAACAATGACTGCAAATTATATTTAGTGCCACAATTTCCGATAGCTGCTGGGTGTCATGGATTCGTATTTTACAAAAACCTTGGTGAAATAGTTAACATCCGGAATACCACAGGAAAGAGCAATAGCACCAATAGACTGCTCGGTAAAGCGGAGCATTTTTTTTGCTTCGCTGATGCGACGAGAATTCAGGTAATTGATAATAGTGACACCCGTTAGTTTTTTAAACTCTCTTGATAGATGAAATTTGCTGATAAAAAAAGCGGTTTCCAGATAGTCTAAATCAATATCCCGATTATAATTTTCATCCAGATAAACACGGACTGCAATTATCTTATCCAAGTTTGATACGCAGGCATATTTTGTTCTATCACTGTTTTCGATATAACAGAGAGTAATAATATCAGTCAGATACTTATGGCATTTTTGTTCAAAACAGGTATGTTTCATACTTAATTCTTCATATATGTTGTTTAGAGTTGTCAAAAACGCAGAAGAATCCATGGGATGAAAAATTGCATTACCATTTTGTTCTGTGTAATGTTGGTATATTTCTAATGCATCTTTACCATAAAAGTGTACCCACGCCAGTTCCCATGGGTCATTTGGGCTACTTTCGTGCGAATATTCATCCAGACAATTGATAAAAATACAGTCGCCGCTCTGAATATGAAAACGTTTATCACGCAGTGTTAAATAACCACTTCCTTTCATAACAATAAAAAATAAAAGCGACTGTAGATGTTCTCTACGACTAATATGTGGTTCTAAACTTTGTAAAGTACCGGTCTCCTGTACATAAAGATAATGGTCTTTGGCGTAGGAGGATGGTGTTGAAATGATACGATTTGAATGATTTCTTTTCATGAAAACTCCCAAAACATGCAAAAAAAGTACAAATAAAGCTACAGCAATATTTTACTATTTTGTAGCAAAATTGTCTATTGCTTTCTATTTAATATAGAAGTAAATTAATCTATAGTTTGGATTGTTTTTTAAAATTTACTTTTAATACTCATATCATTATGATGTTGGAGTTAGAAGATATTTGACCTCCATGATATCAATGGATTACTACGGTATGAAAAGAAATCAGTTAAAACAAGAAATTTAAATTAAGGAAGGGTAGATGACATGAACAAAACAGACAAAATTTATGTAGCCGGACACAGAGGGTTGGTTGGAAGTGCCATTGTTCGTAATCTGAAGTCCAAGGGTTATACCAATATAGTCGGCAGAACACATCAGGAATTAGAATTGACAAATCAGGCGGCTGTCAGAGCCTTTTTTGAAGAAGAAAAGCCGGATGTGGTTGTTCTTGCAGCCGCAAAAGTTGGGGGAATTAATGCAAATAATACAGCTCCTGCGGACTTTGCATGGGATAATATGCAGGTTCAGTGCAATGTGATTAAGTGCTGCCATGATTATAAGGTTAAAAAGTTACTGTTTTTAGGAAGCACCTGTATTTATCCTAAGATGGCGGAACAACCCATTGTGGAAGATGCTTTGCTGACAGGTCCGCTTGAGCAGACCAATGAAGCTTATGCGATTGCCAAAATCTCCGGTATGCAGATGTGTAAATATTTCAAGCGTCAGTATGGAGATAATTTTATCAGCTGTATGCCTACCAATTTATATGGACCGTATGATAACTATGATTTAAAGGGCTCGCATGTTCTTCCGGCCATGATCCGTAAATTTCATGAAGCCAAGATGCAGAATGCTCCCACTGTGGAATTATGGGGAACGGGTTCTCCGCTTCGCGAGTTTTTATATGTGGATGACATGGCAGATGCCTGTGTATTTCTTTTGGAAAATTACGATGGTGAGCAGCATGTAAATATTGGAACCGGAAAAGAGCTTACCATCAAAGAGCTGGCAGAGCTTGTCAAAAAGACAGTTGGATTTGAAGGTAAAATTGTATGGAATTCATCTATGCCGGATGGTACTCCTCGTAAATTAACCGATGTAACCAAACTCCACGAGTTAGGATGGACACACAAGGTTGAACTGGAAGAGGGAGTAAAGCTTGCCTATGAATGGTTTAAAGAAAATGTGGATCATGCCCGTATGAATGGCAGATAATAGGAAGATAACAGGAAGACCTTGTAAATTTAATCGGAAACAACAAAAATGATGCGTTTGTTAGCGTATTATAAAATAAAGGATTGAACAAAGAATAAAGAGGAAAACAAATGAACAAATTCGGAGTAGTTATGGCAGGAGGCGGTGGAACCCGTTTTTGGCCTTTAAGCAGAAAAGAAAGACCTAAACAGTTGTTGAATTTAAGTGGAAAAGATTTGATGGTTAATGAGACTTTAGATCGTCTTGCCAAAAGTATCGAACGGGAAAATCTTTTTATCGTAACCAATGAGACTCAGGCAAAATTAATGGCAGAAGAAACAACCGGCAAAATGAATCCGGAGCATATTCTTTCAGAGCCTGCAGCCAGAAATACAGCGGCATGTATCGGATATGCTGCAATGGAGATTGTGAAAAAGCATAACGATGGTGTGATGGTAATTGTGCCTTCGGATCATTTTATTAAAGATGAGACTGAGTTTACCGCTATTATCAATGCCGCAATCGAAACAGCAGAAAAAACGGATGCACTGGTAACGATTGGTATCAACCCCTCTTTTCCGGCAACCGGTTATGGCTATATCAAAGCAAAGGCCGATAGTGTGACCGAAATCGGCGATGTAAATCACAAAAAATATTCTCAGGTAGAAGAGTTTGTGGAAAAACCGGATTTGGAAACTGCCAAAAAATATCTTGCAGAAGGTGGGTATTCATGGAACAGTGGTATGTTTATCTGGAAAGCTTCTACCATCTTGTCCTATATGGAGAAATTGCTTCCGGACATATATGCATGTCTTGAAAAGATCGGCGATGCCATGAATACAGTGGATGAGAAAAAGGTAATTGAAGAAGTCTATCCGGTTATTCCGAAAATTTCCATTGATTACGGCATTATGGAAAGAGCAGACAATGTATTGGTTATTTCCGCTGAATTTGGCTGGAATGACATTGGAAGTCTGGATATGTTAAATATCATGAAAGCTGCGGATGAGAATGGAAATGTGGCATATGGTAAACAATTATTGTTGGATACCAAAGACTGTATTGTATATGGGAATGACAAAATGATTGCAACCATTGGATTGTCCGACATGATTATCGTACAGACAGCAGATGCTCTTTTAGTTTGCCCCAAAGACCGTGCACAGGATGTAAAGACGGTTGTTGAAACCTTAAAAGAGCAGGGGAAAGACCAATATTTATAAGGAACGATACTAATGTCAAAATATTTTGTTCACGTATCAATGAATTAGTAACAAGCAAAACGATAAGTATATAACAAGAAAGTATGAATGATTCGATTTGGCTAACAGATTCGAATCGCAAATAAAACGTATGAAATGTGTTATTTTAGCAGGAGGCAGTGGTGATGCGCTATGGCCGCTGTCCCGCAAGAATTACCCCAAACAATTTATTAATATCAGAGAAGGAAGGTCGCTTTTTCAGGAAGCAGTTGCAAGAAACCTTCCTTTTTGTGATGATTTTTATATCATAACCAATGAAAAATACCGCTACATCGTGGAAGGACAGGTTCAGGTCTTTCAGGGATTATCATACCAATTGTTTTTAGAAGAAATGGGCAGACAGACGGCACCGGCCGTAGCCGTTGCGGCATTGTGTATTGATAAAGGTGAAGATGTGTTAGTCGTATCGACGGATCATTTGATTGATGATGGGGATTATAATGGTACGATTTTGGCTGCAAAAGAACTTCTTACGGATGACAATGTTGTGGTTGTTGGTTGCAATCGGCAGCAGGTTATGAAAAACGGAATGATAAAAGGGCATAGTGCTTTTGGATGTATAGGAAATAATGTTGTAGAGTTTTTTTCTCAATATGATGCTTCTGAAGTCTCAGCGTTATCAAATGAAGCAGCACGATCAAATGCATCTGCACTCTCAAATGAAGCTGAACAATCAGAAGAATCCGCATTGAAAGAGGAAGAAATTCTGCTAGACAGTGGAATTTTTATGATGAAAGCGGGGGTATACCTGTCCGCGATAAAAGAAAATGCCCCGGAATTATATAAAAAATGTCAATTGGGAATAGACCGTGTCCGATTAGATGGCAATGCATTTTTGATTACCGGAAGATGGCTTTCATCTATCCCTTCGCTTAGTGTGGGAGAAGTTGTCTTTGCTAACTGGGCAGGAAAAAAGGTAAAAGCAGTTCGTGCGCAGTTTAGCTGGTCACGTCTGTTAAATACGGAAATGGTTACGCAATATGATGCGCCCTCTTTGCAGGGCCCCTCTATTATTGAAAACAGCAGCAATGTTTCCGTTCTCAATGAGACCAAAGATAAGCTGGTGGTTGTCAATGGATGCGATGATCTGCTTGTGGTAAATGCAAAAGATGCAACTTATATTTCCCGTAAAGGCGATAGCCAGGCGGTTCGGGAAATTATGAATAAACATTATGCAGAACAGAAGGATATCTTTGATGAAGGAGATGTTTTTTATACCACATGGGGGATCAAAGAAACATTAAATCGAACCGACGGATATATGGTACGTAAGGTCACTGTCTTTCCGGGTAAGGAGATTGCCCTTCACAAGCACGAAAAGAGAAGTGAGCATTGTTCCATTGTAAGTGGAAATGCAACGATTACCATGGATGGCATTACCAGGGAATATGGCTGTGAAGATAATGTTTTTATTCCCGTTGGATGCTTTCATTGTATCAAAAATATTTTTGCAAAAGATTTTGTTTTTATTGAGGTGTCTGTGGGCGACAGCGCAGGACAAAAGACCGGTGATATGGTTCGTGCTATGGATGATTTTGTAAAGTTAGGGCCTGCTTACAAGGATTATCTGTGGGGCGGCACCAGATTGTATGAAAAATACGGGAAGAAAAATAAGGATAATAAAGAACATATCATTGCAGAGAGCTGGGAAGTTTCTGCGCACAGTGCCGGACCATCCATCGTTACGGAAGGGAATGCAAAGGGAATGACATTCCCACAATATCTGGAAAAGATTGGAAAAGAAGCATGGGGCTGGAAATGCAAGCCGTTTGATCGGTTCCCGCTTTTGATAAAATTAATTGATGCAACAAAATCTCTTTCGGTGCAGGTGCATCCGGATGACGAGTATGCCATGAGCGTAGAAGGCGAATACGGAAAAAATGAAATGTGGTACGTCATGGATGCGGCAAAGGATGCCGGATTGTATGTGGGCTTTAAAGAAGAAATCACGGCTAAGCAGTGCCGTGAACACATAGAAAAAGGTACATTGACCGATGTCCTTCAGAGAATACCGGTAAAAAAAGGCGATGTTATCTTTGTAAAAGCCGGAACCGTACATGCGATTTTAGAGGGACTATTGATATTGGAAATTCAGCAAAGCTCCAATGCCACCTACCGGTTATATGATTATGACCGTGTGGATAAAAATGGAAACAAGAGAGAACTTCACTTGGAAAAAGCATTGGATAACCTTAATTTTTCAGTGATGCCCTGCGACTGTAAGCCGGCAGGAGAGGCAGAAAAAGGAAAAGGATATACCAAACAGCTTTTGGGTGAATGTAAATACTTTTCGGCAACTCTGTATACCGTTGAGAAAGAAGCGGAGATTTCTTTGGATGAAACATCCTTTAGTGCCATTGTATTTTTAGAGGGAAAGGGAATGCTTCAGACAGAAAAGCAAAAAAGCCGTTTTAAAGCAGGAGACAGCTATTTTGTTCCGGCCGGAAAGAAAGTGCTTGCCATTGACGGAGCATGTCAATTTGTGCTGAGTCGGATTTAAATAATGCCCGGTTTCAACTGTCCGAAGACGAAGTCTGAGTTTTGAAACTGGGCATTTAATATATACTTTGTGAGCATGCCGCTTAGAAATACCGGAAACCGAAGTATGAAGCGGGCAAAGATATATAATTTCTGTTAGAATGACAGCCATTTTACAAAGATTGTGAATTTTGTGAGGAACGACTTTAATGAAATAATAGAAATATGCTAATCTATAACTCCCTTAAAATATGCAATCGTTTTCTTTAACCCATCTTCCAACGCAATCGTGGGTTCCCAATCCAGCTTTTCTTTTGCCAAATCAATCACAGGCTTTCTCTGTGTCGGATCATCGCCGGGCAGCGGCATATACACTAACTTAGAATCAGATCCGGTCAATTCCAAAACCTTTTGAGCCAATTCTAACATCGTAAATTCACCTGGATTTCCCAGATTAACAGGACCGGTAAAGTCCTTGGAATTCATCATACGAATCATACCTTCAATCAGATCATCTACATAACAAAAGCTTCTGGTCTGTTTTCCGTCACCATAGATTGTGATATCTTCACCTTTTAAAGCCTGTACAATAAAATTGGAAACTACGCGTCCGTCATTAGGATTCATTCTGGGACCATAGGTATTGAAAATACGGATTACTTTGATATCAACGTTATGTTGTCTGTGATAATCAAAAAATAAAGCCTCTGCCATTCTTTTTCCTTCATCGTAGCAGGAACGAATACCATGTGTATTTACATTTCCGCGGTAGCTTTCCGGCTGGGGATGCACCAGAGGATCCCCATATACCTCTGATGTACTTGCCTGTAATATTTTTGCCTGACATCTTTTGGCTAATCCCAGCATATTTATAGCACCATAAACGCTGGTCTTAGCGGTTTTAATGGGATCAAACTGATAAAACGGAGGACTGGCGGGACATGCCAGATTATAAATCTGATCCACATCCACATCATATAGTGGCTCTGTTATGTCGTGACATATAAATGTAAACCTCGGATTGGAAAGTAAATGACTGATGTTGTCTTTACTTCCCGTAAAAAGATTATCTACACAGATGACCTCATTTCCGGCCTCGATCAACCGGTCACATAAATGCGAACCTAAAAATCCGGCACCACCGGTTACTAATATTCTGCTCATGTTTTGTTTGCCTTTCTATCTTTTTTCTTATATCAGCATCCTATATTTTCTCTGTTTTCGCTGCTCTTTGTTCTTTATTTTCCCACACCAATTTGATAGTATTCAAATCCCAGTTCTTCCAACCGATCTGCATTATACTGGTTTCTACCATCAAAAATAACCGGGGCATTTAAGCGTTTGCTGATCTCATCAAAATCAGGGGCACGGAATTCTTTCCATTCCGTTACCAAAATCATGGCATCAGCGCCAATCAATGTATCGTATTTACTGTCGCAGTATTCTACGTTGGTAACTCCTTTTAGATAACACTCTTTTGCTTCATTTACAGCTTTAGGGTCATATGCCTTCACTTTTGCACCGCGTTTTGTCAATTCCTTTATCAGTGTAATGGCCGGAGCCTGTCGCATATCATCTGTTTTGGGTTTAAAGGCAAGTCCCCATACAGCAAAGGTTTTGCCGGACAAATCTTCCCCATATTTTTTGACAATCTTACGGACTAATACCATTTTCTGATCTGCATTTACATGTTCAACGGCATTTAAAATCCTTGTTTCATATCCATAATCAGCACTTGTTTTGATTAAAGCCTGTACATCCTTGGGAAAACAACTTCCGCCGTAACCACAGCCGGGATAAATAAACTGGAAACCAATTCGGTGATCGCTTCCGATACCCATTCGGACTTTATTGACATCTGCTCCGACAAGCTCACAGATATTGGAAATCTCATTCATAAAGGAAATCTTGGTGGCGAGCATCGCATTGGCTGTATACTTGGTCATTTCTGCACTTGCGATATCCATAAAAATAAAGGATTCCGTATTTTTTACCAGAGGCAGATACATTTCGCGCATAACCTTTGCCGCATCATCATTATCCGTACCGATAACAATTCGGTCCGGTCTGGAACAGTCCTCGACAGCCGTTCCTTCTTTTAAGAATTCCGGATTTGATATTACGTCAAAAGTGAGAGAACTTTGCCTTTTATCCAACTCTTTCTGAATCGTTTCACGTACCTTTTTGGCAGTTCCTACCGGAACGGTTGATTTATCAATGACATAAATATGGTGATTCATGTACTTGCCGATGCTTTCGGCTACGCCTAAGACATACTGCAAATCGGCACTGCCGTCTTCACCCATCGGAGTTCCAACAGCGATAAAGCAGATATCTGATTTTTGCAGTGCACTCTGAATATCTGTCGTAAAATCCAGTCTTCCGGACTGATAATTTTCCAATACCATGCCTTCCAAGCCCGGCTCATAAATCGGAATGATTCCTTTTTTTAATTTCTCGATTTTTTCTTGTATGACGTCAACACAGATGACATCATTTCCATAATCAGCCAGACATGTTCCGGTAACAAGTCCGACATATCCTGTTCCCACAACGGCAATTTTCATGAATGTTCTCCTTTTATCTACATTTTATATCAAATATAATAATTATAGCCCACCTAAAGGCTTTTTTACAAGGAAACTTATAAAACGTCAATTATTATGAACTGTTTTGTCACATATATATCTAAAAATTATACAATAACACTATCAAAAAACATTTTGATTGCAAATAAAGATGAAATAATTAAAAAGAACGCTATTGTTAACTTATTTTTTTTAACAACTTGTTTAGATGCTAAAATAAGTGCTACATCTGAACACATAAGATATTGTCTATATGGAGATACTCCATTACCCATAATAAGCAAAAAAAAGTATATAATCACAATAGAAATAGAACTAATTACATATATTTTGTTTAAATATAGTTTTTCTTTAAAAAAAATCACAACTACAAATATAAATAACAATAAGAAAATGAAAGATATAAAACTTTGTTGGCTAGCAGTTATATTTTCACTTTTAATATTACTTAAGAATCCCCAAAGTGTTTTAACAGGGTTGTGTATGCCATGACCATATTTTTTTTGTGTTAAGAAAAAAGCTTTAATATTTCCTGTTGCTATGAAAATAATAATATGAACAGTAAAAAAGCCCATGAATCCTAATACTGGAGCTTTCAAAACTTTTATAATAAAATTCTTAAGACTCTCTTTTTCTTTAATGCATTCATAAATAAGATAACATCCCAATACCCCACAATATAAAAATGCAGTACTATAGGACAAACATGATATAAAACAGAATAATCCGGAAAGAACATATTTTTTTTGTAAAATGCATAAAATACTAAGATTCATAAATAGTAAACACAAACTTAAAGGAAACGCAGCTGCAAGATAGATATTACCAGTAAAAGACAATAAAAAAAACAGCCCCCATTCTTTTGATATACTATTTTCACCAAATTTATCTATAATACTCAAAAAGGTAATTATTAGAGCGAATGTGCTTATAAATGAAATAATAAAGGAAGCATCATGAAAGCTAAGTCCAAACGAAAGTCGAAGAACAAAAGCCAAAAATGGCATAAGCGGAAACCATCCGCAGGTTCCATTTAATACATCTGTATTATCTATTTTTTCAACTATATACCCTGATTCGCTTATTGTGGCATACAATCCGGAATCCCATCTGGAAAAATTTCCGGTGTTGAACGGATTATATCCATTAATATATCCTATTAAGAATATAAAACCATAAAAAAACAGCATTGCAATTATACCTAGATTAATGTTTTTTTTCATTGTCTTTTACACTTCCTGTTTTCTGGACTCTTGTTCTCAACTTTATAATTTTCAACCGTTTCTTTTACACTAGATTTTATTACAACCTCTTTATTTTAACACTAACAAATCAAAAAAGAAAGAGAACGTTGCACGACTGTGAAATATATCATTTTTGATAAAAAAATACAAAAAACAAGCGGAGAAAATGACGATTTGGCAAAAACTGTTCATTTTTAGGCAGTTTTTGCATTTTCCCCCAATAGATTTCTTTCTACAAAAAATATATATTTATACTATAACCGCGCAGGGTACAACAGATAAAAACATTTTCTTACAGAAACAAGGAAAATGAAACAATTTGAAACAGTTTAAATGAAAAGGGGAGATATTATGATAATGGTTGAAGAAACAAAACAAAAAATCGGAATGGAAAGATACATCACAAAAATTATGCTGGATCTTGGTGTACCGGCACATCTGAAAGGTTATCATTACATACGCGAGGCAATCCTTTTATCGGAACAGGATATGGAAGTAGTCAGCAGCGTAACAAAACTATTGTATCCGGAAATTGCAAAAACATATAAAACAACTTCTCAGAAAGTAGAAAGAGCCATTCGTAATGCAATCGAAGTTTCCTGGAGCAGAGGAAATACGGATACGATGCAGGAATTGTTTGGATATTCCAGTGCAGAAGGAAAAAACAGACCGACAAACAGTGAATACATTGCGAGAATTGCGGATAAAATACGATTGGACTTGAGAACGGAAACATTGGCTTCCTAAATGGTGAACGTGAAAAAAAGAAAAGAGAGTAAAAAAGATTTGGAAAAAGCGCGGTTTTATTCCAAATCTTTTTTTATATATGCTTGTCAAAGGTACTCTATTAGAGTAGTCCCCATGAATTCCATTAGAGTAGTCCCCACGAAACATGTTGAAAAAAAACAATTGTTTGAATATAATAGATACAGTATCTCATTCGGCTTTATATGATGATGCATATTTTTCGGATGAGGCAGTAAAATGAATTAACAAAAAGAAAAAGGACATTTAAAATGGCAAATAAAGAAATAAAAATTGGCGATTATGTGGTTAATGAAACCAGTCGTCCGTACATGATTGCAGAAATCGGTATCAATCACAATGGCGATATAAATATTGCCAAGAAATTAATTGATGCGGCAAATGCGACGGGCTGGAACAATGTAAAATTCCAAAAGAGAAATCCGGAGCTTGCGGTTCCGGAAGCACAAAAGAGTGTTCCGAGAGAAACCCCCTGGGGTACCATGACCTATCTGGAATACAAATATCGTGTGGAATTTGAAAAGCCCGAATATGATATCATTGATGCTTATTGTAAAGATAAGGGGATGACCTGGAGTGCATCGCCCTGGGATATGCCGAGCTTGGAATTTTTATTAAACTACGATATCCCCTATATTAAAGTGGCAAGCGCTTCCAACGGCAGGGATGAGATGATCAGCGAGGCTGCCAAATCCGGCAAACCGGTTATTTTATCAACCGGAATGACAACAATGGAAGAAATTGACCACGCTGTTGAAGTACTGGAAAAATACGGACATGGCGATTATATTTTACTTCATACCAACAGTGCGTACCCGGCGCCTACCAAGGATTTGAATCTTCGCATGATTGAGACACTTCGCAAGCGTTTTGACTGTCTGGTGGGCTATAGCGGACATGAGGCTAATATGGAGCCTACCATTGCGGCAGCAGTACTTGGTGCATGCGTGATTGAAAGACATGTCACTCTATCTCATGAGATGTGGGGCAGCGATCAAAAGGCCAGCCTTGAGGTGCATGCAATGGATATGTTAAATAAGCGTATCCAGAGTGTATACGATGCTTTGGGAACCGGTGTGAAATACATGTCTGAGAGCGAAGCTGCTCAGCGAAAGAAATTAAGAACGGTTTAAAATTGTGATATATATATTTGTTTCTATTTAAATTATTTAGTTACTTTCTCTTATTTAATTAAGGGGAAGTAACTATTCTAAACTTATTCCATGCACATTCGTGCAATTATTCAGAAATGTGTCAATAAAAAAGATTACACCGGAAAAAGCATTTAAAGGCAGCTTTAATGTCCGTATTGGTGCTGATCTTCATAGGGACGTAGCGATGAAAGCTCAGGAAAAGAATATGACTATCAATGCATTTGTCAAATCTGTATTACTAAAAGAAGTTGCGAATATATGATATAGGGACATTTCTCGTGATAAAAGAACCATCCTTTTGCAAGATTGTAAAAATAAACGAAAATTCGTTTATAAATATTTGAAAAACGTATTGACATACAAAACTTTTGAAATTATAATACAAACTATCTTAAGTGAAAACATCTGCTGTAAATCACATCTTCAGCAATATCTTGGCATTCGCCAACATTTTTCACAGAGAAATAATTTTATATGTTGGCGGAGTTGGATTTGTTTTGAAAATCTATTATTACTCATGGCTCCGCCGGTAAGGAGGATCTATTGAGTAATAAAGATTTTGAAGACTTAAGTTTGATTGACAATTTTATGGTACTGTCAGTAGCATCTGATTTGAAATGCGGACCGAAATGCGGACGGCTGCTGGCCGAAGGGCTTTTGCATGAAAAAGTCGGATATGTACGGATTCATGCCGAAAAAATTGTTCCGGGAATCGGTCTGACCAAGCGAGGTATCCGGATGGATGTGGAATTGCAGTCATTCCCCCACAAACCGGAAGAAAACGAACTTCCGGAAAAGGTTTATGATTTCGAACCACATCACAAAAATTCAGACAATCTTTTTAAGCGAAACCGGTTCAATCAGGCAAAGATCGATGCCCACAATCTGTATTCGGGTGAAAGTGATTTTAATAATCTGCCGGATTTATGTGTGATTAACATTCTGGATTATGATCCTTTCGGAAAGGGGAAAGCAAAATATCATTTCCGCAATATGTGCGCAGAGGATGTTACCATTCCCTATCCGGACGGGTTGGATTATTATTATTTCAATACCAGTTCGCCTAATGATGAGGATGACGAACTGAATGCCCTGCTCAGATACATCCAGAACAGTACCGAAGAAAATGCAACAACAGAATTAACCAGACAGTTACATGAGTATGTGACGAAAGTAAAATCGTCACCGGAAGAGAGGTATCGGTATATGACATGGGGAGAATACATTGATTTTGAAACGATGGAAGCAAAGGCAGAGGCTCGTAAAGAAGGGCATGCCGAAGGTAAAGAGCAAGGTTTAGCAGAAGGACGAGCAGAAGGACGAGCAGAAGGACGAGCAGAAGGACGAGCAGAAGGACGAGCAGAAGGTCGTGCAGAAGCAGTGCTTGCGACATATCGAGAGAATACTTTAGAAGTACTAAATAAATTAGGAGATGTCCCGGATGATGTTGTGGAGAAAGTGAATTCTGTCACAGATATAGATGTATTAAAGCAGTGGTTCACACTAGCTGTCAAATCCGATAGTATGGCATCGTTTTTATTTCAAATCAATTAAATAAAAAATAGTATCGGTAGCAAAAAAAGGTCCACTGCCCGGGCAGTGGGCCTTTTATTTTCAAAAGTGGGTGGTTTTACCATCCGCAATGGTGTAAAATGACATAAAGCATAAACGAGGAGTGCAAATGAAATGTCAAATAAATTAGTAAGTGCAAAAGCAAATAAAACAAAGAAAAAAGACAATAATACAGCGGATATTGCCAAAAGTCTGGTGGAATATGCTGTTGCAGTCTTTGTTATAGCGATTGCGATTTTGGTCCCGCTTTATTTAAAAGATGGTTATCATGGTGTAGGAGACTGCAAATATGAGTTGTATCGAAATATTATGATCATAGGACTAATCGTAACAGGCATTTTTTTGCTTATATATTGGCTGATGAGTAGTTTTGTGATAAAAGATAAGCTGTCGTTAACTGACGCATTTGTTTTGGCATTTGTTGTGATGGTGTTCATTTCTGCGATTACGGGAGGAAATTTCAAGGACTGCATCAAGGGCTATAGCGGATGGTACATGGGAATCCTAATGCTATTGTCCTTTGTGGCACTGTATTTTCTGCTTTCGCGGTTTGGAAGATATCAAAATGCCATTTTGATTGCCCTTTTGGCAACGGCGTTTATTACCTATGTGATTGCCGTTTTACATAGGATGAAGATCGATCCCATTGGAACCTATGGGATTGGGACGGAGGCAGAAATCTCGGATTATTATAAAAACTGGTTTCTTTCTACCTTGGGGCAATCGAGCTGGAACAGTGCCTATCTGTGTACACTTTTTCCAATCGGCATGGGAATTTATTGTGTGTGTAAAAAAAGTTATCTACGAATTATTTCAGGAATGTTTGTATTAGTCGGCTTTATGACTTTGGTTACCCAGAATGGAGACAGTGCCTACTTTGCGATGCTTGGTTTTATGCTTGTTTTGTTTGCACTTTGTGCGAATGATTCACAAAAAATGGTACGTTTTTGGGAAATGGCACTGATGTTTTTTGTGGCGACCAGGCTTATTGTGGTTTTGTTCCGCATTCATCCGTTTGAAGGATTGCAGTTGGATACAATCAGCAGTTTCCTTCTTTATCATAAGCTTATGTGGTTCTTTGGAGCAGTCATTTTAATGCTCTTTCTCATCTGTTTATGGTGTCATCGCAGAGCTTGCTATCCTGTAAAAGCTATGAAAATAACAAGCTTCCTATTGATTGGAGTTGCAGTATTGGTGCTTTTGTCTGCAATCGGTATCTTAATCGCAGGTGCAAAAGGTGTATTGCCTCCAAGTTTAACCAAATTAACAGAAAAAATCCCCTATCTGGTTTGGAATGAGCAATGGGGAAACGGCAGAGGAAGAACATGGGCATTTTCAGCTCAGATGTTTCAGGATATGAATTTAGTAAACAAACTTTTCGGAGTAGGACCGGATGGATATGCACCATATGCATATGCATTTTATCAGGACAGACTGGTTGCCATGTGGGGCGAATTAAAGCTGACCAATGCGCACAACGAATGGTTTACGGCATTGATTAATTATGGCATAATCGGAACGATTGCTTACATTGGCATTTTTGTTTCTGCAATTGTTGCATTTATAAAGCAGAGCAAAAACAAGCCCATTTTAATTGGTTATGCGGCAGCGATTGTATCCTATATGTGTCACAATCTCTTTTGTTATCAGACGGTCTGCTGTACCCCTTTTATTTTTATGGTTATTGGAATGGGAATGTATTTGTGTAAAAAAAGTTGAATTATCCACATATTCTTCAATTTTCCTTCCATTTTCCTGAAATTTCCGCTTGAAAAATTAGTTGTTGATATATTACACTAATAAATAGAGCGATTTACATAATATGATAATATTGTGTCAAAAGTATAATTTGAGGATGTGTTTGTACAAATGAGAAAATGATATTTATTGGCACACCGGACAACGAATGCTCTCCACCAACGGGCACCCATATCAGGGCGGGGTGGTATCATACAAAAGAAAAGGCGGTTTAATATGTTTCAAAAAGCAAAACATTTTATTACATATTTCTTGATAGCAGGATTGACACTCGGAGTGCTTTCTGCGCAACCGGCATTTGCTGAGGAAACAGTATCAGCTGATAGCATAGCTGCGACAGACACAGTAGATACAGTCAACACAGCAGATATAACTAACACAGTAGGCACAGCCAATACAGCAAAGGATGCTTCAAAGTTGGCATATGTTTACCTGAATCAGAAAACAGTTGAAACGCCGGGAACGCAAGTGGTAATGGTCGGATACGGGGATGAAGATACTCTTGTTTCAGACGCCGTATTGACGGTAAAAAATTATTATACCGGTGCGACAACCACTTATGAAAAAACGGATGTCATGGAAAATGTAGCTGTTTTTGAAATGGATTATTCCACCACAGACAAGGGTATATATGAGATTACAGATGTAGCAATCACAACATCTGACGGAGTGCAGGACCAAATCCATCTGAGAGATACCGGGATGGCTAACGTCTATTTTGGTGTAGATGAAGAATTCACGGAAGAGACAAGTGAAGATGTTCAGGCTTTATCCACAGAGTCAGAAGATTTAGCAGACATTGATATTCATGATGTGGAGCTTCAGATTGTTCATTTGGATGGAAATGCTGATGAGATTTCTACATCGGATATTGCAGATATCAAAAATACATTGCAAAACGCACAGAAAAGCCGGACAACGTTGCAGACTGAAGCGGGCGAAGATTATGTTGTGGTATTAGATCCCGGTCATGATTCGACTCATGCGGGCGCCAGAGCAAATGGATTGGCAGAAGAAAATGTGACACTTCAGATTGCCCAGTATTGCAAAGAAGAGTTAGAGCAGTATTATCATGTCAAAGTTTATATGACCAGAAGTGGGGCAGGATGTCCATATCCCGGCAATTCTTCGGTTATGGATAACAAAAACAGAGTTCTAGCTGCAGCAGGCGTGGGCGCCGATTTATATGTGAGTATCCATATTAATTCCTCCAGAAGCGGTTCACCCAATGGAGCAGAAGTTTTTTATCCCAATGCCAGCTATCGGCCGGATATCAGCTCGGCAGGAGCCAATCTGTCGACGCAGATTATGAGACAACTAACCGCACTTGGTTTATCTAACAGAGGAATTTCAATACGTAATTCAGAGGATCGCTCAACCTATCCGGACGGATCGCTTGCCGATTATTATGGTGTAATTAAAAACTCCAAATTATGTGGATTTCCCGGAATTATTGTCGAGCATGCCTATATTTCCAATGCATCGGATGCGGCATTTTTAAGAAGCGAAGAAAATCTGAAACGATTAGGGATTGCAGATGCTACCGGTATTGCAAACTATCTGGGATTGTCCAAGACACCGGATAAAGTGGCGGACCCGGTTTTAGTTACGGATTTTGTAACCAGACTGTATGATAAGTGCCTTGGAAGATATCCGGATGAAAAAGGATTAAACGACTGGGTAAATTCTTTGTGCAGTTTTGAGCAGGATGGTGTTGGCGTTGCATATGGTTTTGTTTTTAGTGACGAAATGATTAATAGCAATCTGAGCGATGAGGAGTTTGTGGAAGTACTGTACAATGTGTTTTTAGATCGTGGGTCTGATGCGGCAGGAAAACAAGACTGGTTATACAACCTGAACAATGGTGTATCCCGATACGGTGTTTTTATGGGATTTGCCAATTCCAAAGAATTTACCGGTATCTGTGAGCAATATGGAATTGAAAAAGGAGAAGCAAAGGCAATTGAGGGGCGAGACAGAAGTCTTGGATTGACAACATTTGTCTCAAGATTATATACAAAGGCATTGGGAAGAGGTTATGATGTTAAAGGACTTAACGACTGGTGCAATGCCATTATGGATGGAAGAGAGACCGTAACCAGTGTATCGACAAATGGATTTTTTAATTCCAGAGAGTTTTTAGAAAAGAATATGGATGATTCGGAATTTGTAAAGACTTTGTATCGTACATTTTTTGATCGTGAATATGATCAGGCAGGCTACGATACCTGGATGGATAACCTGCAGAATCACAAGATGACAAGGGATGAAGTTTTACTTGGATTTGCCAATTCCAAAGAATTTGCCGACCTGAAAAAACAGTATGGTGTCAAATAAGGATGATTTCAGGATTTCAAAGAACTACCGAATTTGTGTTTTATGTACAAAAAACGTCATTTTATATGGCGTTTTTTGTTGCAATTAAATAAAAAATATACGATAATATAAAAGGATTTTTATGAGCGAAAGGAGAAGAAAATGAGAAAAATCAAAAGAATTTCAAAGGGTGCTTTTGCGCTTCTTTTGTCTTTGACTATGGTATTGGCCCCGGTTAACGGAGTACATGCTACAGAAATTGATGAAAATCAGGAATATGACGATTCCAACTTTTTTGACTATCAAGGTGTACCGGTAACCGAAGAAGTGGCAATAACAGAAGAGGTAATGTCAGAAGCGACAGTTTCAGAGAATAATGCAGAGATGCAGTCGCCGGAAAACACCTTGGAAATAGAGGGTTTAAGAGGTTATATTGCAGATTCACCACAATATGTTACAAGAGATGCTTTTGCTTCTACGACAAGCTACAAAGGTTTACAGACGGTTAGCGTATCAGATGCGGTTGAAAATGGATGCGAGCATATGTTCTTTAACTTGTTTTTGGAGTCATATTGGGCTGATCCTTCTTATGGTGTCAAATATATTTATAATGGCAATGAGTATTATTTTAGTGATATGAGTGGCATTGTCAGCGTTGTAAAACAGGCTAATGCAAGAGGAATTACCGTAACAGCACAGCTTATGTTACAATCCTCCAGTGCGGCAAGAAACGGTGTGTTGATTGCACCGAGTGCTCGAAGTGGACTGGGAGCGCATACATATTATGCACCAGATGTTGATAGTCATTTTTATCAGGCAGAAATTCAGTATTTAGCACAATTATTCAGCCAAGCGGATTGTCACATTGACAACTGGGTGGTTGGCAATGAAGTGAATATGCCCAATTCACCTTATTCACCTTATACAGGATATGGGACGGATATTGAATCCAATACGAGTCAGTGGGCAAAGGATTTCAAGTTGGTATACAATACTGTAAGAAAATACACACAAGCTTCCCGTGTCAGCATCTGTGTTGATCATAGCTGGCAGCATAATGATGAGGGAAGAGGTATCAGTACAAAGGATTTCCTTGATAATTTTGCACCTAAGGTTTCAGGTACGGACTGGTGTGTCGCATACCATATGTATCCCGCTGTATTATATGAGCCTACTCTTTGGGGGATTACGCAGTTAGAGACCGCTGCCGGAAGAGATCTGAACCCCAGAAATGAAGCGGCTGAATTTGTTGATGGTTACAATCTGTATATTATGTCCAATTATATTAAAAATAAATTTGGTTCCAACCATCGTATTATGCTGACAGAAGAAGGCTTTTCTGATAATGACGGAGAAAAAATACAGGCTGCATCTTTAGCTTTATCTTACTATGCCGCAAAATTTAATGATATGGTAGATTGCTTTATCCTCAATACACAGAACGCAGGAAAATTGGATACTGCATACGGCACAAAGAGTATGGATTTCAGATTAAAGGGACTTGCTAACGAAGTCTGGAAAAATCTGGATACCAATCAACCTTATGTAGAATCCGTAACATTACCTGTAATCGGAATTAAAAACTATTCGGAAGTGATTCCCGGATATGGAAGAGTGGTTGATAAAGAAAAAGTTGGCGCATTTGTTGACCGTTTATACAACAAATGTCTGGGCAGGGATGCGGATGAAAAAGGAAGAGCGGACTGGGTTGGATCGCTGGTGAATGGCTCACAGACAGGAGCCGGAGCTGCATATGGATTTTTCTTTAGTGATGAGCTAAAAAATAAAAATCTGAGCGATGAAGATTTCGTCGAATTACTTTATAATGTATTTTTAGATCGTTCTTCTGATGCACCCGGTAAAGCAATGTGGGTATCACAATTAAAGACCGGATATGGAAGACTGGGTGTATTTCGTGGATTTGCAGAGTCGGATGAGTTTAATAAAATTTGTGGTTCTTACGGTATCAATCGCGGAACTGTAAAAATTACAGAAGGACGAAGCAGAAATGCCGGTGTAACAGCATTTGTCGGTAGATTGTATACAGAGTGTCTTGGCAGAAGCTATGATGAAGGTGGTCTGAACAACTGGTGTAATATTATTTGTGATAAAAAGTGGAGTGTCAATAAAGTTTCTACAGATGGTTTCTTCTTCTCCGAAGAATTTTTGGAGAAAAATACGAGCAATGAAGAATATGTCAGAATCTTGTATGCAACCTTCCTTGGAAGAGAACCTGATAAAACCGGTTACGATATGTGGGTAGGTATTTTAAACAGAGGTGAAAAATCCAGAAAAGAAGTACTGTATGGTTTTTCCAATTCAGACGAGTTTGGTAAAATAAAAGCTTCGTTTGGATTATAAAATTGAATCATGTGACAGTGTTAATCCATCCTTTGCAATATGCAGAGGATGGATTATTATTTTTCTGGCCTGCGACAATTCAACCTTATCCTACATTGCGACAATCCAAACTTGTCCCACAATTGACAATTCCTTTCACCTGGCAATCGACAATTCCCTGCTTCCAGCCACTACACGCCCCGCAATCGTTGCATATTACTTGAAAAAATGGTAAAATCTATTTAATTATGCATAGAAATAAAAGTAGTAGGAAATTCAAATGAGAGAACAATATAAACATTTATTAAATTTTTGTGCTAACTTTGTGATGCTGGCTTTTCAGGGGGCTCTTTTTGCATTTATCTGGTACAGATATTATGCAACAGGAGGGTATTTATTTTATCGAAGAGGTCATTGGGCTGCCATTGGTATATATATGCTAATCGTTTTCTTTTTTACCAGGACATTCAACGGCTACAAGATAGGATATCTTCGGATTATGGATATCTGCCTTTCGCATATTCTGGCGATTTTGTTAGGCGGCTTTGTTGGATATGTGGAAGTGTGTCTGATTAAAAGAGATTATGTGAGTCCGATTCCGATTTTGGTAATAAGTGTCATTGAGATTATTTTTGCCATGTTTTGGGTTTATCAGGTTCGCCATCTTTATACTATTTTGTATCCGCCAAGGGATGTAATTTTTATCTACGGTGAATACGAACCGACAGATCTGATTCAAAAGTTTGGAAGCAGAGAAGACAAATACCACATTTGTGAAACCATCAGCTACAAGACTGATGAGGACAAGCTTTATGCGGAAATTGAACAATATCAGGCAGTTATGCTTTGCGATTTGCCTGCGGCTGAACGAAATAAAATATTGAAGTACTGTTATCGTAATAATATCCGGGTTTATGTGACACCAAAGATATCGGATATTATTATGAATGGTGCAGATAATATTTTCCTGTTTGATACTCCTCTTTTGCTTTGCCGTAATCGGGGACTTTCCATCGAACAGCGCTTTTTAAAGCGTGTCATGGATATTATCATTTCACTTCTGGGAACGATTATTGCATCGCCATTTATGTTAATAATTGCAATTGCAATCAAACTATATGATGGCGGTCCCGTTTTATATAAGCAGGAGCGTATTACCAGAGATGGCAAACCCTTTATGATTTACAAGTTTCGCAGTATGAGTACAGATTCAGAAGTCAAGGGCGCAAGACTTGCCATGAAAAATGATAAGCGCGTTACACCGGTAGGAAAGATTATCCGCAACATTCATTTTGATGAGCTTCCTCAGCTTTTCAATATTTTAAAAGGTGAGATGTCAGTTGTTGGTCCTAGACCGGAACGCAAGGTAATTATGGATGAATATCAAAAAGAGCTGCCGGAATTTGATTTTCGAACCAAAGTCAAGGCCGGACTCACAGGATATGCACAGGTGTTTGGCAAATACAATACATCTCCATATGACAAGCTAAAGTTTGACATGCAGTATATTGAGAATTATTCGCTGGGATTAGATATTAAAATATTGATTTTGACTTTTAAGATTCTATTTCAGAAAGAAAATACAGAAGGTGTTGATGAAAGTCAGACGACAGCATTAAAAAACAATAATGAAAAGTAATGATGATAAGCATTAATGAAGAATATTGATGAAAAACATTAGCAGATGGGATATAGACCATGATGAAAGAAATGGTAACGGTAATTATACCGGTATATAATGCAGAGAAATATCTGGAACGAACGATTAAAAGTGTTTTGGCACAGACATATACCCGGTGGGAACTATTATTGGTAGATGATTGTTCAACAGATCACAGCAAAGAAATCATGCAAAGGTATACAGAGGAATATCACAATATCAGATGTTTTTATTGCGAGAAAAATGCGGGACCATCTCAAGCACGCAATTTGGGTATCGATAATGCACAGGGACAGTATATTGCATTTGTTGATTCGGATGATATATGGGTGCCGGAGAAATTGGAAAAACAAATAGCATTTCTTAAGAATAAAAATTGTGCTTTTACCTTTACATCATATGAATTTGCAGATGAAAACGCCATAAAAACGGGGATTGTGGCTCATGCGCCATCTGAGGTGTGTTACAAGGATTTGTTGAAAAGTTCCACAATTGCACCCAGCACCACCTTATTTGACAGAGAAAAGATAGAGGATCATCTGATTAAAATGCCACTTGGAGTATCCAGAGAAGATGCGGCGACTTGGATGAAGATTACCCGAAACGGATACAAAGCATACGGATTGGACGAAATTCTTACGATTTACTGCCGCCATAAGGGCGCTTATTCCGGTAACAAGATAAAAGCGATTATAGGAAAATGGCAGCTATATCATGACGTTGAACATTTTTCTGTATTAAAAAGCGCCTATTATGTGGTGGTGAATACCTGGGCTGCAGTGGTACGTCGTTTATAAAACAAAGAACCGACAATATTAATCAATAATTGAGCGAAATAAAAGAAATATTGACTATATTTATGAAATATAAAGCCAAAACCGGAGAATGATATGAGACTAATGGTAGATGTCCGTACCATGGCAAGCCAGCCAAGTGGAGTGGGCATGTATGTGTATAATTTCATCAAAGAAGTACAGAAATGTTCCGATGTAGAACTCATCCTGATTTCCGATGTAGATGAAAGCTGTCAAATGCAGGAAATGAAACGCTCTGATGCGCGGATCATATTGTATGGAAAGCGTATATTCCGTAGCAAGGAAGTGTTTCGGTATTTTTCTTTTGTAAAAAAAGAAGTTTTAAGAGAGCAACCGGATTTGTTTTGGGAACCCAACAATCTTCTGCCGACGAATTTAAAAGGATTTAAAGGTAAGGTTATGCTAACTTTGCACGATGTCTTTCCCATTACGCATGCAAAGTATTTTAACCGCCTGTATCCGTTATATTTCCGCATTTTTTTGAAGTATTCCATCAGAAACAGTGATGTTTTGCTTTTTAACTCCGAGGAAACTCGAAAGAATGTTGAAAAATATGTGCCACTCGCAAAGGAAAAAGAAACATTTTTAACTTATGTTATTGTTCCTGATGGAACCACAGAAACTGTAAAAGACGATAAAACAGCTGATATTGTAGTAGATGATAAAACGACAAATACTGCATCAGACAATAAAACGACAGATACTCTATCAGATAGTAAAATAGCAGAAAATAACGATTACTTTTTCTATATTGGTAATCTGGAAGGTAGAAAAGGCGTTGACCGGTTGTTAAAAGCCTATCAGCAATATTTTCTGCAAGGTGGAAAGAGAAAACTATATTTGGCCGGCGGAATTAAGGATGACTATATCAGAGACTTAATTGTGCAAGTACAAAAAACAGTTGGGACCAATCTGATTTCGCTTGGTTATGTCGAGCAAGAGAAAAAAAAGCGTCTGATAAGGCAGGGAGGATGTTTTTTATTTCCTTCCAGAGCTGAGGGGTTTGGAATACCATTAATTGAGGTCATGCAGTTCAAAGTGCCGATTATCGCCAGTGATATGAGTATTTTTCGGGAGATTATCGGAGATTGTATCTATTATTATCAACAAGGCGCCGATGAAAAGGAAGAAATTGCAAATCTTGCAAAAGCTCTACAGCTTTTTGATAAAGGATGTATCAGGATTGATGAGCAACGCTATGAAAATGTGGTCGAAAAGTATTCGCCCGAAGTGCTTGGCAAAGCATTTATTCAATTTTTGAATGTTTTCAATGAATGATAAATAATGACCGAAAGAAATAAAAATGAGCAAACAGCAGATAAATGAAAGAACGAATATCAGAGCAAATAAAAGAGCTGATAAAATACAAAAAAATGTAAACAAATAAAATATTAATTGTTAGGAGAAAACCATGTCAGGAATGGTTTTTTGGCTGTCGGAGAAGTTGAGACCGGTTTTATTAAAAGTCTTCCCACAGACATTTTTGAAAAAAATAAAAAACAGGCTGGTAACCCGAAAAGCTGCACAGCTGAAAAAAGAAGGAATACAGCCATTTGATCAGGATGCTTATGAGAAAGGCATCAATCTTGTTGGAGGAATCCGGACACAAAACGGACTGGGACAGAGCTGCCGGCTTGTGGCAGACATATTGGAACATACGGGATGGGATTATACCATTTATGATTTTAGTGCCATCAAAAATATTCATAGAAATGATCACAGTTATGATGCAAAGGTTTCTAACACCTTGCCATACGGTATTAATCTTTTGCATCTCAATCCATTTGAACTTCAGATGGCCCATCTGGAATTGGGAAATGAATTGTTAAATGGTCATTACAATATTGGGTATTGGTTGTACGAAATTGAAAAAATTCCGAACGACTGGATTCCCGGAATAGATCTTGTAGATGAAATATGGACACCTTCGGAATATATCAGTAACTGTTTTCGCAAGCTGACTGATAAACCGGTTTATACCAAAACTTATTGTGTGACAGCTCCGATTGACAAAACATATGACAGAGAATATTTTGGATTGCCAAGGAATCAGTTTTTGTACTTAATTATGTATGATTCCAACAGTACTTCTTCGCGAAAAAATCCGATGGGGGCCATAAAGGCTTTTAAAAAGGCGTATCCAAGTGAAGAAGAAAAAATCGGTCTGGTTATTAAGATCAACAATGGATCCAAAGAAGATGTTGCTTATCTAAAGCATGAGCTCAAAGGCTATGACAACATTCATTTTATTACCCGTATCATGGACAAGATAGAGGTCAATAGTCTGATTGCAGATGTTGATGTATTTGTATCTTTGCATAGGGCAGAAGGGTTTGGTCTGGTTATGGCGGAGGCAATGTTAAATCAAACTGCCTGTGTTGCGACGAATTATTCCTCAAACACCGAATTTATGGATTCTGAATCTGCTTGCATGGTAGATTATCAACTGGTTGATCTGACAGGAGATACCGGTTTTTATCCCAAAGGAAGTAAATGGGCCGAGCCGGACTATGAACAGGCTGCCATGTATATGAGAAAACTATATGAAGATCCGGATTATTACGATCAAATCGTTAAAAATGGTAAAGAAAAGATAGAGTATAAGATGCAGATGCAAAAGGTAAGTGCGGATTTTACTGACAGATTGGAGAGTATTTATGCAGCAGATTGATGTTGAACAGATTATGAGTGAAATCAGAGAAGAAATAAAAGAAAAGGGAATTTGTGAGGAGCCCATTCCGTTTCGGGATCCCTATGAAGAGGAATTGCCCTTTTCCATTCCGCAGCAATTCAGTAAAGAAGAATTATACAACGAGACAATTAATGCTATGGCATTGTATGATACTGCGATTCAGCCGATTACGCAGGCGTCCGGTATTAAAGGACTGATCAAAAGAATACTCAATAAAATGGCGTTCTATTCCATGAATACACATATGATCAGTCAAAATACATTTAATATAGCGGTTGTCAATGCATTGCTGGAAGTCAATGCGTTAGCAGATGAAAACCGGAAGCTTGCCCAAAAAGTCGAAGAATTACAGGACGAAATAGAAATGCTAAAAAAGAAAATGTGAAAATAGAAAGACAGAAATAAAAAACGGAAACAGAAATACTGAAACAAAATCAGAAAAACAGAAACAGAACAACAAAAACAACAACAAAACAATCATAAAGCAGGACAGATAACGTGAAAAGAAGAATAATCAGTATGCTGGCTGTGCTCTCGAAAGGAGATGCTGTCAGTAATGATGCGGTAGCAATTCACAGACTATTAGAAGATGCCGGATATGAAACTGTTTTTTGCTCAGAGCGGGCTTATTATGAACCGACAGGGATAAAAGTCGTATCGGCCGCAGACCTAAGTTTTATATGTGAGAGCGATGTGGTTCTTTACCATCTTTCAACCGGTACGGATTTGAATTATCGTTTTGGCAGATTGAAATGCAAAAAAATAATCCGATATCATAATATTACGCCACCCTTTTATTTTCAAAATTATACAACGTTAAAAGTGGCCAGTTCCATGGATGGATTATATGGTGCAAAATTTCTGGCAGATAAAGCTGACTACTGTATTTGTGTTTCGGATTACAATCGTCAGGATTTAGTCAGAATGAATTACCGGTGTCCGATGGATGTGATGCCGATTTTAATTGCATTTGATGACTATCAAAAGAAACCGGATGAAAAGGTTTTAAATGATATGAAAAATACGACAGATATCATTTTTACAGGGAGAATTGCACCCAATAAGCGTCATGAAGATGTGATACAGGCATTTTATTACTATCAGAAATATTACAATGCAGATGCAAGATTGCATCTTGTTGGTAATCCGCTCGGAATGGAGCCATATTATCAAAAGTTGTTGGAATATGTAAAAAGGCTTGGGGTGAAAAACGTCCATTTCACAGGACATATTCCTTTTACGGAGATGTTGGCATACTATGCGGGAGCAAATCTTTTGTTATGTATGAGTGACCATGAAGGATTTTGCGTTCCTTTGGTGGAAGCAATGTATTTTTCTGTTCCTATCTTAGCCAAGGATGCGGCGGCAGTTGGGGAGACGCTTGGCGGAAGCGGTATCTTATTAAAAGATAATAATCCATTAGAGGCAGCTGCGCTTATGAATCGTGTTTTGCAAGATGATAGTCTGAGAAATACAATTATTCAAGAACAGCATGCGCGCCTGTCGGACTTTTCATCACAAAAGGTTCAAAAGCAGTGTCTGGAATTAATGGAAAAATTTCTCAGTCAACAAAAGCTGTAATTTATTGTAAAATATTTATTAGAAAAGAAATCAGATACAGATTATGAAAAAAATTGGATTGGTTTGCCCCTGGTATGGAGAAAAAATTACCGGAGGTGCAGAGGCAAATTTAAGAGGAATTGCGCACAATATGCAAAAGCGCGGAATAGAAGTTGAAGTGTTGACCACCTGTGTAAAGGATGCCAATTCAGACTTCAATGCCAATGTGCATCCACAAGGGTGTTCTGTAGAAGCCGGGATAACGGTACGACGTTTTCCATCAGATGTAAGTGATCTGGGTGCTTTTGTCTATGTCAATCATAAGCTGTGTGGTGGACAAAAGGTTATCTCCTATGATGAAGAAAAGACTTTTGTAGAACAAAATATCAATAGTAAAGAACTATACAGATATATCAGAGAACATGAAAAAGAGTATAGCGCGTTTTTATTTTCGCCCTATTTGTTTGGGACGACTTATTTTGGTGCACAGCAGGTTTTAAAGAAAGCAATATTAATTCCGTGTTTTCATGATGAACCCTATGTATATCTGCGCAATTTCAGGAGAGTCTACAGTAAAGTTGCAGGAATGGCTTTTAATGCACAACCGGAGCAGTGGATTGCAGAGAAACTATATGATTTGCGCAATGTACATACGATGGTAACAGGTTGTGGTCTGGATACAAATCTACAATATGATGCACGGCGCTTTCGTACGAAATATCAGATAAATGATCCGTTTATTTTATATGCAGGGCGTAAAAATGCAGGAAAGAATGTCGATACACTGTTACATTATTTTTCGATTTATAAGAGAAAGGATACAAGGAAGCTCAAACTCGTATTGATTGGCGGTGGACAGATTGCCATTCCGCCGGAGATAAAAGATGATGTGATAGATTTGGGATTTGTACCAATTCAGGATAAATATGATGCTTATGGGGCGGCAGAGTTATTGTGTCAGCCCAGTAAACATGAGAGTTTTTCGCTGGTCATCATGGAAAGCTGGTTATGTGACAGACCGGTACTGGTAAGCGGCGATTGTGCGGTGACCAAAAATTTTGCAGTGCAATCAGGCGGCGGACTATATTTTACCAATTATGGTGAGTTTGCGGGTGCATTGGATTATTATAAAGATCATCCTGATATGTCTGAAAAAATGGCTGCTGCCGGAAAGGCGTATGTAAAAGAAAATTTTGACTGGGACAGAGTGATCGAGAAATATGTTACTCTAATTGAGGAAATTTCCGAATAATGCATGATGGTATTGTTCGCAGTATTGTATTAATAGAGCAAAGTATTGCAAGAAGTATTGTATTGAAAGAAGAAGTTATATGAAAAAAAGAAAAGTGGCTGTTGTTAATCAAAGATATGGTCTTGAGGTAAATGGCGGTTCAGAATATCATGCTATGATTTTAGCACAACACCTGGCCGATTTTTGTGATGTAGAGATTATTACAACCTGTGCAAAAGATTACGATACATGGGAAAACTACTATGAGCCGGGAGAAGATGTGGTAAATGGAATTAAAGTACACCGTTTTCCGGTTTTGAAGCAAAGAGAACAGAAACGTTTTCAAAAATGCGAGAAAATGCGGGTATATCTGCCGCATTTAACATATCGGATGGAGCAGAAATGGATTGATGAACAGGGACCGTATGCACCGGATGCGATTACCTATATCAGAGAGCATGCTGAGGAATATGACGTTTTTATCTTTGTGACATATCTTTATTATCTGACGGTTATGGGATTAAAAGAGGTTGCACAAAAGAGCATATTGATTCCGACAGCACATGATGAACCGTTTCTGAAAATGAAGCACTATAAGGAATTGTTTCAAGCGCCCAGAGGATATTTTTTTAATACAATCGAAGAACGGGATATGATATACCGGAAGTTTCATACAGAGCATATCCCAAATGAGATTGGCGGTGTCGGCATTGAAGTGCCTGCAAATACAAATCCGGAAGGATTTAAGGAAAAATATCATTTGAAGGAATATATGATTTATGTCGGAAGAATTGATTATGGCAAAAACTGTCATGTGTTGTTTGATTATTTTTCACGATATAAAGATAAACATCCGGGAGATCTTAAGCTTGTTTTGATGGGCAAAGAGATGATGGATGTTCCCGTGCGTGATGATATTCTGTCACTGGGATTTGTCAGTGAAGAAGAAAAATATGATGGTATGTCCGGAGCAGACTTTCTGATATTACCTTCCGAATTTGAAAGTATGTCCATTGTTGTATTGGATTCGCTTAAACTTGGTGTTCCGGTTTTGGTAAACGGAAAATGCACTGTGCTTAAGGCACACTGTGATAAGAGTGGTGGTGGTTTTTACTACTCAGACTATCAAGGTTTTGAAGAAGGAATTGATAAGCTTTTGGAATCGGCTCAAAAGCGCAAAGACATGGGAATGTCCGGAAAAACCTACGTCGATGAGTATTATCAGTGGGATGCAATCATGAAACGATTGCTAGGACTAATGAATCGTATTTTGGATACGTAATGATTTGGAAACATTGTACATCTTGGAAAAAAGAGGAGTATACATTATGAGAAAAAAAGGTTTTTTGGCTTTATTACTGGCAATGGCAATGTTTGTGGAATTGCCCTTGACTGCGGGAGCAACTACATTATCCCAAAATGATATAACAGCAAACAACTATGAAGCAAACAACAGAGAAAATAATGAAAAAGCGATAAATCAGGAAGAAGAAAAAGCAGAAGTAAAAGCAGCGCTTTCGGATATTCTTTCTAAAAAAGATGTTTATGTTCTCTTGTATAATGCAGATGAATATGCATTGAGAAGTGCACCGGATGAAGAAGCCGAAAAAGGACAGAGTTTTCCCTGCGGTTCTCAGATGAGACTTTTGGATGTCGCATTCTCAGATGATGGAAATGTGTATTTTATGGTAGAAGCGCATTTGTATGATGTTGCTTATACCGGATATGTCGAACAATCCTTCATTGTTACGCAGGATCCAGATTTTGTATCATGGAAGGATGAAGAGCTTTCCAAGGTGGCAGGATGTCAACTGTTATTGGAAATCAGTAAAGAAGATTCCATCAAAGCAACCTTCCCCAGTGGATATTGGGATTATCTCATTGCACTGAACAACAGACATTCAAACTGGACTTTCGTGCCCTATAATACCGGTCTTGATTGGAACACGGTATTAAATGAGGAACACGTTGGAGATCGGAGTCTGGTATATAAGACTGCCGATGACAGCTGGAAATCCAAAGAGGCAGGAGACTATGATCCGGTGACCGGTACTTATATCGGGAAAAGCGGTTCCAACTGGTACAGAGCTTCTTTAGAAGGAATTGCATATTGCATGAACCCATTGAATTATCTGAATGATAAAAATATCTTTGCCTTTGAGCAGTTGACATTCAATGGAGAATTGCAAAAGGTAGAAGGTGTGAAAGCCATCATTTCCAATACCTGGATGAAAGATAAGGCTTTAGAAGACGGATCCGGTGGTTTATATGCGGACGTATTTATGGATGTCGGAAGACAGACAGGTGTTAGTCCTTACCATCTGGCCAGCAGGGTTGTGCAGGAGCAGGGAATCATGGGACAGGCACCGCTTATTTCCGGATATGGCGGTGTTTATAACTATTTTAATGTGAAAGCAAGTGGAGGTACAGAAGAGGCAATATTGGCTACGGGAACTGCCTATGCACAGAGTCAGGGATGGACTACCCGATATCTGTCGATTTTAGGTGGTGCGGAGAGATTAGGTGAAAGCTATATTACCAAAGGACAGGATAGCCTGTATGTACAAAAATATGATGTCGACAGTTCCTATTATGGATTATACAGCCATCAGTATATGCAAAATATTCAGGCACCTATGACGGAGAGTACAAAAGTATATAGTGCATATAATAGCGTTGGTGCACTCGACAGTTCTTTTGTCTTTAAAATTCCGGTTTTTGACAATATGCCGGGAATTGGTGATAAACCACTTGGCGAAGCAACGGTTGATAAAGCAACAGCAGAAAGCTTCGTAAGACGTTTATACAAGGTTGTTTTGGATCGTGATGCTGATGAAAAAGGTTTAAATGACTGGATTAATGCGCTGACAAAAAAAGGAAAATGTGCAGGAGACTTGATTTATGGATTTTTCTATAGTGAAGAGATGTTAAACAAGAACTTAAGCGACTCGGAATTTTTAGACTATGCTTATCGCGCTATTCTTGGCAGAGAAGCGGATGAACAGGGAAAAAATAACTGGCTTAAGGAAATGGAACTTGGGGCAACACGCGGAAGCATCATTAACGGATTTATCGGTTCAGATGAATTTACTTCCATGTGTAAGCAATATGGTATCAAAAGAGGCGATTTACCGCATTTGGAGCCTGCTGATAAAAATATAAAAAGAACGCAGTTTGTAGTACGTCTTTACCGGAATATTTTGGGAAGGGATGCAGATAAAATTGGGTTGAATACCTGGACAAAGGATTTGGCCAACGGAAAATCTGCCTGTAGTGTCATTGAGGGATTTTTCTACAGTGAAGAATTCCAGAATGAGGGTTACAGTCCGGAAGAATTTGTTGAAATCCTGTACCAGACTATTCTGGGAAGAGGAAGTGATCCTGCCGGAAAGGCCGACTGGGTAAAACAAATCAAATCAGGTGCAAGCAAAAGAGATATTCTTGCCGGATTTGTGTATTCGAATGAATTTGCCAAACTCTGTAAAGAATATGGCATAAAAGTAGGAGAGTTGTCACGATGAAATTAACGGGACTTATACATAGAATAGGTTTTGGATTTATGGGAATCATCTTTGCATGTCTGATAAACAGTGATAATATATATGCAGAATGGCAACCACCATATGAAGATGGAGAACTGATTGTTGTTTTTGAAGAAGATGTTTCCAAAGAAGAAGCAGAAGAAATTCTGCAAACGGATGCCGGACAAAGTGATGAGTCAAAGGCAGGAAATGATGAAAAAATATTTGAATTAACGGCAGAAAGTGAAAATGGTATTACATATTCGGTTGTTAATTTAAATCAAATCAGTGAGAATACGCTTCCTGGTGATGTCATGGACGCAGTTGATTATTACAATGATTTGCCGGGAGTGGCATTTGCACAGCCCAATTACATCTATGAAATCGAAGAACCGGAAATGTATGCAGAAGCATCTGAGACAGTTGTTAATGATGCATTCATAGCAAAACAGTGGTACTGGGATTATCTTGAAATGAATCGCACCAGAGCCCTGTTAAAAAAAGCCGGTGCACAAAAAATTCGTGTGGCGGTGATTGATACCGGGGTCGACGTGACACATCCGGATTTATCGGGAAGTCTGAATCTTGCTTATAGTGTCAATACCTGTTCCGAGACTTATACGGCTGTTACAACAGATAATGGCAGTACCTCGCACGGCACGATGGTTGCCGGAATTATTGGGGCCAAAGCCGATAATGGGATTGGAGTTGCAGGAATTGCAAGTGATTATGCAGAGATATGTGCATTGCAGGTGCAGAATCAGGGTGGAAGTATTACCACATCCAATGTGATTCGGGCTTTGCAGTATGCACGCGGTATCAATGCTAAAATTGTCAATATGAGTATGGGCATGTACGTAGAAGATCTTGCGTTAAAAGAGGCGTTGAAAACAACGAATGATGCCGGCATTTTAATCGTTTGCTCCGCAGGCAATAACGGAACGGATGCGGCACATTATCCTTCCGGCTATGATTCGACCATTGGTGTTATTGCAACGGATCAAAACGGCCAAAAGTACAATTCATCTAATTATGGAACAGATAATTTTATTTCAGCACCCGGAGTTAGCATTTACTCTACCAGCAAAAACGGACAGTACGCATCAGCAAACGGTTCCTCAATGGCTTCCGCAGTGTTATGCGGTGTTGCTGCCGATATATGGGCATGCAATCCTGCAATGACTGCGTCAGATGTGAAAAATATTCTTGCATCCACGGCAACAGATACCTATACAGCAGGTTTTGACGCATATTCCGGATGGGGAATTGTCAATGCACTTTCGGCAATATCAAAAACGACAGGACTCTCTGATACCAATGAGGATACTTTCGAAGAACTGCCAAATACAACGGAAGGTTTTGTGGAAAGACTTTATCGTTATTGCCTTAATCGAAGCTCGGATGAAGAAGGTATGCGTACATGGTGTGGCGTGCTGAATAACAAAACAAAAAATGGTGCAGAAGTTGCCTATGGATTTTTGTTTAGTGATGAATTTATAGAAAAAAATCTGAGTGATGAAGAATATGTTGATATCCTCTATCGAACATTTTTAAATCGAAATGCCGACGCGGCAGGAAAGGCAGACTGGCTACGTGCACTTTCCGAAGGAATGTCCCGTTTGTATGTCATGAACGGATTTAGTGGTTCCAATGAATTTAAAGAAATTTGCAATAATTGCGGTTTCTCTGCCGGACAGATTCCCGTACGGGAAAACCGGGATAAAAATCAGGGCTATACAGCATTTGTGACTAGACTATATCAACAGGCACTTGGCAGAGATTATGATATTCCGGGGCTAAATAATTGGACGGGCTTGCTAAACGATAGAAAGTGGAATGCATATCGGGTTGCGACCGAAGGCTTTTTCCATTCTCCTGAATTTTTAAATATGAGACTGAATAATGAAGAGTTTGTAAAAGTATTATATCGTACTTTTTTAGGTCGGGAATATGACGAGCGGGGACTTCGAGACTGGATAAACGCATTAAACAGTGGAAAAAGCAGAGATGAAGTTATCGCGGGATTTGCCAATTCCAAAGAATTTCGAGAGATTATGGCAAGCTACGGATTGTAAGAGAAAATAGAATTTAGAGAAAATAGAATTTAGGGAAAATATAAAAAAGAACAATATAAAACAAAGGGAAAATATAAAATAAAGAAAAAGGAGAAGACGTATGAGAAAACGACTAATTGGAACCATTTTTGCCTTGGCGATCGCAGTTGCAACCATGTCACTTCAAACGGTTTCTGTCGGTGCGACAACCGTTTCTGACAGTATCGAAGCTGCAATCAAGGCAAGAACACAAGGAAGTAGCAACACAGTCACAGAGGAAGATAGCAATATATCTTCCGGTTTGCCGGAGGAGGTATTCTTTGCACCGGATGCAGAATTACCGGCAGACAGCATTATCACGGAAACCTTGGATACATCGCTTTTACCGGAGGCGACACCGACGGAGGAATCGGCATACAATGCCATGATTGCCATGAAAGCACAGTATCCGGAGGGTATGCCTTGGACTAATGCCAATCTTTATGAATGGAGGGGATACAATTATCCCGGATACATTATTGGAATTGGCGGTGGATGTGCCGGATTTGCATTTATCTTAAGTGATGCGGCATTTGGTGATTTGCCGGCACGTTATGTGGATAATCCGACCTATGAGGATATCCGCGTAGGTGATATTCTGCGTGTTAACGATGATACCCATTCTGTCATCGTATTGGAAAAATATGTTGATCATGTTGTTTTGGCAGAGGGTAATTATAATTCTTCCATTCATTGGGGAAGAATCATGTCTAAAGAAGAGACCATGGAGACTTTGACCAATTTAACAACCAGATATCCGGTTGATGCAGCACCGTCTAATCCGAAACCTGCAGATCCGGCCGGAGTCTATGATCCGGATAATGTAGATGTTGAAAAAATCGTAGATTTCGTATTACGTCTGTATATAAAATGCCTCAATCGATTCCCTGATGAAGACGGATGGTATAACTGGTCTCTCCAGCTTGCTACAGGTGAGAAAAACGGTGTTGAAGTTGCATGGGGCTTCTTTGACAGTGATGAGATGAAGAATAACAATCTTTCGGATGAAGAATACATTGAAACATTATATGAAGTTATGATGGACAGAGGGTCCGATGCGGGCGGAATGAATACCTGGAGTGATGCGCTTGCTAACGGTGTTTCCAGAAAATACGTATTCCGTGGATTTGCAGAATCAGATGAATTCACAAATATTTGCAAGGAATACGGCATTGTCAGAGGTAGCGTGAAGTTGACAGAAGGACGTGACCGCAATGAAGGCGCTACCCGATTTGTGGCAAGATTGTACAACAAAGCGCTTGGAAGAGGCTATGATGTAAAAGGAATGAATGACTGGTGTAATGCCATCTGCAACAAAGAGCACAGCGCTTATTATGTAGCGACAGAAGGTTTCCTTCATTCAAAGGAATTTTTAAATCAAAACCTGTCTAATGAGGAGTTTGTCAAAGTATTGTATCCGACATTTTTAGGACGTGAATACGATGAACCGGGACTTCGAGACTGGGTTAATGCTTTAAATAGCGGGAAATCCAGAGATGACGTCGTTGCAGGCTTTGCTAATTCCAAAGAGTTTCGGGAAATCATGGCAAGCTATGGCCTTTAATGAATAAATGAAAACCGGTCACAATATGTTTTGATATCAATGGAACATATTGTGACCGATAAAAGGTAACAATATGAAAATAATCAATATGCTGCCAATCCTTTCTTTTGGGGATGCGGTTGGCAACGATGCATTGGCATTGCATCACAGTCTGCAACAGGCAGGCTATGCGTGTGAGCTGATGGCAGCTTATACGGCACCCAAAATTACGCAAAAGGAAACGGTGCGTTCAACCGATGATCTGAGTGATATCAAACCGGACGATATTGTCATTTATCATTTATCAACCGGGCATGAACTCAATCTTCGGTTTGCCAAATTAAACTGTAAAAAAATCATAAGATATCATAATATTACACCGCCACACTTTTTCTGCGGCTATCATCACATCCTGTTAGAGAATTGTCTGGATGCATACAATCAGGCAAGGATGATGGCAAAATGCGCAGATTTTTGTCTGGCGGATTCTGCGTATAATCGGGAAGAACTGATTCGGATGGGATATCGATGTAACATCGAGGTGATGCCCATTCTCATTCCTTTTTCGGATTATGAAAAGGAACCGGATGCACAGGTCATGGAGCAGATGCAGGATGGAATGACCAACATTCTATTTACCGGTCGTATCAATCCGAATAAAAGACAGGAAGACGTGATAGCTGCCTTTTGTGTCTATCAGAAGCAGTACAATCCCAATTCCCGGCTGATTTTAGTCGGTAATTATGAAGGGATGGAAAACTATTATGAGAGATTATTGGCATATGTCAAAGAAATCGGGGCAAACAATGTTCTGTTTTCCGGACATATTAGCTTTCCGGCAATACTGGCTTATTATCGCAGCGCGGACTTGTTTTTGTGCATGAGTGATCACGAGGGCTTTTGCGTGCCGTTAGTAGAAGCGATGTTTTTTGACATTCCCATTGTGGCAAAAAATACGACTGCCATCCCTTATACGCTTGGTGGAAGCGGATTTATGTTGGAAGATGAGAATCCTATGATTGCAGCGGCTCTCATGAACCGTGTCTTGACAGATGAGTGTTTGAAAAATAAGATAATAGATGGTCAGAGAGAAAGACTTTGTGACTTTGCACATGAAAAAATAGAAAAACAATTATTATCTTTGATTGAAGATTTTATCAAATAAAGAAAGAATAACAGGTTAAAGCGACATGAACACATTAAAAGAAATATGGGAATATCGTACCATGATTGTCAATCTGGTAAGAAGAGATCTGAAAGGAAAATACAAAGGATCCGTATTGGGCTTTTTTTGGACCTTTTTGACACCACTTTTGCAGCTTATCGTCTACACGTTGGTTTTTTCCGTTATCATGAGAGCCGGGGTAGAGGATTACTATTTGTTTTTGTTTGTGGCACTGATTCCATGGACTTACTTTGCTAACTGCATATCAGTAGGCTCCGGCTGTATTATGAATCAAAAGAATCTGGTTGTGAAAATCTACTTCCCACGTGAAGTGTTGCCTATTTCCTATGTAGCGGCGCAGCTTGTCAACATGCTCTTAACCTTCATCGTTTTGATTGCCGTATTATTGGTATCCGGAAAAGGTATCAACCTCATGGTCTGGGGCTATCTTTTCATCATTATCTTTGTGGAAACCATACTGGCTTTAGGGCTTACCCTATTCTTTTCTGCCATCACGGTTTTTTTACGGGATATGCAGTATTTATTAAGTATTGTCATCATGGCATGGCAGTTTATGACCCCTGTCATGTATTCTGTGGATATGGTGCCCGAGCAGCTTCGTCCCCTGTTTTACTTAAACCCCATGACTCCGATTATTGTTGCCTATCGTGATATTTTTTACTACAAACAGGCACCGGAGCTATCCACCCTGTTATTGGGAATTGGAATGGGAGTCTTTTGTATGCTCTTAGGGGGATTTGTATTTGAAAAATCGAAAAAAAGATTTGCGGAGGTTATGTAATGGAAGAGCAAAATGCAATTGAGGTCAAAAACCTCCACAAAAGTTTTAAAGTATATCTGGACCGCAGCTATAGCCTCAAAGATTTTCTGCTTCGCGGAAGCGGCCGCCGAAAAGAAGTGCGTCATGTCCTACAGGGAATTAACTTTTCTGTAAAAAAAGGTGAAGCAATCGGTCTTGTCGGACACAATGGATGTGGAAAGAGTACGACGCTTAAGCTTTTGACGCGTATCATGTATCCGGATCAGGGGACTATTGAGCTCAAAGGGCGCGTCTCAAGTCTGATTGAGCTGGGTGCCGGCTTTCATCCGGATATGAGCGGAAGAGAAAATATCTATATCAACGCCTCCATCTTTGGATTAAAGAAAAAAGAAATTGATGAAAGACTGCAGAAAATCATTGACTTTTCGGAGCTGCAGGAATATATCGACAATCCGGTTCGCACCTATTCCTCCGGTATGTATATGCGTCTGGCTTTTGCCGTTGCCATCAACGTGGATGCAGATGTTCTTTTGATTGATGAAATCCTTGCAGTTGGAGATGTGGCTTTCCAGGCAAAGTGCTTTACCAAACTGAATGAAATCAAACAACAGGGAACCACAATTGTCATTGTGTCCCATTCTTTGGATCAGATTGAACGTATCTGTGATAAATGCTATTGGATACAGGATGGCAAAATCCGTGCAGAGGGCAATCCCCGTGAAGTTCACTCACAGTATCTGGAGTTTATGGCTAAGAGCAATATCCGTTGTGAGAGTGATATGGACCGAAAGATTGACCGTCATTCAGGCAATCAGGAAGCGGTTGTGAAGGCGGTTCGCATGATCAATGAAAAAGGCGAGCTTACCGATACCTTTACACCGGGAGAAAACGTCCGGATTGAAATCGATTGTTTTGCCAGCCGCAAAATTGAGGATGCGGTTTTTGGCTTTGGCATCTTTTCTCTCGATAATCAGGAAATCTATGGCACCAATACGCTGATTGACAAAATGCCTCTGGTAATCGAAGGAGATGTCACCGTGACCTGCCAGATTACCTGCCTGCCCCTAAAGCAGGGGAGCTACAAGCTGGATGTGGAGATTCATACCCCATTTGGATTTGACTATGACTACTGGCGGGATTATATGCGCTTCTATGTCAGAAGCACCAGCACAGAGGCAGGCGTGCTCCACATGGAACGGAAGTGGAATCATTTTCCTACGAAGTTGGACGGCGAAAAAGAGGAAGTTTAGGAGCAGAAGTTATGCAGGATATTCATTATAACGAATTAATTGCACAAATTAATCAGGATATTGCAAAAAAGGGCGCGCTATCCTCACTTATGGATTTTGAGGATGTCAAACGGTTGAATATCTATTCTACGGCATACGAGGAAAGTCTTGCAGAAGAAGAGATCAAAGAGATGCATGAGCGCAGGGAGATTCCCGTGAGACCGGAATTTGAGGGCAATGCCCTGGTGCGCGGCGTAAAAGGACTGATCAGAAAGTTGATTACCGCTACGGTTATTCCCATGCAATTAGAGCAGAATGTGTGGAACAATAAAGTGGTAGACTTTTCCAAAATCTGCTTTGGGAAAATGCAGGAGGATACCGAGCGCATTCGTATTTTGGAAGAAAAGGTCGCAGAGCTTGAACAAAAGATACAGAAATTGGAAAACAGCAGGACAGAAAAAGCGGATGGGGAGGGTATGGTATGAAAATCATTCAATTAGCTCCCGGAATTTCCTTTGGAGATGCTGTCGGTAATGATATGCTTGCCATGAAACACATCCTGGATGAAATGGGAATCGAAAATGAAATCTATGCGGACTTTATTGATGAAAGACTTCCTGTGGGAACTGCCAAATCAGCAGAACAGCTTCCCAATCTATCCAAAGAAGACGCAGTCATCTATCACATGGCATCCGGTTCGCGATTAAACTTTATTTTTGGAAATCTCAAATGCAAGCGTGTGATGGTGTATCACAATATTACACCACCTGCATTCTTTGAGCATTATGATGAATATGCCTATGAACAGTGCTGTAAAGGATACGAGGAGTTACAGTGGTTAGCCGATAAGACAGACTATTGCCTGGCAGTATCCGAATATAACAAACAGGATTTAATCCGAATGGGATTTACCTGCCCAATTGATGTATTGCCAATCGTCATTCCCTTTGAAGATTATGATAAAGAGCCTGCAGAAAATATCCTGACAGAGTATCGGGACGGCTATACCAATATTTTGTTTGTCGGTCGTGTTGTGCCCAATAAAAAACACGAGGATATCATCCGTGCTTTTGCATGTTACCGGGAGTATTACAATCCCAAATCCCGCCTGATCCTGATTGGTGCCAGCAGAAAGGGCAATAAATATAAAAATCGTTTAATTCGTTACATTCAGCAGGCGGAGATTAAAAATGTCGTATTTCCGGGACATATCAGCTTTAAAGAGATTCTGGCCTTTTACAAGGTGGCAGATGTCTTTTTGTGCGAGAGCGAGCATGAAGGCTTTTGTGTACCGCTTGTAGAAGCCATGTATTTAGGAACCCCGATTATTGCCTATGATGCGGCTGCGGTAGCAAGCACCTTACATGGGGCGGGTATCCTCATGGATACCAAGGATCCGATGATTACGGCCGGTATGATTGACAAACTGGTAAGAGATGAGGAATTAAAACAGACGGTATTAGACAATCAAAAAGAACGACTGGCAGATTTTACCTACGAAAAGATTGCGGCGCAATTTAAAGAGTTGTTGCGAGAACATGTTTTGTAGAAATATTTTCAAAAAAACTACAAATAGTGGCTGGAAATAGAGGAACATTAGAAAATGAGGCGTTGTATGAAAAAGCTTTCCCGGAAAACTAAAATAGTGAGAGTGATGATAATACTTATTATTACTATTATTATTGGTGTTTTGGCATTTGCGGGAAAACGTTTTTTGGCAACTGATAATAGCTATCAGGTTATTGATGAAACCGGTAATTATTTAATTGTAAAACCGAATTATGGTGAATATAAAGTGACTCAATTGGCATCTGTAACGGGTGAGCAGGCTATGATTTATATCATTTCGGATTGGCGTGGACATTTAATTATTGTTGATGGTGGCTGGAGTGAAGATGCAGAGCAGCTGCAGGAGATTATAACTGCCTTTGGAAATAAGGTTGATGTTTGGATTCTTACACATCCACATCCGGATCATATAGGTGCTTTTAACGAAATATATGAAAAAGGCACAATAGAGATAGATTCGATATATGCGATTCCGATGGATTATTCAATGTACAAAGAGCGTGCGCAGTGGTGGGATGGTTTTGAAGTATATGAGAGATTTTTGGATTTAACATCCTCTGCTGAAAATGTTGAATATGTCATTGAAGGTGATCAAATAGATTTATTTGGTTTAAATATGAAGATACTACATAGTTTTGATAAAGATGAGATGAAAACAGATGGTGATATATGCAATAATGGAGGAATGATATTTAAACTATCGGCGAAAGAAAATTCTATGCTATTTCTAGCGGATGTAGGTGGAGAAGCACGTGCTTCAACACTATTAGATAAGTATGGAGATGTACTCAAATCGGACTATGTGCAGATGGGACATCATGGAAATGGTGGAATGACAGAGGAAGTATATAGAGTTATCAATCCCAAAGCCGCTTTCTTTGATGCTCCACAAAGTTTGATGGATAATGAAGAGTTGGATGCGGCAAGAAAACAGACATTGATGGAAGATATAGGAGCTGATATTTTATACTATGCTACTGCGCCAAATTCTGTGACTTTGAAATAATGAAGATTAAGTAAATGAAATCTGAAGATAATATAGGAGCAATAAGATGAGTCAAATACAAGAGAGATTGAGTGAAAATAAGGTACCGCTTGTAATAGCGATTATACAATGGTTTGTAACCACTATTTTGCAGGTTGACCGGACCTTTTTTACTTATGATTCTGAGACTACATTTTTCTTTATAATAAAATGCTTGTTTCTGTTATTGCTTATGGTTGCATGGTGCTTTGTTTTTATGGTTTATCGTAAAATTAAGGCACAGGATGCAAATTATAAGCGGGGGGTACAAGTTTTTTTAGTCTATTTTTCAATCATGATGGTATTGTTGCTGATTTTATGGCCGGGAACCTGGTCATGGGATGATTTGTGGACTTTACATGATATTCAACATTATGATGATCTAAATGAATGGCAGCATATTATTACGGGAATTTATCATGATTTGATGCTGCAGATTCTTCCGTTTCCGGGGGGAGTAATTTTTCTTCAGAATGTTCTTGTCTCAATCTGTGTGGCATTCACTGTGACAAAATTAGAGAATACTTTTCATATTAGAAAATTGAAGAACACCATCCCGGATATTTTATTAAAAATAGTGCCCTTCTTACTACCACCTGTATTGATGTATCAGTTTTCCGGTTATCGAATGGGATTATATGTTTATTTTGAACTTGTCATGTTAGTCATATTTATTGTGGCTGAACGAGAGAATAAAGAGTGGACATGGAGCTATACTTTGTTATTTTGCTTTTTGGTAGTTATTGTTGCTACATGGAGGACAGAGTCATTTCTATATATTCCCTTCGCCTGTATCCTGCTATTTATGATGAATAAAAATATCCTTTCAACTAAGAGAAAATGTATTTGTGTTTTGATTGTGATTGTCGGATTCCTGGGTATCAATAAATGGCAAAATTATGAACTTGGCGATAGTAATTACCAAATAATTTCTTTGTTAAGACCTTGTGCAGAATTAGTGAGAGTTGCCGATTATGAAGATAATGTTGAAGAATTTGCGGCAATCGATAAAGTGACCGATTTAGAAGTTATTTTCAATAATCCTACTATGAATGGAGAAACTCTTTACTGGAGTACCGGATGTGTGAGAACCCGAAATGATAATCCGGATGATGATTATACAAAAGAGGATTACCATAACTATTTGAAAGCATTTATCAAGCTTTCTTTAAAATATCCCAAAGTAGTTATTGCAGAGCGGTGGAATTTGTTTATTGGTGGTTCCGGAATATATGGCTCTTCGCCTATGATTATTAATTATTCAGCAAATCTGTTTGAAGAAAATGGAGGAAATGAAGTTGCAACGGAAATGTTATCAAGCGAACGAAATATAAACAGACCGGTGCTTAAAAATATCAGAAGGGCAGTTATCAATATTTTTGGAGGAAAGAAAATAGACGGAACAGATATTGGGATTGTCCAACGTCTGATGTGGAATGCTATTATTCCGATGCTTTTCTTGGTTTATGCATGGATAGAACTATTAATTCGGAAAAAATGGTATCTATGGTTGGTTTGCTCTTCTTTGGTTGCAAAAATTCCTATTATTATTTTGACACAGCCGTCGGCATGGTTGATGTATTTATTGTCATTTTACTTTTTGGGATATGTCTTTATTATTTATAAGGGTTTACTCGTTGAAGCTAAAGAAATGAGAGAATATTGAAGTGAAAGATAATTCGACCAATAATAGAGTGAAGTTGGTTGATTAAAATTAATGTGAGAGTATCCACATTCTTTGATACAATGTTCCTAATATAGTATTCGGGATGCTATTACCATTCACGATTCCTAATTTAGGGGGTGTAATAGTTGAAACCGAAGGCTTTCTAATCTCATGGCACAAAGCATTTTATGATGACTACGATGAGCAAAAAGGAATGCAAAGGAGAGATGGAAACGAGGAGATGCGTTTGGTAGGTTGTTTTTACCTTTTGGTGCCGGAGGAAAAGAATATAATTTGTATATTCAAGTAATGTGTGATAGAATACTATTGATTTTGCTGACTTTTACTCCATTTTCTGTAAATCGGACCGTCGATATTGAGGCATACATAGATACAGAGAAAAATATGAGGAGCCTTTTGAGATGGATACCGAAACTGATTTTAACAACAATTGAAGAGATGGCTTTGCAGATTCCGATTATGGTAGCAAGGATAGTTGGAATGATTACATTTCATTGGCGAAGACTTGTCTGGTAGATTCCTTCCCTATTCTTTCCGCCATACCTTATATGTACTATTTCTAATCATTCTGACCAATCCCCTCCCTAAAAGATTAGGTTTGTGAAGCTAGTTTAAGGGTGAATTAGAAGATGGAGTAAAAGACACTGGGGGATGAAGGGGAGAAAAGAAGAATGCCCAGAAATGGGCAGAATAAGAAAAAACAAACCACCAACCAAGCGATAAGAAAAACAACCCAACTCCACAACACAAGAAAAAACCAAAACACATCAAACAAGATGCGGGAGAAAAGAAGAAAAGCTGGGTATCGTCACTTTTGGGCCTGTTCATCCGCCAACCCAGAGCATTAGGAGACAACCTCTCTCCGTGAACCGAAAACACCAATAAAAGTTACAGAAAACAGAAGAAAACCACAAAATAGACATAAAAACAACACCAAGGGAGACGGCGGGAAATAGGTAGATGAGGTTGATGGTGGGGTAGTGTTAAGGATTGCCGGAAGTTAAGGTAGATATTATGGCAGCAGACGAAGAGAAAGGCAATAGTATGTGTACTGAATTAAAAGATCAATCGAATGAAATTGTTAGCACAACTGATTTGGTTAACGTATTTCACACAGTTTGTGGCATTGCTGAAGATGGGATAGATGCAGTAAAAGAATTCCTTGAAAGTGATAAAGTACAGACTGCAATTGACTATGCCAAAGTAATAGACGAGACAGCTGAAAATGGATTAAAAGTTTATGTTGCCATCCGAAAACTAGTAGACTTACCATAGAAGCTTTACCTCAGAAAATTTGATAGGTACATGAAAGGTGTAGCAGATATTCCGGTTGAAAAAGGTAAGCATATTTAAAGCTTGTGAATAGAGAGAAATTTAATAAGGAATCTGTATATACTTTTGAAGTTATTAACAGGATTGAAGATTTAGAAAAGAAAGACATATTAGTTCGCTTTCTCGAATTGAAAATGGATGGAGTTATTACGGATGCAGAATATAGAAGAATGATGATAATGACGGCATCCAAAATGAAAGAAGATTTGGATTATTTAAGACGAAATATTACTAATGCTTCCTTTGAAATTAAATCTGTTCAGGAAGAAGGCCTCCTTTTTATCAGGGTGGATAATTTATGAGGGAATGATATGGGGAACAGCCGAAAATGAAAGTGGAAATCTGTACAGATATACAGCAGTGGCTAAACGGTACTGTGAGATAGTATTTGGCGTAATTGCATTTGGAGATAGATTGAATGGAACGATTAAATTTACTCCTGCAGAAGCAGATAAAAATGATATAAAGAATATTTTTGTTGAAAACGAGACTATTCACTTTGATAGATAAAAAGCAAGGAGAAGAAGGGGAGAATGGACAAGAAAATAAAAGTTTGCCTTGTAGGTTCATCTGGCGGGCATCTCACACATTTATATATGTTGAAGCCTTTCTGGCGGGATAAGGATAGATTTTGGGTTACCTTTGATAAGGAAGATGCTCGTTCTCTGCTTAAAGGAGAAAAGATGTATTCCGTCTATTATCCTTCAAACCGTTCCATCAAAGCCCTTCTTATCAATACATGGAGAGCATTGAAAATCCTGCCTAAAGAGAAGCCAAATCTCATTATCAGCTCCGGAGCTGCGCCTGCAATTCCGTTTTTTTGGATTGGTAAGCTGATGGGCGCTAAAACTATTTACATTGAAGTGTTCGATAGAATTGATGCTTCCACAATTGCAGGAAAACTCTGCTATCCAGTGGCAGATAAGTTCATTGTGGAATGGGAAGAAATGAAGAAAGTGTACCCGAAGGCTGTTAACTTAGGAAGTATTTTTTAAGTTGTGTGGTTTGTGAGGGGAGGAAGAATAAGTGATTTTTGTTACAGTAGGAACACATGAGCAACAGTTTAATAGGCTTGTTGAGTATATGGATAAATGGGCAGCAGACCATGATGAAAAAGTAGTTATGCAAACTGGATACTCTACATATGAACCAAAGCACTGTGAGTGGGACAAGCTTTTCCCATACGAGAAGATGGTTGAGATGGTAGAAGAGTCAAGAATAGTAATCACTCATGGCGGCCCATCAAGTTTTATTATGCCACTACAGATTGGGAAGACACCGCTTGTTGTGCCTAGACAATATAAATATAACGAGCACGTTAACGACCACCAGGTGAAGTTTTGTAAAGAAGTAGAAAGCAGAATGGGAACTATTGTTGTTGTTGAGGATATAGAGAAGCTTGGTGGAGTCATAGATAGCTATGATGAAATCAAAAAGGAAGGAAAGAACACGAGCAATAACGAAAAGTTCTGTGAAGAACTTGATTGCATTGTTGATGAGATGTTTGAGGGGAAGAAGTAAGATATGATAAAGAATGTTGTATTAAATAAAGCATTAAAGAATAGTTCTTTTTAAGTTGATTTATAGTGGGAATAGGTTATAGAATGGCTTTTCTGCCGGGGAGTATTTAAAGATGAAAGTATCCGTAATATGTGTATTTAATAATGAACAACAATTAGAACAACAACTTAAGTCATCTCTAATTACGCAAAACATAAAATATGAATTCATAGCCGTTAATAACATTGAAAATACTTTTTCGTCAGCGGCACAAGCATTAAATTTTGGAGCAGAAAAATCAAATGGAGACGTGCTTGTGTTTGCTCATCAAGACATATTCTTAAAAACCCCTTATGAATTAGAAAAACTATCTTGTATTGTATATGAATGCCCTACTGGGACAATTATAGGAACACAAGGGGTAAGAGAACCAAGTAGGCTTTATTATACAAATTTAACTTCTGGGGATAATTATAATCCAGACTTTATAAGTAAATTTGATGAAAAATTATACGAGGTTTCTTGTGTGGATGAAGGCATGTTTGCGATGAAGAAAGAAACTTGGGAGAATCATAATTTTGATGAAGTTTTGTGTGATAATTGGCACTTGTATTGTGTTGAGGCGTGTTTAAATGCAAGAAAAAATGGTCATAAGGTATATGTTTATCCAATTCAAATTCATCATTTTAGTAAGGGTACAATTTCACTAGAATATATGAAAAATCTAAAACGATTGTGCGAGGTATACAGAAGAGACTTTAAATACATTTGGACGACTTGTTATAAAGTGAGGACAAATTGGATATATATTAACGCTCTTGTTGCAGCATGGGTTATAAATAGATTTGCAAGGAGAAATTTACATTAATTAATGAGGTGTCTATGAAAACTAAAACGGGGTCAAAAAAAAGTATTAGTTTTTTGTTGGGTGTATGTTCAACATTACAACTATTAACAATAGCGGGGATTAATGCATTCTCCATTATAGCGTTGATTTATGTTCTGTTTAAAATTCTTAGTACGAGAAGATTGCCAATAGATAGAAAATCATTATTAATTATATTGTCATTACTTTTGTCGTTGATAAGTAATATTTTTATTTCAAATAGGTTATTACCTAATGCCGATCAATGGAAGGTAAGTTGTATTAAATCATCTGCTATTTTTGTTATTATTGTTTTATCGTATGTTTATATGAAGCATGAAAATGATACTGTCCTGAAAAATTTTTTTCGTGGCGTGTATTATTCGTGTTTAATTCAGTTAGGTTGGGGATATTTTCAGTTTATTATGTACTCGCTGCTTTCAATTGATATTAACCAACTAATATTTGTTGAGTGGTTACATATTTTTGATGTTTTTGAATCATTCAATACTAGAGGCCATTTTAATGTTACAGGATTAAATACTAATGCTGGTGTGCTAGCCCCAATCTTACTATATCTTTTTTTTACTACCAAGAAAGAACTGATTAAAGTAATGGCTTTATTATTATTATTTATTTCAGGTAACTCCACTAATATGATTTGTGGTTTATTGGTGTTGGCTATATTTGCTGTTAGCTTAGCACAAAAGAAAAATAGAATAAATAAACATAAACTAATTATGTTCAGTATTATTTTTTTATTATTCATAGTTTTGATAATGTTCCATCAAGATATTGTTGATCGTATATTGGTTATATATAAATCCTTATTAGACAGATTGAATTCAATAAGAACCTTAAATTGGACTGAAGGAAGCACATTTGTTCATTATAGATATTATAGTAGTTTTCCTACAATTATTGCATCCATTGGAGTGCTGAGGGTACTATTTGGGTTTGGATTTAAGTGCGGTGGAGCACCATTTGTCATCTTCTATAATCAATATCCTGATACAATATACGGCACTGAATCCGATCCGATTTCATTTTTATATGGATTAGGCATCTTTGGTTTGGTTATATTTTACTCAATATTGATAAAAATTGTAATGAACGGTAGGAAAATAGACAAAGCATATGCTATATATTTATCGATTATTTGCATAGGTGGAATTTTCTATAGTTTACAAATGAACTGGTTAATATTAATAGAATTGTTATTTACAGAAACTATAAGACGGAAAATGAAAATGAGTAAGTTAGTGGAGAAAACAAAATGAAAAGAAAAACAAAAGTATTAGCATATTATCTCCCGGCATTTCACCGCATTAAGGAAAATGATGAATGGTATGGAGAGAATTTTACGGAATGGGATAACACAAAAAAAGCTGTTCCTTTATTTAAAAATCATAATCAGCCAAGGATTCCTATGGATTATTATGACTTGAGTAATATTGATACCGTAAAATGGCAGAATTCAATTGCTAGGCAACATGGTATTGATGGTTTTGTGTATTATCACTATTGGTTTAATCCTGACGGTCGCATGGTATTAGAACGTCCTGCTGAAGAAATGAATAGTAAATTGCGTGTAGAAGAAAAGATTGATTATTGTTTTTGTTGGGCTAACCAAGAATGGCGTAAAACATGGCATGAAGGAAGAGGGACGACTTCGGAACTTCTTATTGAACAGATATATGGATGTGAAGAAGATTGGGATGCTCATTTAGAATATCTGCTTAAATTCTTTAGTGATGAAAAATATATAAAAGTAAATAATGCTCCAATGTTTCTAATTTTAAGACCTGAGGATATACCGAATTATGAAGAAATGTATGCATATTGGAACAGTTGGGCAAAGAAAAAAGGGTTTAATGGAATATATTTTGTTAGAATGCGAAATTCACATAGAGTAGATAAACTATCTATCAAGTGCAATGCTATTGTTGATTTTGAACCTAATTATACTATAAACACCTCATATACAGTGGCATTAAAGCATTTTTGGCGATTAAAGACTTTTTTATTTTGGCATTTATCAAGATGGGAGTTTTATCCGAATTTGATTAAAAATAAAGTTAATTATGTTTCTTTTAACCGTACGATGAAGGAAAAGACAAATAGAAACATTAAAGAAACTTATTATTTGAGCTGTTTCGTTGATTGGGATAACTCTCCTCGAAAGGGTAAAAGAGGGACGATTTTTACAAAATCCTCTCCAAAAGAATTCGAGAAAGAATTTGATTATTATTATTCAGAGTCTTTAAAAAATGGAAATGATTATTTATTCTGCTTTGCTTGGAATGAATGGGGTGAAGGGGGGTATTTAGAGCCAGATACAAAGTATGGATATTCAAAATTAGAAGCAGTGAAAAGAGTAAAGGAAAAATATGAGGAATGAGATTGGAAGTAACGATAATAACAATACTATAAAAAAAAATACATTTTACAATCTAATCAAAACTATCTCTACTGTTTTGTTCCCGTTGATAATATTTCCATATACATCTAGAGTTCTGGGGCCAGAAAATCTTGGTAAAGTTAATTTTGCAAATTCCATTGTGAGCTATATTTCATTATTAGCATCGTTTGGAATAAGTACATATGCCGTAAGGGAATGTGCAAAAGTAAAATCGGATAAAAGGGAACTATCAAGAGTAGGAAGTCAATTATTCACCATTAATATTGTTTCAACCGTTATTGCATACATAGTATTACTAATTTGTTTTATGATAAGTTCAAAACTGAAAGAAGAATATTTCTTAATTTTATTGTTGAGCTTTCCGGTTTTTTTTCAGACTTTAGGTGCTGATTGGATAAATACTGCAATGGAGGATTTGAAATTTGTATCTTTACGAACTATGCTTTTTCAACTCATTAGCATAATTGCTGTTTTTCTTTTTGTTAGAGACGCAAAAGATTATTTCTTATTCGCAGTTATTTCGGCAGGTGCTTCAATAGGTGCCAATTGCTTAAATATATATCATAGAAAAAAGTATTGTTGCCTAAAAATTGTAAAGGAATGCAATGTTAAGCAACGCATTAAGCCAATTATTTTTTTGTTTGCCCTTACTTTATCTCAAACTATATTTTTAAATGTGGATACCACTATGATTGGTTTTTTTCATGGAGATATTGAAGTGGGATTTTATAGTGTAGCTGTAAAAATATATAATTTAGCAAGTACGCTTATATCTGCTATAACTATTGTTGTAATCCCTCAATTATCATTATTATCATCGGTAAATCAGAATGAATCTATTGAAAAAGTACAGAGATATGCCCTTAATTATATTCTTACTCTTGGCATTCCAATAGTTGTGGGAATAAACATTTTAACCCCTGGTATAATCCACATCATTTCAGGACCAGATTATTATCAAGCAGTTTCACCATTAAGAATACTATCGATCGCTTTGCTTCTTGTTATGCTCGGCGGCGCATTTATTGGTAATGTGGTTTTGATACCTAATGGAAATGAAAAAATATTTATGTTTGCGACTGTTATTGCAACAATACTAAATTGTATATTGAATTATTGCTTGATTCCCAAGTATGGAATTATTGCTGCTGCATACACAACTGTGATTTCAGAGGCTATAATTCTTTTAATTACATTTTTTAAAGGGAGAGAATATATTAAAATTAAAAGTATATATAAATGTTTTGTTCTTCCAATTGTTGGTGCTGTTCCGTTCGTGCTTATATCATGGATTTTGTCTAGATATGTTCAAAATATTTTTATCCATACCGTTGTTACTATTGTTGTATGTTGTATAGAGTATATAATTGTTGAATTATTAGTAAAAAATGAATTTATTTCTGAATACATTATAAGTGTTAGTAAAGAAAGGAGGAACAGGTAGGATGAGTATTGACATATTTGTGGTTACACATAAAAAGTATAAGTTACCTCACCTTAACATATACAAACCAATTGTGGCGGGAGCCTTTGAGTATGATATGGATTTGTTTCCTAAGAACTATCTTAAAGATGATGTGGGTGATAATATATCGCATTTACATGATCTTTATTCAGAATATACAGTGACTTATTGGGCTTGGAAAAACTCGAAAGCAGATATTATAGGAATCAATCATTATAGACGGTATTTTATCAAAGGTGGATGGTTTAACTATTTTTTATGTTTGTTTAATCCTTCAAAATTACTAGATAAATTTGTATTAAATGAAAAAGATATAAATACTCTCTTCGAAGAACATTATCAGTGTATTATGCCAAAAAAACAGTGGCGTGTGAATAGAACAGTAAGAGAAGAGTTTCTTTCTGCAAATTCAGCTGAACTGTTAAATACTGTAGAAAAAGTAATTGATAGATTTACTCCAGAGTATTCGCCATATTTTACAAAGGTTTTTGATTCAACTGAAAATTATCAAAAGTGTATTTGTGTAATGACAAAAGAGTATTTTGATAAATATTCGAATTGGATTTTTGACATTTTTGAAGAATTAAAAAAAACTGGTTTCAATGGAAGTAACAGAGAATTTGCTTTTTTAGGAGAAAGATTAATAAATGTTTGGGTTGAATATCAAAAAAACGAATGCAAATTACTGGTGAAAGAGTGCTTCTTTATAAATACTGAGTTTCCTATGTTTGCCGTGTTTAAGAACCATACAGAACTAATTATCCCAAGATGGATAAAGTTTTTTTTGCGTATAGTATCTAAATTGGGAATAGAGATAGTGATTGGGAATGGTAATTGCAAAATACAAAGGAGGACATATAAATGAAAGTAGTTATATTAGCAGGAGGATTCGGGACAAGGATTTCCGAAGAATCTGTATTTAAACCAAAGCCAATGATCGAAATAGGTGGAATGCCTATTCTCTGGCATATAATGAAAACTTATTCTTATTACGGTTTCAATGAATTTATCATTTGTGCTGGATATAAGCAGCATGTGATTAAAGAATGGTTTGCCGATTATTTCCTTCACACTTCTGATATTACATTCGACTATACAAATGGTAACAATGAAATGATTGTTCATAGCAAGCATGTTGAACCATGGAAGGTTACTGTCGTGAATACTGGCTTAAATACACAAACAGGTGGTCGTGTTAAACGTATCAGAGACCATGTTGGTGATGAAGACTTTATGCTCACATACGGTGATGCAGTTGGAGATATAAACATAAAAGAATTAGTGGATTTTCACCATAAACATGGAAAAATCGGTACGATGTCAATGTATAACTTTGGCCAGAACAAAGGTGTTGTTGAAGTTGGAAAAGATGGAGTAATTGATGTGTTCAGAGAGAAGTCTGACACAGACGGAGATTTAATAAACATTGGATTTATGGTATTCAAACCTGAAATCTTCAATTACATTGAGGGCGATACGACACCTTTTGAAAAAGAACCTTTGGCTAATTTGGTGAAGGATAAAGAATTAGTAGGATATATTCACAAGGGATATTGGCAGTGTATGGATACATTACGTGAAAAGCAGCAAATAGAGAAACTGTGGGAATCTGGTAATGCTCCTTGGAAACTATGGGAGGACTGATATGTTGGATTTTTATAAAGGTAAAAAAGTATTAGTTACTGGACATACCGGCTTCAAGGGTTCTTGGCTTTGCAGGATTCTGGTAAACGCTGGAGCAGAAGTTACCGGTTATTCTCTTAATCCACCTACCAACCCATCTCTTTTCGAGATTGCTGGGTTAGAAGATAAGATGAACAGTGTCACAGGGGATATAAGAGACTATGAGCATCTTTATCGCACCTGTGAAGATGTGCAACCCGAGATTGTTTTCCATCTTGCTGCACAGCCAATAGTGCGTGACAGCTATAAAGAACCCAAATACACATATGAAACAAATGTAATGGGTACAGTTAATCTCTTGGAATGTGTTCGTCACTTTCCATGTGTAAAGTCTGTACTTAATGTCACAACCGATAAGGTATACCACAACAATGAGTGGTGCTGGGGATATAGAGAGGATGAACCTCTTGATGGATATGATCCATACTCTAATTCCAAATCATGTTCTGAATTAGTTACACACAGCTATAAAAGTAGCTTTTTTGATGCAAAAGACATCGCTGTTTCTACTGCAAGAGCTGGAAATGTTATCGGTGGAGGAGACTTTGCCAATGACCGCATCGTCCCAGATTGCGTAAGGGCGATGAAGGATGGAAAGGTTATTGGAGTTAGAAATCCATATTCTACACGCCCATACCAGCACGTTTTGGAACCGTTGGCGGTCTATCTGACAATAGCTCAGAGGCAATATGAGGACCACTCATACCAAGGCTATTACAATGTCGGTCCTGATGACTGTGACTGTGTTACAACAGGTGATTTGGTTGACCTTTTCTGCAAACACTGGGGAGAAGATGCTAAATGGGACAATCAGGCAGAAGAAAATGCACCTCATGAGGCAAACTTCCTAAAGCTTGATTGTAGCAAAATCAAGTCAGTATTCGGTTGGAAGCCTAGATGGCATATGGAAGAGTGTATGGATAAGGTGTGTGAATTCTCTAAAGTATGGTTAGCTGGTGGGGATATTCCTGCCGAAATGGATAAAGAGATTAAAGAATTTTTTGATGGAGGGAAATATAATGGCTAAATGGAAAAATGAAGCAGAAGCTAGAGAAGAGATTAAATCGCTTGTTGGCGAGTTCTATAAAGAGTTTAAGGAACCTGTAGAATCAAAGGAAAACTTTAAACCAGGAGATCGTATCAGCTATGCATCTCGTGTATATGACGAAAAAGAAATGCAGTCTTTAACTGATGCAATGCTGGACTTCTGGCTTACAACTGGTAGATTTTCTAAAGAATTTGAAAAGAACTTTGCTGAATGGATTGGAGTGAAGTATGCTCATCTTGTGAATAGCGGTTCTTCTGCTAATTTGATTGCTTTTTCTGCCTTAACCGCTCCTGAGCTTGGCGATAGACAGATTAAAAAGGGTGATGAGGTTATTACTGTTGCCTGTGGCTTCCCAACTACTATTAACCCGATTATCCAGTATGGTGCTGTTCCAGTATTCCTTGATGTAACTGTTCCTCAGTACAACATTGATGTTGAACAGCTGGAAGCTGCATATACAGAAAAGACCAAAGCTGTTATGATTGCTCACACTCTCGGTAATCCTTTTGATTTAAAGGCAGTCAAGGAATTCTGTGATAAGCATAATTTGTGGCTTGTTGAAGATAATTGTGACGCATTAGGTTCTAAATATACTATTGATGGTGTAACCAAGTATACAGGAACATGGGGTGATATTGGCACTTCATCTTTCTATCCTCCTCATCATATGACTATGGGTGAAGGTGGAGCTGTATATACAAACAATCCTCTACTTAACCGTCTTATTCTTTCTTACCGTGACTGGGGAAGAGATTGCATCTGCGTGTCTGGACAGGATAACCTTTGTGGTCATAGATGGGATGGACAATTTGGAGAGTTGCCAGTAGGCTATGATCACAAATATACTTATTCTCACTTTGGCTACAATCTGAAGGTGACTGATCTTCAGGCAGCAGTTGGTGTTGAGCAGCTCAAGAAGTTCCCTTCATTCATCGAAAGAAGAAAGCACAACTGGGCTAGACTTCATGCAGCACTTGAGGATATTCAGGACAAGATTATTCTTCCTGAACCTGCAGAAAACTCTGATCCTTCCTGGTTTGGTTTCCTGATTTCTGTTCGTCCTGAGACTGGACTTAATAGAAATGATGTAACGAAGTATATTGAAAGCAAGAATGTACAGACTAGACTTCTTTTCTCAGGAAACATTGTTAAGCAGCCTTGCTTTAATGAGATCAGAGGAACAGATGCATACAGAGTGGTAGGTAATCTGGAAAACAGCGATTTTGTTGTAAACAATACATTCTGGGTAGGTGTATACCCTGGAATGACCGATACAATGATTGATTACATGGCTCAGGTTATTAAGGAAGCTGTGGGAAACAAATGAGAAAAGCAATAGTTACAGGAGCAAATGGTTTTATAGGAACAGCACTTTGCAGAGAACTTTCTAATCAAGGAATATCTGTAATTGCTGTAGTGAGAAATGTAGAAGAGAATATATCTAATATTGAAAATCTTAGTGGATTAAGGGTTGTATACTCTGATTTATCTGAATTTAAAAATTTACATGAAAAGATTTCGGATAGAGATGTAGATGTTCTCTACCATTTGGCCTGGGTAGGAAGTGCAGGCCCATTAAGAGGAAATGCCGAAGTGCAGTTCAACAATATTAGATATACTTGCGATACTGTAAAAGCGTGTTCAAAGATGAATTGCAAACGTTTTGTTTTTGCTTCGAGTATCATGGAATATGAAATCGAGGCTATAATGGCAACAGATGCGACACCTGGCCTTAATACTTTGTATTCAAGTGCCAAAGTTTCAGCAGATTATTTGGCAAGAACAATTGCTGGGTCTTTAGGAGTAGATTATATAAGAGCTGTAATAAGTAATATATATGGTCCAGGTGAATTGAGTCCAAGACTTGTAAATACAAGCATAAGAAAATTATTGAATGGCGAACATTGTGCTTTTTCTGCCGGTGAGCAAACTTACGATTTTATCTATATAGACGATGCGGCAAAAACATTTGTGGCAATAGGAGAAAAAGGTATTGCTAACCGTACTTATTATATTGGTAGTCAGAATCCAAAGCCTTTGAAAGAATTCTTATGTGAACTTCGAGATCAGGTCGATCCAAATATTGGAATTGGGCTTGGCGAAATTCCTTTCAATGGTGTTTCATTAACATATAACGAGTTCAATGTTCATGCAGTGAAAGAGGATACAGGATTCGTACCTACAGTGTCTTTTGCGGAGGGAATTAGAAGCACAATAAAATGGATTAAGGAGAACTAAGTTATGTCGAATTTTTCATTTACAAAGCTTCAGCTAGAAGGAGCATATCTAATTGAGTATTTCTCAGCAGGCGACAATAGAGGTGGTTTCTCTAAATCTTTTGAAAAGGATATTTATAAAGAGGCAGGAATAGATTTTTCTTTAAATGAAACTTTTATTTCTGTTTCAGCTAAAAATGTTATTCGTGGACTACATTTCCAAACCAGAAATCCTCAGGCAAAATTGGTTAGTGTACCAAAGGGAAAAGTTTATGATGTCATTGTGGATTTACGACCTGAGAGCCCTACTTTTAAGAAGTGGGAAGGATATGAATTGAGCGATCAGAACCATAAGGCACTGTATGTTCCTAGAGGGTTTGCACATGGATTTGTTTCACTTGAAGATGGGACATTGATGATGTATCAGTGCGATGGAGCCTATGATATGGAAACAGATACAGGCATCAGGTTTGATGATCCTGATATCGGAATTGAATGGCCTGTAGATTTAAAAGAAACAATTCATTCTACAAGGGATCTTGGTCTACAAAGTTTTGCAGAATATGTGATTTCTGTAAGGGATTGCTGATAAAAATATTTTCTATTTTTTTCGTGGATTTGTTAGTGTATTTTGAAGTCAATTAATTGAATGGTTGTGATAAAGGATATAGGAATATGTTTTCTATATTTAGTGATGAGAATTAAGTCGGTAACAGGAGAGTGTAAGTGATATGTTGAAAAATGTGTTTATTAAACGAACACTAAAGAGAACGGTATTTCCGCTTTTAACATTGGTAAATAAAATTGTTCCTAAGGATGATAAGATAATTTTTCTTTACTCGGCAAATAAGGGGGTACAACATAATTTGATTCCGCTTAAAGAGTATTTATTAAATAATAAATTTGACAGAAAGTATAGAATAATTTGTGGCGTTGAATCACTTTCTTATGTAGATAGCTTTAATGATGGAGCAAGCTATATCGGTAAATATAAATCTATTTTTTTGTTTATGCGGGCGGGCCATGTGTTTTATACAACTGGTCAAATACCTATTAAGCCTGCAAAAAATCAAATTGTAATACATTTGGACCATGGAACAACGAGTATTAAAACAGGAAATCTTCTCACAAATATCAATAATGGAGATGACTTTTATTTCACGTATTATACAGTACCATCAGAAATATATATACCTGTTGTAAAAAAAGAGTTCTTGTGTGAGGATAAAAACATAGTAATTAATGGTGAGCCAGTAATGGATATTTTGCACGATGAAAAAAAGCATTACACATTTGACAATAAGAAGAAATATGGATTATGGGCTCCAACTTTTAGACAATCTGACTATTTGGGATATGATGATTCGTCGCAAGAAGATTTGTTACCTATGTTTAAGGAATCAGACTACGAAGAATTAAATTCAATTTTGCAAAAGAACGACGTTGACCTAACAGTTAAACTTCATCCATTACAAAACCTAAATGGCCATAAAATGTTAAATTTTAGTAATTTACACATATATTCGGATGATGATTTTAAGTCTTTAGGATACGAATTATATAAATATATGAGGCAGATGGATTTTCTTATTGGAGATTACTCTTCTGTTTATCTAGAATACTTAGTTTTAGATAGGCCGATTGCGTTTGCAATTCCTGATTTGGAGGAATATTCGGAAAAAAGAGGGTTTATTTTTGATAATATTGAGCAGTATATGCCGGGTGAAAAACTATATAAAAAAGATGATTTGTATAAATTTGTAATGGATATAGCAAGCAATAAGGACACATATGCAGAATTACGAAGAGAATTATGTAGCAAGATTCATCATTATAATGATGGTCAAAACTGTAAGCGTTGTTTAGAAATTAGCAATATATATTTATAAAATAAAAAGAGTTAGATTATGAAGAAAGTAAATGTTTTGTTATCAACATACAATGGTATGCCATATTTAAAAGAACAATTAGATAGTCTAATTGCTCAATCATATAAATGTATTGATGTTTATTTACACGATGATGGTTCTACAGATGCAACATACAGTATTTTACAAAATTACATTGGAAAAAATTATGATGGTGTAAGATTCATTTATGTTGATTTGGATAAAGGATTGGGGTATCCAAGTTGTTTTATCAATATGCTAAAGGTTTGTCAGAACGCAGACTATTATGCTTTTTGCGATCAAGATGACGTTTGGCACCCAGATAAAATCGAAAGAGCGGTAAGTTATTTGGAGCAAACTGACACAACGCCTAAATTATATTATAGTGCAGTTAATTATTGTGATAAAGACCTGAATTTTGTTCGATATTCTCGATATGCTGATAAAGGTGCTGGATGTAAAGAAAAGGATATATATTCGATGTTGCTGGGCGGAGAGGCGATGGGCATGACTTTCTGCTTTGACAATAAGGCCAAGGATTTATTGGTTGAATCAACCGAATTTACGGACCAATTTAAGGATATGTTTCTAAAAATATGTTGTGCTTCATGCGGAATTGTACTATACGATTCAGTGCCTGGAGCAGAATATAGACGTCATGAAAAGGCAGTGACAAATAATACAAATCCTTCTGGAGCTTTAAATCGATATATAAGTGAAGCAAAGAATGTTTTTTTTCAGAATGATAATTATGATCATATAAGACTCATCATTAATTATTTGTTAAATACAAAAGAACTTTTAGTTAATGAGAAAAAATATTTGGAATTATTTTCTAGTGTGAGCCCATTAAAACAAATAAAAAAGATATTATATCCGAGAAGGTATAGAAAATTTATTTTAGATGAAATTGGTTATAGATTTGTGATGTTAATAGGAAAAATATGAGGTATCGTATGATGTTGCACAAATTTATTTTTTTAATAAAAAGGACACAGTTCTTACCTGTTGGTAAAATTAAGTTACCACACAAAACATACATAGGATGGGAATTCAGTATTAATGTTTGTTTTTCGCACGATTGCGTCATGTAGCAAGTAGCGATGGGGCTCCAAAAGATAATTAAATATGGAGTATTTATTCTCGATGGTTTTCTCTGAGAAAGAGGAGATCACAACAAGCCAAACAGTAACTTTAAAATTGCAAATAGATAAGGTTCGTTTTCCGCCGGCGCTATGCTACCAGCACGTCCATCCACCACTAAGAGCAAGCTCTGTGCACGGCACTCTTGACAGCGGAAGTGTTGTGATATAACATAGTTGTAACAGCATTATTGTTAGTATCAAATATGATTAAAAATTGGATTACCCGTGGTATAAAACCCCGGGTTTTCAAAAAACAATATGTTCACGAAATTAAAGAAAGGAAATGTTCATGAATAAACAAGTATCAGATATTTTAAATGCACTTCTGTTAGAACCTTTCATAAATCAAAGAATTCTATCAGAAGTATCTGGACATTCACTTGGTGTTGTGAATCGTTCATTGAAGAATTTAATCAAGGAAGGTTATGTGGACGAACATATCCGTCCAACTGAAAAAGCAAAATTAAAGAGCAAAACCAACTCCCCCCAAAACGCAATTATCCTTGCTGCGGGATTTGGGATGAGAATGGTGCCTATCAACACCCAAACTCCTAAGGCATTGATGGAGGTGAATGGCGAGACGCTCATTGAACGCACTATTGAACAGCTTCATGAGGTTGGAGTAAAAAACATCTATGTTGTTGTCGGCTATATGAAGGACCAGTTTGAGTATCTCATAGATGAATATGGAGTCGAGCTTATTGTAAATGAGGAATATGCAGAAAAGAATAATCTTCATTCTCTTCATCTAGCATCTTCCCATCTTTCAAACACTTATATTATTCCATGCGACATCTGGTGTGACAGAAATCCATTCCACCGGAATGAACTATATTCCTGGTACATGGTTAGCGATCTGGTTGATAATGAGAGTACTGTACGGGTGAATAGAAAAATGGAACTTGTCACCAGCAACCAAGGTGGAAATCAGATGGTGGGCATCGCGTATCTGGTGGAGGAGCAGAGTAGAATTGTAAGAGAACGACTGGAGAAACTGGATTGCGATAAGAACTATGATTGTTCCTTCTGGGAAGAAACTCTGGTAGATAAAGATAGGATGATTGTTCAGGCAAGAGTGGTACACGCCTCTGATGTTGTGGAGATTAATACATATGAACAACTTAGGGAGCTAGATGAGGAATCAAACCATCTGAAGTCTGATGCCATCTCCATCATTGCTGATGTATTGAAGGTAAGCGATAAAGAAGTAATTGATATTGAAGTACTGAAAAAGGGAATGACGAATCGTTCCTTTTTATTTACCTGCCGAAATAAGAAATACATTATGCGTATTCCAGGGGAAGGTACTGATCAGTTGATCAACAGAAAGGAAGAATCTCAGGTATATCAGGTTATCAAGGATAGAGGAATCTGTGATGACATCGTGTATATCAATCCTAGTAATGGGTATAAGATTACTTCTTATCTGGAAGGTGCAAGAGTCTGCAATCCTGAAATTGAAGATGATTTGAAGAAATGTATGACAAAACTAAAGGAATTTCATTCTCTTGGATTGAAAGTTGACCATACATTTGACATCTTTGGCCAGATGGAGTTTTACGAAATTCTGTGGGGAGACTCACCTTCAATATATCGTGATTACAAGAAGACAAAGGAAAACGTTCTGTCTTTGAAGAAAATAATTGATGGAATGGATAAAGGATGGTGTCTGACTCATATCGATGCGGTTCCAGATAACTTCCTCTTTGTTGAACAGGATGGTAAGGAAGAGATAAGACTCATCGACTGGGAATATGCAGGTATGCAGGACCCACATGTTGATATTGCGATGTTCTGTATCTATTCCATTTATGATAGAAAAGAGATAGACAAGTTAATCGATATCTACTTTGAAGGAAATTGCAGTAGAGATGTTAGGATAAAGATTTATTGCTACATTGCAGCGTGTGGTCTTCTTTGGAGCAATTGGTGTGAGTATAAGCGAAATCTTGGTGTGGAATTTGGTGAGTATTCTCTACGTCAATACCGATACGCGAAGGACTATTACAAGATAGTAATGGAGGAGTTGAGAAATGAAAGTAGATAATGCAATCATCATGGCCGCAGGAACAGCCAGCAGGTTTGCTCCACTGTCTTATGAAAAACCAAAGGCACTGATTGAAGTAAAAAGAGAAGTGCTGGTTGAAAGACAGATCAGGCAACTGAGAGAAGCTGGTATTGAGGAGGTTGTTGTAGTTACTGGCTATAAAGCAGAGCAGTTTGAATATTTGAAAGACAAATATGGTGTTGTACTTATCAACAATCCAGACTATCTGACCAGAAACAACAACTCCAGCATATATGCAGCAAGAGAATACATAAAGAATAGCTATATCTGCTCATCTGATAACTATTTCCTGGATAATCCTTTTGAAAGTGAAGTCGACGAATCCTACTATGCTGCGGTCTATATGGAAGGAGAGACTGGAGAATGGTGCATCTCGGAAGAAGATGGATTGATTAAGGATGTAAAGGTTGGGGGACGAGATTCATGGGTAATGCTGGGGCATGTCTTCTGGTCTAAGTCGTTTTCATGCTCTTTCCTTCACATTTTAGAAGATGAGTATGAATGGCCGGAAACGGCGGATAAGTTATGGGAGTCTATCTACATTGAACATATCAATGAGCTCCCAATGAAAATTAGGAAGTACCCAGCTGATTTCATATTTGAATTTGACACACTCGATGAGTTACGAGAATTTGATGATAGCTATATAAACAATACCAGATCGGGGATACTGACAAAGATAGCTGGAGAACTAGGGGTAGAAGAAAAAGACATTGTGAAGGTTAAAGCCTATAAGGATGAAAATAATGCCGCTGCCGGTTTTACCTTCGAGACGGGAAAGAAGTACAAGTATTATTACAAAACAGAGACGATGGAGGAACTGTAATTATGAACAAGTTGAAAAGTAATAGAATTGATTGGATGATAACGTTGGCACCGTTCATTCTCATAATGGCTTTGGCGGGTGTATTATTTATTTTCCCAGAGCAATCAAATGATATTATTGGCCAGATTAGATTTTTCTTTGGAGATACCCTTGGTATTTACTATCTTATTATTGGTCTTGGTGTATTGCTGGTTTCTATATTTTTGTCCTTTTCAAAGTATGGCGATGTTGTTCTTGGTGAGCCTAATGAAAAGCCAAAGTATTCATTCTTTGCGTGGGGAAGCATGATGTTCACCTGTGGGCTTGCAGCGGATATTCTTTTCTATTCATTCGCGGAGTGGACAATGTATGCAACCAATCCGCATATCGCAGAACTCGGCTCGATTGCTGATTGGGCAGGAGTTTTTCCTCTGTTTCACTGGAGTTTTATTCCATGGGCATTTTATCTAGTTCTTGCTGTGGTATTTGGTTTCATGCTCCATGTTAGAAAGAGAAATCGTCAAAGATATTCAGAGGCTTGCCGTCCTGTGATTGGTAAACATGCAGATGGTATTCTTGGAAGAATAATTGATTTGTTTGCATTATTTGCTCTTCTTGCAGGGACTGCCACAACCTTTAGCGTAGCCACACCGCTTATGGCAGCAATCATCGTGGATTTATTTGGTCTTACCATCAGCCGCACAGTAATTACGATTGTAATTCTCCTGGTTACCTGCGCCGTATATACATATGCAGTTCTTCATGGATTTAAAGGAATCAGTTTCCTTGCAAAAGCCTGCATATATTTGTTCTTTGGTTTATTGTTAGTAGTTTTGCTTATTGGTGGACAGGGTAGATTTATCATAGAGAATGGCTTTCAAAGTCTCGGAAAGATGGTCCAGAATTTTGTTGAATTAAGTACCTACACAGACCCGACAAGAGCAAATAATTTCCCTCAAGATTGGACAATTTATTACTGGGCATATTGGATGGTATGGTGTATTGCAGCACCGTTCTTTATCGGTAACATTTCAAGAGGAAGAACAATTAAACAGACCATTCTTGGCGGTTACATTTTTGGTGTTGGTTCCACAATTGTAAGCTTTGTGATTCTTGGAAACTATGGTTTAGGTTTACAGGTTAGTGGTGGAGCTGACTTTATCGCTCAGTATGCAGCTGATGGTGATTTGTATGGTTTGATTCTTAGTATTATTAATACAATGCCTGCATCTAAGATTATCCTCGTGATTACAATACTTTGTATGATTGCATTCTATGCAACTTCATTTGACTCTATTGCTTATACAGCTGCGTGCTATAGCTATAAGCGGTTAGGAGAGAACGAACATCCTCACAAGATGATCGAACTTTTGTGGTGTATCCTTCTTATTGTGCTTCCAATTGCATTGGTGTTCTCAGAGAGTTCTATGAACAACATTCAGAGTGTAAGCATAATTTCAGCATTCCCGATTGGCATTATTATGATAATAATGATATGGGGATTTATTAAGGATATTAAGAAATACGAGGAGGAAAAGAAATAAGATAGAATGGAAAGATGGCATCAATCATCTGATTTTCAATCTTATTTTCAAGAAACTTTGCCAATTATTCAAACAAGCTCTAACCGTTTTATTTATCATGAATAGAATGCCCGCGTGTACCACAGAGAGCACCCTGTTGTTTTATGGAGTGCAACCTGCGGCCTGCGCGGGCTATGTGTAAGCGTCAAAAACCATACGCCTGACGCTAAAATATACGCCGCTGGTTTATGAGCGGCGTGGTTTCCTGCATTCTTTCGGAAGACTTTCTGACCATGGTGTTGATTTATAATTAAAACTGACCCGGGATTCACGAGGAAAATTGACCCACCTATAAGTGGCAATGAGTAAGTAATCCCATTTCTGATATACACTGTACCTTGAAAATTTAACACATAGAATTGACCCACCTCTTTGTGAAATATAAAATCTTTTTCGTATGCCCAGAGCGTACGGAAAGGAGACGAAAAAGAGGTGAAAGATTTGGAAGACTGGGCAGCTGTGCACAGAGTGTACAAGCAGACAAAATCAAAAAGAGCAACAGCCAGAATCCTTGGTATTTCCCGGAATACGGTAAAAAAGCTTTTGGAAAAGAAAGAAGCACCCGGGTATCACAGAACCATTTATCATTCTAAGATTGATCCTTATAAGGAGCAGATTATAGAATGGCGGTGTGAACCCTATGAGTTCAATGGAACCCGGATCTTCAGGGAATTAAAAGCCAAAGGCTATAACGGAAGTATCGGACCGGTTTACCGGTTCTTAAAAAGGGTAGATGAGGATATCGGTGACAGTATTAGCAAAAAAGCGACTGTAAGGCATGAAAGCCCACCCGGAGATCAGGCACAGTTCGATTGGACTGAATATCAGGTTGTTGTAGGAAACAGATACAGGACAGTATACTGCTTCGCTCTCATTTTGGCGGCATCAAGAAAGAAGGCTGTTTGTTTTTCACTAAGAGAAGATGCTGATGCGATTTATGAAGCTGTACAGGATTTGTTTGATGAGCTTGGAGGGGTCACACTTGAACTTCTGATAGACAACCCTAAAGCTCTTGTAATAGAAAACAATCCTAAAAGTGAGGATGAAATCAGATATAATCCTCATGCATTGCTTATGGCAGCCAACCTTGGTACAGAGCTGAATGCATGTCCCTGTTATTGGCCACGCAAAAAAGGCAAGGTAGAAAATCCATTTACCTATATCGAGCAACAGTTTATCAAGGGCAACCGCTTTGAAAGTATGGAAGAACTGAACCGCCGGGGAAAAGATTTTGTAAACGACTGGTGCAATGAAGTGCACGGCACCACAAAGCGTGTGCCGAATGATTTCTATCTGATTGAGGAGAAGGCATTATTACAGCCACTTCCGACCAGTCATTATTACCGGAAGAAAACTGTGGAGAGAAAAATAAGTCCTGACAGTTATCTTTGCTTTGACGGAAATAAGTATAGTGTTCCTGTGAAATATGCAACCAGGAAAGTTCATGTGCGCCTTGTTTATGGTTATAAAATTAAAGTCTATGATGCAAAGGAGAGCTTCATTATGGATATCGAGGCATTTGATGGGAAGCACAACACTCATACAGTAGAAGCGCATTATGATGCCATTGCGAAGAAGGTCCCGACATCTATTCCTCAGATAAGACGTGATTTTACAACCAGATTCAGTAATGGTGTCCGTTATCTGGAAGCTGCCGGAAGAAAGTTTGACCAGCCAACGCATTACGCGAGAAAAATCATGGAGCTTCAGGAACTGTACGATGATAAAGTGCTGGATGCATTCATAGGTCTGTGCGTAGATGAGGATAAGATGGATATAAAGTCTTTCCGCTCCATGCTTCGTGAATACAACAATGGCACCAGAACACTTGATGAACCGATAAGACAGAAAAGTATTTCGGAGAATGATACGGCTTTCTCCCTTACCAGAGACTGCAGTTACTACGAGGAATACGGAAGGGAGGCTGCAAATGCAACTGACAGCTGAAAAGGCGGCTTATATTGAGGAGAAACTTAAGCAGTTCAAACTTGTGGATATGCGTCAGCAGTATTCTGACATAATAAGGGAAGCAGAAAGCAGTTCCATGGATTATCTTGAATTCTTTATGAGACTGATAAATGCAGAGGATGAAGGTAAAAACAACAGAAGAACAGAAAAACTGCTTGCCAATGCTGGCTTTGATCTGCCGTCAACACTGGATGACATTGATTACAGCTTTAATCCGTCATTAGATAAGGCAAAGATAGATGATCTGGCTAAACTGCACTTTATACAGACCCATGAGAACATCATCATTATTGGTCCTCCCGGTGTCGGCAAGAGTATGATAGCAACAGGGATTGGCAGAAATGCCTGTGATGCCGGATATAAAGTCCTGTTTGTAAATGCAAAGGAACTGATTGATCATATGTATGATGAAATGCTTGCAGGAAGATTACAGGAAATGCTCACAAAACTGAATAAAATAGACCTTCTGATTATAGATGAGCTGTCCTACATAAAAATGGACAAAGAAAGAGAGAGCCTGTTTTTCCAGATCATTCGCCAAAGATACGAAAAAAGCTCCCTCATTATCACGACCAACCTGCCAATGGGCAGATGGGATGAACTATTTACCGGACAGCTTGCGGCAACAGCCATACTCGACCGGTTATTGCATCACTGCCACTTAATCAGTATAACGGGTGACAGCTATCGTGTCAAAGGGTCAAAACAGAGTGTTAAAAAGGAAAAGGTACAAAGAAATGAAAACAGATAAGAAACAGATTTTTCCGGAAAAGGAATTAATTGAATATGAAAAAGTGACAACCATGACTGCAGAAGAACAGGCGGCACTTCGCTTCTGGATTGCTGAAGGCAACAGTGTACATGAGAATGCTTCAATGGGTGTGGATGAAACAGGTGAGACATTGGATTTTCTTGAGGTATACAGAATGGAAGAAGAAATCCGGCAGGATCTCGAAAAACTGTCACCTACAGAAAAGGATAAATATATTGCCCGTCTGAAAGGCGAATATACTGTTGAAATCCTTCTGGAGGATATACAGGCATTACATTTCAAACTGAATGCATATGAACGTATCCTGAAGAAACATCATCTGTTGGATGAAGCCGAAAAACTTATGGATGATTGGAAAAACCAGGCTGTTGTTTTGCCGGAAATCGATGATAATGAAGAACTCCCTTTTCAGGGAAGGAGGCTGTCATGATAAAAATAAATAATCAGGAACTGCGGCTTCTTGCAGAAAAGTATAATTCCGATGGAAAACAGGCAATGTATGTTTATTTGAGGGAAGAATACGGAATACATAATCCAACCTGTATATTCAAGAGAATGAAAAAGCACCCGGAACTGGGATATCATCCGGAAACAGACAGATTTCTGTTTGATGAGAATTCCGCTGAGAGTGAGGATAAGGTATTCATGACAATCGATGAACTGTGTGCCTCAAATAAAAAAGTGAAAGAAAGTCCGGTTGAACAACAGCCTGACAAAAGTAAAGAAATGGAAAAACTGATACAGGAACTGATTGGAGACAGACTTCTGGAAATAAGCAGATACATTTCCATAAACTCCATTTCAAAGACAATGATTATTGACAAAACATCTCTGACAAGAGATGGATATCAGGTGACTACGCACTAGCAGAGGTGGGTCAAATCACAGTGTAAAAATCAGAAATAATAAAAAAACTGACCCATACCCGAAAAACATTGGGGTGGGTCAGATTTAAACGAAAAAGTGGGTCAATTTTACTTGACATTCCACACATGGCATTAAGTAATCCAGCTCTGCAGGATCTATATTTCCTTTTTCGTCACAGTGTTTTGGTAACTCTGTGAGTATATATCTGAAATAATAATACGGACGAAGATGATTCAGCTTTGCGGTTTCCGAAATACAACTGACTGAGCCCGTCCGTAACAAGGACACCCTTGTAGTTGGATATTCCGTTTGAATATTACACTCTTTTCAGAGATTCAGAGTACCTAAATCCGAAAATCCAGTTTGGTAATTGATTTTAATTTGGATACTTGTTAAACTAGATAAATAAGTAAAATATGGAGTATCAGATTATGAAACTATTTGTAACCGGTGTCAATGGTCAGCTCGGCCATGACGTAATGAATGAATTGAAAAAAAGAGGATATGAAGGGATTGGAAGTGATATTACTTCAGAGTATGGCGGTGCAGCAGATGGGACTGCTGTTACGACTATGCCTTATGTTCAGATGGATATTACCGATGCGGATGCGGTAAAAAGAGTAATTATGGATATCGCACCGGACGCTGTCATCCACTGTGCTGCCTGGACGGCTGTGGATTTAGCAGAAGATGAAGATAAAGTGGATAAAGTGCGTGCCATTAATGCGACCGGCACACAGAATATTGCCGATGTCTGCAAAGCCTTGGATTGCAAGATGACCTATATCAGTACAGACTATGTATTCGATGGTCAGGGGACAGAGCCTTGGAAACCGGATTGCAAAGATTATGCACCGCTTAATGTATACGGACAGACCAAGCTTGAGGGTGAATTGGCAGTTGCCAATACCTTGGACAAGTACTTTATCGTCCGGATTGCCTGGGTATTTGGCTTAAATGGCAAGAACTTTATCAAGATCATGTTAAATGTCGGAAAGAGCCATGATACGGTACGCGTGGTATGTGATCAGATTGGTACGCCCACCTATACCTATGATTTGGCAAGACTCTTAGTGGATATGAATGAAACCGAAAAGTATGGCTATTATCATGCAACCAATGAAGGCGGATATATCAGCTGGTATGATTTCACGGTTGAGATTTATAAACAGGCCGGTATGGATACCACAGTGCTTCCGGTCACGACGAAAGAGTATGGCTTATCCAAAGCTGCCAGACCTTTTAATAGTCGGTTAGATAAGTCCAAGCTGGTTGAGGCAGGCTTTACTCCGCTTCCGACCTGGCAGGATGCATTGGGAAGATATTTAAAAGAGATTGCGGAATGATCAGATTGCAATGAGGAATAAGGATGCGTAAAAATTATAAAGATTATAAATACCAAATTTTTTCTTATGCAATACTTGTAGTGACATTTGCCATCTTAGTTTTATTCATGCACGCCCGATTGGATTATTTGCTGGGAGCAGATGAATCGAGTGAGCTGTTGCTTGGTAAGCTGCTGGCAGAGGAAAACCATGTTTTGTCGCAGAATTGGTATTATTCTACCGAACTTCGCTTTTTAAATACGCAACTTATTTATGCGTTATGCTTCAAATTATTTAGCAATTGGCATGTGGTTCGTGTGGTAGCGTCGGCAATTTTATATCTGATTATGCTAATCAGCTATTATTATTTGTGCAGACAGTTAAAACGTCAAAAGTATTTTGCCATAACAGCAAGCATTTTATTGCTTCCGTTTTCAGCAGAATACTTTATTGTCGTATTAAAGGGATTGTATTATATTCCGCATATATCGATCTCATTTCTTTCGGTAGGCCTGGGTTATTGTATGGCGATTCCAATCTGTTTGTTAAATCTGTTATATGGGCCATGGAAAAAGCAATTTCGGATTCTGCTTTCTGTCATTTTGCTGGGAAGTATCCAGTTCGTCGGAAATGTGCATTTGATTGCCCAATTAAACGAAGATGACAATAAAGAATTGAGAGCTGCCATTGCTTTTCTGAAGCAGGAAGGATATACACAAGGGTATTCGACCTACTGGAAAGGAAACCTGACCACAGAATTGTCCGGCGGAGACATAGAAATGTGGATTATGTGTGACGATGCGGCTGGTGCGGGAATTGCAGAAGTACAAGATGTGCATACCGTTTTTTGCTGGTTGCAGAACAAATCACATGATAATAATTTCCCAAAAGGCAAGCAATTTATTATGCTGACAAGAGATGAATATAGTCGATGCAACTGGCAGGACAAGTTGTTGTTGGAAAATGCGGATTATCTGTCGGATGAATTGGTGATATTTGGATTTGACAGTGAAGAAGAGCTTGAAGGTTCATTTTGAGGATAGATGGAATGAAAGGTGTTTGAGGTGATCTGTGCTTACAAACAATAAGCACAGAAAGATAAGAAAAACATGTTAGTCAAAAGAATTCATAAAAAAAGAAATCAAATAATTTCAACGGTTCTGAGCGTTTTGCTTTTTTTATTGGCGATGCTTTTATATTCTGCTTGCAGATGGGTAAAGATGACTTTCAATGTTGGTTTGAGTGCCATCATTAATACCATCTTTTCATCGCTAAAAGGGACAGGATCCGGGATCGTGTCATCTGCAGTGGAATACTGCCTGCCTTATGTGTTTGTGGCTTTGCTGATTTCATTGGATGTCTGTATATGGAACAATCGGGAAAATATGGGGAAAAAGCAAAAGGTGCTGACAGTACTTTTGCCGCTTGCCGGTTTTTTGAGTGTGATTGGTGCCGTTATTTATGTACAGAGTTCGTATGATATGATTGGTTATTTGACCAATAAAAATCAGGAGACGAGTCTATATGCTCAAAATTACGTAGATCCGCGTTCGGTAGCAATCGCAGATGACGGACAGCATAGAAATTTGATTTATATCTATGTGGAAAGTATGGAAAATACATATGCAGATATCGAAAGCGGCGGAAAACAGGAAGTGAATTACATGCCCAATCTGACAAAACTGGCACAGGAGAATGTATCCTTTTCAGCAACAGATAAATTGGGTGGCTTTTTATCAACAGATGGTTCCGGCTGGACCATGGGAGCGCTCTTTACGATGACGTCAGGTGTTCCCTTTGCATTTCCGGTAGGAAATAATGACATGGATAAACAGGAATATTTTGCCTCCGGGATTTACAATCTGGGGGATTTTTTAAAGGATCAGGGATATACGCAGGAATTTATGTGTGGTTCTGATGCAGATTTCGCCGGAAGAAAGAACTATCTGATACAGCATGGGGATTATCGCATCTTTGATCTGAATACGGCAAGGCAAAAGGGTTATGTTCCTGAAGATTATTTTGTCTGGTGGGGCGTGGAAGATTATCGGCTCTTTGATATGGCAAAGGATGAGATTACGGCTTTGGCGCAAAGCAAGCAACCCTTCAACTTTACCATGTTGACGGTGGATTTACACCACATAGGTGGATATGTATGTGACAGATGCCCGGATGCCTATACGGAGTCCACGGCCAATGTGGTTTCCTGCACAGATCGCCTTGTTTATGAGTTTGTGGATTGGTGTCAGAAGCAGGATTTTTATGAAAATACGACGATTGTGATTACCGGAGATCATCCGCGGATGGACAATTGTCTTGTAGATGGTGTCGCATACAATGATCGTATGGTATATAATTGTTACATCAACAGTGACAAAGAGCCGAATGTGATGTATGGACGTACTTCCACATCCATGGATGTATTTCCGACTGTATTATCGGCTATGGGCTATGAGATAGAAGGGCATCGACTGGGCCTTGGAACAGATTTATTTTCGGGTAAAGAAACTTTGGTAGAACAGATGGGAATCGATGCATTAAATGCAAAGCTGATGAAATCGTCAAAGTTTTATATGGAAAATTTTGCGCCGGAGCTGCTTCATCTGATAGAAGATGCCTTTACTTCGTTAAACACCGTGTATTTTTTTGGAGAGGAATATAATGCAGACGAATATATTACAGAAGGAATTTCGGTTCCGTTAGGACACGGTTCCTGGGTAATAGGAGAGCCGTTGACATTGGACATTCCGGTTGATACAAAAGCAGATCAGGTAAATATACGGTTGCATGTACAGGAGACATTCCGGGGATTGGAACAATCCTATGTGGCAATACAGGACGGGCAAGAGATTGCAACGGGAGTAGTACAGGGAAATGCGATAGCGGATTTTACGGTTACGGTTAAGGATGGCCATTGTGTGTTTTCACTTTTCTTTCCGGATGCGGTATCGCCACACGATTTGGATGAGACCAATGAGGATATGACAAGATATTCTTTGTTGATGAAGACGATTACGGTAACAGAAGATGGAGATAGATAGCATGAATAGTAAGAGCGATAAGAATGCTAAGATATTTCAATTAATTTCCTGGGCATTGCTCGTGGTTTCTTTTATAGTATTGCTGTGTTTTTTGAATGCTCGAATCGATTTTTTGATGTCCTCAGATGAATCTAGCGAATTGATATTAGGCAATATTCTGGCAAAAGAAAATCGGATAGTGACACCCAACTGGTTTTATTCTACAGAGTTGAGGGTTTTAAATACACAGTTAATCTATGCATTGTGCTTTAAATTGTTTTCCGACTGGCATATGGTGCGCATGGTTTCTACGACAATAGGGTATGTGCTTTTATTGTTATGTTACTATTTTTTGTGCAGACAGTTACATTGTCAGAAATATTTTGCGGTTTCTGCAGTCGCATTGCTTGTACCGTTTTCCGAAGAGTATTTTATTGTAGTATTGAGAGGATTGTACTATATTCCACATATCTGTATTTCCTTTTTAATAATGGGATTATTATTCCTGTTTTTGCATGCTGATAAAATACAAAAAAAGATTCTTGCAATCGGTCCGGCTGTTCTTTTGGCTTTTTTATCCTGCTTGGGTGGTGTGCGACAGCTGGTGATTTTGTTTATTCCGTTAGTGATGTTGCCCTTATGGGAGATGCTATGGATCCTGTTAAAAAAACAGGATTTGAAAAAAATGCCGGAGTTGATAAGGCCCGATACTTATAGGTTGCTTATTTTTTCATTGAGCTGTCTTTTAAGTGGTATCCTTGGATATGTAATAAACGATACAATTCTTAGTAAATACTATGATTTTATCAGCTTTAGTGGTATTTCCTTTACAAATTTTGACATAGCAAAGCTTGGTCAGATTATTGCAGGACTGCTTCGGGATTATGGTTTCCCCAAGGGACTGGTCTTTTCGAAATCCTTGATTCCATTTGTGGTGTGTGCATTATTGTTTGCTTTTACCGTGGATGGAATTTGCTATGCGATCAGAAACCGGGAAAAGATTTCCTATGAGTACTACATCATTGTTTGCTTTTTCATATGGAACATAGTCGCATTCGTGGGATTGTATTTGTTTTCGGATGCCCCTTATGCCGACCGCTACAATATACCCATCATCATCTGGAGTATCCCGATTGGTATGCTGTCCATGGTTTCCGGCAGATGGAGGCCACAGATGCAGGCTCTCTTTGCTACGTTGCTTGTCATCGGTCTGATGCTAACAGGTACAATATTCCTTTCCGAACAGATGCAAAATGAAGAGAATAAAGAGTTGATGCAGATAACATCTCAGTTATGTGAGAAAGGATATACAAATGGCTATGCGACCTATTGGAGAGGCAATCTGATAACGGAGCTGTCAGATGGTCAGATTGATATGTGGGTATGGTGTGACAATCATATCGAAGAGGTAACAGATATCCATACCGTGCGGAAATGGCTGCAGAAAAAGGAGCATACTCTCATTCAGCCCGTTGGCAGGCAATTTATATTACTGACAAGGGATGAATACAATCGTTGCAACTGGCAGGATTGGTTATTGTTGGAAGAGGCGGAATATTGTTCCGATTCGTATGTCGTATTCGGATTTGACAGATAATTGCACAACCGATATACTATTGATAGATTTTGCGTATACTATAATTACGCTGATATGCTTTTTGACTTAATGATTTAAGAAATGAGGATAGATAAATGGCAAAAGTTGCTTTAATTACCGGTATCACCGGTCAGGATGGTTCTTATCTGGCAGAGCTGTTATTAGAAAAGGGCTATGAAGTACATGGTATTACACGCCGGGCTTCCATATCCAATACGTCGAGGATTGATCATCTGCTTGCGGACAATGCGATTACACTCCATGATGGGGATTTGAGCGATTCGTCCTCTATCATTCGTATTATTGGAGAGACACAGCCGGATGAAATCTACAATCTTGCGGCTCAGTCCCATGTACAGGTTTCCTTTGATGTGCCGGAGTATTCCGGAGAAGTGGATGCAATCGGTGTATTGCGTATCTTAGAGGCAGTTCGCGTCTTAGGTCTTACGAAAAAGACAAAGGTTTATCAGGCATCGACCTCAGAGCTCTATGGCAAGGTAGAAGAGGTGCCGCAAAATGAAGACACCCCATTCCATCCTTATAGTCCTTATGCAGTAGCCAAGCAGTATGGCTTTTGGATTACCAAGGAATATAGAGAAGCTTATGACATGTTTGCCGTAAACGGTATTTTATTCAATCATGAATCAGAGCGTCGCGGTGAAAACTTCGTGACGCGCAAGATTACACTGGCAGCAGGACGGATTGCAGAAGGCTTACAGGATCATTTAGAGCTCGGTAATCTGGATTCTAAGCGTGACTGGGGTTATGCCAGGGATTATGTGGAGTGTATGTGGCTGATTATGCAACAGGATGTGCCGGAGGATTTTGTCATTGCTACCGGAGAGCAGCATACCGTCAGAGATTTTACACAGAAAGCATTTGCCGCCAATGGCATTACTCTCAGGTGGGAAGGAAGCGGCATCGATGAAAAAGGCTATGATGTAGCTACCGGCAAGCTGTTGGTGTGTGTGAATCCGCAGTGGTTCCGCCCGACGGATGTGGACAATCTTTGGGGAGATCCCACTAAAGCCCGCACGGTTCTTGGATGGAATCCGCAAAAGACGAGCTATGAGGAATTGGTCCGTATCATGGCAGAGCATGACAGAGCGCTTGCCATAAAGGAAAAAGCAATGAAGAATGCATAAGACACAACGGTTTGTTGAAAAGGGCAACAAACCGTTTTTTGCGACTGTGCGATGTCGACAAAAAATGGTATTTGACACATCTGTTAGAAACTTGTAGAATAAAGACAAATGTGTATTTTCACGGAGTGGGGAAAATGTATCAGAAGCGTAGGACCATACAGGATTTTTTGATTCTGTCAGTGGATTTAATCAGTATATTTTTAAGTCTTTCCCTTGCATTCTATATCCGGTATCACCATTTTATTCGGACTGACAGTGGGATTGATCAGAGGCATGTTTTGGGATATATCCTGATACTCAATGTTTTTGTTGCCTTTTTAATGGACAATTACCACCATTTTTTTATGCGCAAAATGTTAGGAGAGTTCCGTGCAGTCTTGCAGGTCAATGTTATTTTGTGCCTGACGGCGCTGGCACTGTTTTTTGTACTACACATCTCGGACGATATCTCCAGACTGGTGATTGGTTATACCTTTGCGATTAATGTCTTTTTGGACTGGATATTACGATGTATCCTCAAAAAATATATGTTGAGTGACCGCCGCAGAGAGCAGCATAGTAGTAAGGTGTTGCTGGTGTCTGATACCGCAAGAGCAGAAGAGGTCATCAAGAATATCCGGGATTATAATGACTTATTTCATCATCTGATAGGGATTGCATTGATTGATGAGACTACGGTGGATGCGATTGGGGATTTACCGGTAGTGGCACATACGGACGATTTGATGGACTATTGCATCCACCATGATGTGGATGAGGTGATGTTTATCAGCTCTCATCTGCGTGATATCCCGGATTGGGAATCCTGGATTCGCGAGCTTGTAGAGATGGGTGCCAAGGTGGATGTCAACATCGACATCTTTGATGCGGATGTCTTGGGAAAGCGGACGCTGGACCGGGTCGGGAAATATGCCGTAGCATCCTTTGCGCGCAACATGTTTTCCAATCGGGAGCTGTTTATCAAAAGATCGATGGATATTGTTGGCAGTCTGGTTGGTATGGTGATTTTAGCTATCGCAACCATTTTTGTCGCACCTGTCATTAAGCTGACATCGCCGGGACCGGTCTTTTTTGGACAGACTCGCGTTGGCAAGAATGGACGCAAATTCACGTTTTATAAATTCCGCTCCATGTATCAGGATGCAGAAGAACGCAAAAAAGAACTGATGGCACAAAATGAAGTGGACGGTCTGATGTTTAAGATGAAAGAAGACCCCCGGATTACCAAGGTTGGAAAGTTTCTGCGAAAGACCAGTATCGATGAGTTGCCCCAGTTTTGGAATATTTTAAAGGGTGATATGAGTCTGGTGGGTACGAGACCGCCGACGGTAGATGAATTTGAGCAATACGAAGCCAAGCACAAATGCCGTCTGAGTATGACACCGGGGCTGACGGGACTTTGGCAGATTAGTGGTCGGAGTGAGATTAAAGACTTTGAAGAAGTAGTGAAACTCGATATGCAGTATATTGACAATTGGTCAATCTGGCTGGATATCAAGATATTACTAAAAACAATCGTAGCCGTATTTACGGGACGCGGTTCAAGATAAAGGAGACACAGGATGAATCAGGAAATCGAAAGAGAAATTGATATTAAGGATGCATTTTTTTATTTGCTTTACCATTGGAGAAGCTTTCTTATTGCCGGTCTCTTGGGATTACTGCTTTTGGCAGGCTTTAAGTATCTTTCCTTTGACGCAACTCCGGTTAGTGAAGTTTCAGAAGAACAGGAAGCCTATGACAGAGAAGTAAAGGTTTATGAACTCAATAAAGAGAATTATGATGCACAGGCCGAGTTGTATCAAAAGCAACTGATGGATTTGCAGGCATATCTTGAAGCTTCGGTATTGATGCAGATTGATCCGATGCAGGAGCATTATGCGAGTGCAGAGCTTTATATTGAGGTTCCGGTTGAGGAGCTGGAGAAGATTCCGGAGTCTGCCAATTTGGAGATTACCGATCAGGTGATTGGAGCCTATGATAATTTCATTGCCAAGGGAATTGATTTGACGGATATTGCTGACAAACATAATGTCAAAGAAAGCTATTTAAAGGAATTGATTTCTGTTGATGCTAACTATACGGCCAATATGATCAATATGGAAGTGATTGCACCGGATAAAGAGCTGGCTTTAGAAGTTTACAACGAAGTCATCAGACAGGCTAAGGCGCAGACCACTCAGATTACCGAGAATATCAGGGTACACGAGATTGCCGTGATCAATGAGATTACCGGCGTACGGGCAGATAGCGATTTAATGGATCAGATTAAGGGGGTTAACAATCAGATCAATTCTCTGCAATCTTCCTTAACGGGCGTCATGACCAGTATTGAAAATCTGGAAGAGCCAAAAGAACTGGAGCAGGCCGTAGTTGCTACACATGTTTCCAAAAAGGATTTGGTAAAATTTGGACTGATCGGATTGATTTTGGGTGTCTTTGTTTTGGCAGCTATTTATGCATGTATCTATCTTTTCTCCGGTGTGCTTGCCACAGAGAGTGAACTGAAGGATGTCTTTGGCTGCTTCCCGTTGGGAACATTTGCGCCGAAGTATAAAAAGCAGGGATTTTTGGATAAATGGCTGTATAAGCTTGCGGGTGTGGAAAGACGACCGGATGATATGATTGCTAACCGGATTGCTCAAAATATTACCAGCCTTGCAAAAGAGGGGCAGACGATTTTATTGACAGGAACGGTTTCCGATGAAATGTTAGCCGATACTTTGTCAATACTAAAGGATAAGGTATCCAATGTCAATCTGACAGTCAGTGGATGCTTTACGGAAGATGCATCTGCGATTGGCATGATTATGCAGGCGGATTCGGTAATCGTAGTCGAAAGCAGAAGAGTCAGCAAATTTGCACAGGTGCAAAAACTTTTAGAAACGATTGTCAACATGGACAAGCCGCTTATGGGTTATATTATGTATTAAAGATAGTTGCAGGAGTTAGAATATGTTGTCTGAAAATAGGGTATCTCTCTCAAGGGTCATAAATGTGATTTGTTTTATTGCCGTTGGGATGTATTCTGTTTTTGGCAACATGACTGCGTCGATTTATCAATTGGTTTTACCGCACAACATCGAGATTTATTTTGCAATCGTCTTTGGAATAGTGGCGGTTTTTAGACTGTTTGTCTCTAAACTATACAAAGAGTATAGATTTTGGATGGCAGTCTTTTTTTCTGCCTGCTGTATGACGGTCTTTTTCGTGACAGGCTATACCTTTTTGCCGGTGTTGGCATTTCTTGCTTTGGCAGTTGTTAAAATGCCGGCACAGACGGTGTACAGGGTCGTATTTTGGACACAGCTGTTATCCCTGTTGGTCATGGTCATTGGGGTTCAGACCAATGTGATTGAAGACTTAATCTATATAACGGATACGGATGGGCTGCGACATTCTTTTGGTATCAATTATCCGACGGATTTTGCGGCTCATATCGTGTTTGTTGTTTTTCTCGCCTATGTAGTGTTTTCGGGGATTTCCAATCTGTGGTTTGTTGGGATCGTACTTTTTGCATTTTGGATTTCTTATTACTACTGTTCAGCGAAGTGTTCCACCATTCTCTTACTTTTGTTTCTCTTACTGTTACTTTTGGAAATGCTGTATGCAAAACTGCAGAAGTATCGTCCGGTGAAATGGATGGATTGCGTGGTAGCTTATGGAAAATGTATTGCCATGCCCGCTTTATGCATACTGTCAATCACTATTGCATGGATATACAATGGACAGGAATATCTGAACCGGTTAAATAGCTTTTTGACTAGCCGTATTGTTGTCGGGCATAGTGCTCTGATGGATTTGGGAATGACATCATTTGGACAGACCTTTGATATGCTTGGAAACGGCGGCTCTTTGGGATATAAATGGGGGTATTATTTTATTGACAATTCCTATATCCTGATTGCGGTCCGCTACGGTGTGGTTTTGCTGTTTTTGATTAACATCTTTTATGTTTTAACCATGCTTCGCTGTAAAAAGCACTCTCTTCGCCGTTTGATGAATGTGCTGTTTTTGATTGCCATTCAGGCTGTCATCGAGCATCACATGATAGAGGTATGGCTGAATATCTTTTTGGTAAGCTTTTTACTTGAGGATACAGATAGAAAGATACCGGATATACAAAAAAGTAGCGTAAATAGCGAAAAATCAAATGCTTCCGCAAAAAGAATACGATATTTGGGCGTTGGAATGGGGACAGTCTTGTTAGCAGGCCTACTGATATGGAGTGTGGAACTCTTGTTTACGATCATGCGTAGTTTTGTGAAAATGACAGGACTGGATGGCGCAGGTAATCACAATGTGTTTGTGCTCTGTTGTATGTTAGGGATTACTGTGTTTGCCATATTAATAAGGGCATTATATAAGCTTCTTTGCTCGGTATGGTGGGGAGAGAAACCGAGAAAAATCTATGGTTTCATTGTACTTGCCTCTGTTTTGTTATTTGTTTTTTTGATGGCGGGAATGTATGGAAGGGTTTTAAAGAGCACACCCCAATACGATGCGGCCCTGGTGGAAGAAAGGGAGGTCCTTCAGGCACTGATACAACAAGAGGAATTTCAGGGGAAAATCTATGTTTCGGATGTGCCGATGATTTACAGACATTTTTTTGGCGATATACAAAAGACGTTGTTTACGCCGGAGCTGCTGGATTTTCAGGAAGATGTCGTCTTTATTATTCCCAATGATATGGAAAACAGGGTATTGTTATATGATGGATATGAATATGTTCAAATCAGTAGTCTGCATGGCATCTATACCAATAGTGACACGGCAAAGGCAGTTTTAGCAAAGCTTGGGTATGAAACGACGGATTATTTCAATTACCGGAGACATTATACGACAGAAGAAATGGTAAGATATAATCCGGATATGATTGTGGACGAAGATGGCAAGGTGTTGGTAAGACCCTGGCTGCCTTTGGCTTTTGGACCTTATGATAGGATATATCAAGGTGTGATCAATCTGAATGTGGATTTAACATTGTACGATTGGATGGATGATGGTAGGGTGTTGGCAGAAATCCGCGTCCGTTCAGCATTCGATTTGGAATGGCTTAGTATTGATATTACATCCGCTGATCTGGATGAGAACGGCAGATATTTTTTTAATGCGGATATCAATATATGGGAAAATATCGATGATTTGCAGATTACAATTTATCCCAAGGATAAAGCACAGGTTAAGATCAATGATTTGAGTTATCAGAAGGTAAAATACTGATAAATATGAGAGAAAGAACCGATATGATGAAGATGTTTGATAATAAAAGACCGGATAAAAAGATAGTTATAAAAGTAGTCATGGTATTGGCTTTTATTTTGCTGGTCAATATCTTTGTATTTGGCAATCTGTCTGTCATGGTCCCCGGTAAATACACAGAAAAAACCATGGATTTAGCAGTGTTTGGTGATGAATGCACCAACGTGACTTTCAAACCGGATGGTTCGGTCTTTGTGGCAAAAGAAGGCGGATGTTATGAGTTGGAAAATATTGACTGTGAGACCAAAACAATCTCGCTGGTACTTGATACGGAGAGTAAAGAGGTTTTAACCGGTGAAATATTGACAACGACAGATGGCTATGCCTATTTTGACTCGAAGGATCAGACCTTTGAATTTAACTCACAATATGGAAGTATCAATAAGGCACTGATTAGTCAGGGAAAACTTCGCAGTATGAAGATTACGATTCCGGAAAGCGAAACGGGAGTATCTATCAGAGAGATTACGTTCAATAAAAAACAGCCTTTTTCTTTTAATTATGTGACATTTATAATTATGTGCATAGTGTCCTTTTTATTTCTGTATGCGTCGCAAAAGGGGCTGACGGACATAAAAATGGATTTGTCGGATAAGAGGCAAAAGATGGTTTTGCTTTTGGGTATGCTGCTGGCTGTCTGGATGGCGCTGTTTTTGTGTATAGTATCAAACCGGACGGAGGATTCACTGTTATATGATTATGAAGAAGGAAAGACAGAGGATATGCCTCTGCAGCAGATGATGCTGTTTGATGCCCTCCGGCATGGTTCCGTGCGTCTGAATCTGGAAGTGAATCCGGACTATCTGCTGATGGACAATCTCTATGATAATTCCGAGAGACGTTTTAAGGAGTATGAGCATCCGTGGGATGTGGCATTCTATAATGGAAGCTATTATAGTTATTTTGGCTCTTTGCCGATTGTTGTGTTTTATGAATTATTTTATATTTTGACGGGATATCTGCCGGGCGTGAATCTGCAGATGTTTCTGTTTATGGTATTTGGGATTATAGGATTCTTTGCGGCAACAAGTCAGTTGATCCGGTATTTTGGATTAAAACCGTCCCTGTTTTTTTATATTCTTGGAAACTGGGCACTGATGGCAGCCTCCTTCTTTTTTATTATTTCAAGCAGTACAGAGGTGTATACCATTTCCATTATATTGGGAATCGGCAGCCTTTTATGGGGAATTGCGCTGGGGTATAAAGCGGTGATGTGCGAAAATAAAAAAAGAAGAATGCTCTTTTACATATTGTGTGGTGTTGCACTGGTTATGACGGTTGCACTAAGACCACCGGTATTGCTGATGCTTTTGGCTTTTATTCAGCCTCCTTTTATCAAAGTGCTTTCAAATCCGGATTTAACCGTGAAAAACAAGCTTCATGATGTACTTTCGTTTGCGGTTCCGGTTTTACTTGGTGCAGTTGTCCTGATGTTTTATAATGATATCCGGTTCGATTCGCCGTTTGAATTTGGTGCCAGATATCAGCTGACCGTCAGTGATGTGCGATACAATAAAATGACATGGGATCTGAATAATATATTGGCAGCATTGTACAATTACGGCTTTAAGGGGCTGGATGTAAAGTCCCGTTTTCCATTTTTATTTTATCGGTCAGACTGGGACTATGTGTTTGGTAAGTATATCTATCAGGAATGTACGATGGGAGTGTTTGCTTTTCCGTATAATCTGCTTGCCTTTGGTATTTTTGCATGTTCCGGCAAGGCCAAAAAGAAAGACTTGTCCATTATGACAAAATGCGTATTTGCAGCATCGGTATTTTTGCTTTTGTTTGATTTTGGCATGGGTGGTCTGGTCGGTAGGTATGCCGGCGATTTTGCAATCGGTTTTTCGATTTGTGCTTTTCTGGTTATGGTATATTGTGATGACGCAGGGATGCTTAGGAATAAGAAAGTTCGCAATATCGTAGTGGCAATCATAGTAGCCACTTTGCTGATGGGATTTTTACTGTTGTTTAGCAATGACCCGATCAAATATCAGATTCGCAATGAAAATCCCAATATCTATTTGTTTTTTGCAAATTTATTCGATATATAGTATAATGTGAGTGGTATGGAAAAGAAGAAGATTGACAGGGATTTTATAAAAAAAATATTACCAATTACTGTTTTACTTTTTTGCGAATACTTTTTCTTTCGCAACATTTTGACAACGGATTTGCTGTTTGGAGATGATGGGGACGGAAAATTATGTACTTTGATTACGGAGCATTGGTATCAGGTATTAAAGGGTCAAAAAAGTTTTGACACGCTTGGAATCTTTTATCCGCTTCAGGGAACCATTGCCTATTCTGATATGATGCTGGGATATGCTCCTATATACTGTGTTTTACGTGCACTTCATTTTAATATGTTCTTTTCTTTTAAATGGACTTTGATTTTATATCATGTATTTGGTGCACTGACCATGTATGGTATGCTGCATCGCGGTCTGAAGGTTCGGAGAGAATGGGCTGTGATAGGGACGATTTCTTTTAGCATTTCGAGTGGTTATGCCATGATGCTGTTGCATACCCAGCTTGTGATTATTTCACTTGTACCACTGATGCTGTGGTTTATGATTGGATTTGTAGATGCACTTTATAAGGGAAATCGGCTGAGAAAAAATATATGTGCTCTGGCAGCTGTTTTTATGATGGGCGTATTGATGTATACAGGCTGGTATGTCGCATTTTTTGCCATTCTGTTTACTTTGTTTTTTGTCATCTGTTATTGTGCGGTTTCGCTGTGCGGCAAAAAGGGTGTCTTTATAAATCAGGTGAAAGATTTTTTTTATAAAATTGGTTGGGACATCCTTTTGTATATCGTTTTTGCCCTTTTGATTATCGTGCCGTTTCTGATGCTTTATATTCCGGTCCTGAATCTGAATGGCGGCAGGGTTTATGAGGGGATTACATGTTTTATTCCACAGTTTGTTGATCTGATTAACGTAACACCCTACAATCTCTGCATGGGATGGATATTTAATGCATTGCATTTGGGAGATCGTTCACTGACAAGTGAGGTATGGCAGGGGTATTCACTGATTACATGGTTATTGTTTCTTGTATTGTCAATATGTGGGTTGCAAAAGCTGCAAAAGAAAAGTGAAGTCCGGATTCTATCTTTTTCCGTACTTTTGGCAGTGCTGTTTAGTATCATATTTACCGTTCAGATTGGTGAAGAAGGTTTTTCTTTGTGGTACTGGATTTATAAATTGATTCCGGGTGCCACATCTATTCGTGCGGTGGGACGGTATCTGTTCTTTTTGTTGGTACCGGTATCGATTCTGATTGCGGTATTTGGAAGCAGATGCAGCGATGCATGGATGGCTAAGATGACAGAAAAATATAGAGATCATAAGGTTGTTATAGCCGGATACGGGATTGCTGTTTTAGTGCTGTTTACCCTGGTATTTACAGGAAGTATTATGCAGGATGGCGTGATGGCAAGATGGTCCGAGGCAGATGAACTGCAGGTTTTAAGCGAAGTGCCGCCACCACCGTCGGATTGTGAATCCTTCTTTGTCATGGATAATGGTCAGGCGGAGTATAGTAGGTCTTATTACAATCTGCAGGCCATGGCAATTGCCGCAAAGTATTCTTTGGGTACGCTGAATGGTTATACCGGTGTTTTCCCGGATGGAAGCGATGGTTTGGTCAATATTTTTGCAGATGATTATCTGGGGAACGTGAGCAGATGGATCCGTAAAATGGAAATAAAAAATGTTTACGCATACAATCTGACCACACATGTCTGGACAAAAGTATATTAATGGTTCGTTTGATTGTATCTTAGAATGTATATTCATAGGATATTGTGAGATTAATAAGGAGGATGAAAGTAGTATGAAGAAAAAGTTGCTGGCTGCTTTGGCAGTAGGAATTGGTTTGGTGTGCGGGATGGTTTCCGTGCCCGCAAGCGCAGAGGAGATAACAGAGGATGGTTATGTCATCGTCTCGCCGGAAGAATTGGATGAAGGCCTGGTATCAGGCAATGAGATTTTAGAGACGGAAAGCACAAAGCTTACGAAAGAGGAAACATTTTTTTCAGTAAGAGATATTCGTGCTGTTGGAAACCGTCGTGATTTTGATGTGACCAACGGCAAACAGAAAATTGTTCTTTATGGTGGAATTCCCAGTTGTACCTACACCACAAAAACGATGCAGAATCTGTATTCGATTTATCAATATCTGGATCCGCAAAAGGTAGAATTTTTCTGTTTTGATATGGGTAGTAATTGCACGCTCAACGTTCAGCAATATTTAGAACAGGCAGGGATGTCAACAGATGTCTTTGTGGGTTCCCGCAATGAAATAGATGGCGCATATAATATGTTTTTCAAAATTTTCAGTGCAGGAAAGAGCATGGGTGTGATTGATCCGGATACTTCTTCCTATCGGATGCCGCTGATTGCTTATATCGACGGACAGGGTAATATTCTTAGTGTTACAACGGACTCTCAGTCCTTGGAGAGTTTGTTGGATAAAGTGTCAGCCTGTGATATGCGATTGATCGGTACTCCCAGAAATGGTGTGAAGAATGCGACAATTGAAGCAAGATTTTCTCATATCAGAGTACAGAATTTTGTAAATCGTCTTTACAATATTGCTTTAGAGCGTGGCGCAGAGGAAGCCGGATTAAATAACTGGGTACAACAGTTAGAAAGTGGAAAAGCCAACGGTGCCAATGTAGCCTATGGATTTTTCTTTAGTGAAGAGTATAAGGAAAAGAATGTATCCAATTCGATTTTTGTTGAGACGCTTTACATGGTCATGATGGACAGACCGTCGGATGCTACAGGAAAGAAGACCTGGGTTGATTTGCTTGATAACGGTATTTCCAGAGAATATGTATTCAAAGGTTTTTCCGAATCCGAAGAATTTACAAAGATTTGTGAAAGCTATGGTATCAATAGGGGAAGTGTCAAGCTGACTCAGGGCAGAGACCGCAATGAAGGTGCAACTCGTTTTGTGGCAAGATTGTATCGCAATGTTTTGGGACGTGAATATGATGTGCCGGGTCTGAATACATGGTGTAATACTATTTGTGATAAGAAGCAAAGTGTTGAGTATGTTTCTACCGTGGGCTTTTTCCATTCCAAAGAGTTTTTGGAAAAGAATACAACGGATGAAGAATATGTAAAGATTTTGTATCGTACATTTTTGGACAGAGAATACGATGCCCCCGGCTTAAAGAACTGGTTGAATGCATTAAAGAATGGTAAGTCCAGAGATGAAGTCCTGATGGGCTTTTCACAATCAAAGGAATTCAAAGAAATTATGGCAAAATACGGCTTATAATTTTGGTTGTTGGAGTTAAAATGGCAGTAAAAAGATTTTTAATTACAGGCTGTTCAGGATTTGTCGGAAGGCATTTCCTGAACTGTTTGTATGCAAAAGAAGAACAAATGGATATTTTGGGAATTGATATGAAGTCGCCCCGGTTTGACTTGACCGGGTATCAAGACCGGCTTCATATTGATTTTTGTGAAGTGAATCTGTTGAATCGGGAAAGACTAAAACAAGTGCTTTCGGACTTTAAGCCGCAGTACATCCTGCATCTGGCTTCGTTTAGCTCCGTGGCTTTCAGCTGGCAGTATCCGGAAGAGAGCTTTGTCAACAATACCAATATTTTTCTGAATCTGACGGGTGTCATAAAAGAATTGGGACTTAAGTGCCGTATCTTATCTGTTGGTTCTTCTGAGGAATATGGGAATGTCTCGGCAGAGGATTTACCGCTTCGGGAAGATATACATTTAATGCCGGTCAGCCCTTATGCGGTGGCGCGTGTGTCACAGGAAATGCTTGCTAAGGTTTTTGTGGAAAGCTTTGGAATGGATATTATTCTGACCCGTTCATTTAACCATATTGGACCGTGGCAGGATGAAAGATTTGTAGTTCCGAGTTTTATCAGGCGGATATTAAATATTAGAAATAGTGGTTTGCGCGAGGGTGAAATTGAGACCGGAGATACCTCGATTGTCCGGGATTTTGTGGATGTGCGCGATGTTGTAGAGGCTTATTATCTGCTTCTGATGCGCGGTACAGCAGGAGAAATATACAATATCTGTCAGGGCGAAGGATTAAAACTGTCGGATATGGTAAATCAGATTGGCAGTCTTTGTGATGTGACGGTTTATACCAGAGTCAATCCGGACTTTGTGCGTCCAAATGACAACAGAGTGGTGATTGGTTCTTATGATAAGCTGTATCGGGAACTGGGATGGAAACCGGTTATACCATGGAAACAAACGCTTTCTGATATGATTGACTGCATGAAGGATGGAAAGAATTGAAGAAATTTTTTAAAGAGTTGACAATGGTACAATTCATCTTGTTGTTGTTGGGAATATTTGAAGTAGTCTGTGTTTTGTTTACTTTTTTAAAGCTGAACCTGACTGCTTTAATTATCGTGTATGGAATGCTTTGTTTTCTTGCGCTTGGATTATTTCTCCGAGCAAGGACAGGGCATTCTTTTTTTGTTGCCCACTTTAAAAAAGAAGGCCTTTCTGTTTCCGTGTTTATGCTTGTTTTTTTCCTGCTTTTTCTATATCAGTTGTTTGTTGTGATTTGTTATCAGCACAATGATGCGGATGACGCTTGGTATGTGGGAACAAGTGTAACAACCTGCGAAACGGGAAGGTTATTTATATATTCACCATATACCGGAGAATTGCTCAAGTGGGCGAATGCCAAAGATTATCTATTATCACCGCTTCCGATTTTCTGGGCAATGTTTTCGAAGATTTTGCATATGCATCCAACCGTTTTTACACATAATATTGTACCGGTCGGAATGCTGTGCACTGCATATATTGTATATTATATGCTGGGAAAAGAATTATTGGGCGTAAAAGGGCCGGGACAGGAAAATGAGACAACTGTCAAAAAGGATGCAATCTGGTGCTTTTTAGTGTTTGTCAGCGTGTTAAATCTGTTTGGGTATTATTCGACACGTACAACGGGAACCTTCCTTCTTTTGCGGAGCTGGCAGGGAAAAGCTGTTTATTGTGCCATTTTGCTTCCTCTGATGTTTTACTATTATTTGAAGGTTTTTAAAGAGCCGAAAAGAAAGTGGCTGGTTGGCCTGTTTTTGACATCACTAGCAGCCTGTATGGTGAGTTTTTCAGCAGTGACATTGACTCCGCTTTTGACAGGTGCTATGTGTCTTACTTATGCCATAGCAAAAAAAGATTTAAAAATACCATTTCAAATGGCAGCCAGTGTAATACCGAATGTTATTCTTCTGGTTATTTATGTTTTGATGTGAAAGATAGTTTGTTGCGGATATTTTCCGGTTAATGTGGTGAAAGAATGGAATATACAAAACTGTTATTTGAGTTTTATAATGAAAAAGGAATTTTCATGCTTTTATATGCAATTGGTTGGATTTTGATTGTATTGCTGGAAAAAGATAGGAATCATAAGACTGTAATGGCATTTTCAGCGTGGTATCTTCCTTTGGTAATATTAAATCCTTTGGTGGGAAGTGTATTTGCATATTTTGATATCATGCCAAACCGAATGGTGCGAATCTATTGGCTGTTACCGGTAGTCTGGGTGATTGCATACGGTCTTACCAAGCTGGTTATAAAAGTGTCTGGTGCCGGGAAATGGCTGGGAATGGCAGCTTTTTTGGCCTTAGTCATCGAACTGATCGTAGTTGGAAAGCCTCTGGTGACGGAAGAAAATTTTGTGAGGGCTCAAAATAAATTTAAGCTTCCTAATGAGGTGATTGAAGTCGTGGATAAAATCAATGCGGATTATGATGCGGGATTATCTGACAGCCGCAAGGTGGTTTTGCCGGAAGAATTGGCGGCATATGCAAGAGTATATGATGGAACGTTGCCATTATTGTATGGAAGACTGCCGGATACGGATGAATCCGGGCGTGTATTTATTTATATGAGTTATGACACACTGGATATGGAGGAAATAGCGGATGGTGCGCGGAATTTAGGCTGTGGTTATCTGGTTTTAGATAGTGAAAAACCATGTGAAAATGCACCCAAAGAGGCCGTTGTGACGAAATTCGCAGAGGTCGGAAAGTATTGTCTGTACCGGTTGGATTAAGTATTGTCTGTATCGGCTGGATTAACTTGAATTAGAATTATGAAGATGTTATAATAGCGCTATTATTTTGTGGTTGAAAATTTGTAGTTGATAATTTGCAGTTGAAAATTTGAGGTTGAATAAATAAAAGACAGAGGAGAATATCCATGGTAAAAGATGCATGGAATAATCGAAAATTAATCATTAAATTGGCAAAAAATGATTTTAAGACCAGATATGCCGGTTCTTATTTGGGAATTGTGTGGGCTTTTGTACAGCCAATTATTACAATTGTTGTCTATTGGTTTGTATTTGAATATGGATTGAGTGCAGGAGCACAGTTGACCAGAAGCGGAATTAAAATTCCTTTTGTTCTCTGGCTTTCTGCCGGTCTGATTCCCTGGTTCTTTTTTTCTGAAGCTTTAAGCAGTGCGACAAATGCCTTGATTGAATACAATTATCTGGTAAAAAAAGTCGTATTTAAAATCGAAGTTCTGCCGATTGTCAAGGTGATCTCATCCTTGTTTGTGCATGCATTTTTTGTCGCTTTTATTTTGGTTTTATATGCATGCTACGGTCATTTTCCGGATTTATATACATTACAGGTTGTGTACTATTCATTTTGCATGGTTGCATTGGTTTTGGCAATCAGTTATACAACTTGTGCTGTCGTTGTTTTTTTCAGGGATCTTTCTCATATTATCGGAATCTTTCTACAGGTCGGCGTATGGGCTACTCCGATTATGTGGAATTTTAATATCATCAGCAATCCGGTTTTACAGTTCATTTTTAAATTAAATCCCATGTTTTATATTGTGCAGGGCTATAGAGAGGCTTTGATTGAAAAGGCCTGGGTATGGGAATGTGCAATGGGACAGACGGTGTATTTCTGGGTTTTGACATTCGTGTTGTTTTTTATCGGAAAAGCAATGTTTAAAAAATTGAAACCCCATTTTGCAGATGTTTTGTAAGGAGTTTATGATGGAAGATATTGCAATTAAAGTAGATCATATTACCAAAGTATACAGGTTATATAATAAACCGTCGGATCGCCTGCGGGAGTCTTTGTCCGTTACACATAAGAAATATTCAAAAGATCATTATGCCTTGTCGGATATTTCTTTTGAGGTAAAAAGAGGGGAAACGGTTGGATTGATTGGGACGAATGGCGCCGGCAAATCCACTATTTTAAAAATTATAACCGGTGTTACGAATCCAACAGAAGGAAAGCTTGAAATAGATGGAAGAATATCTGCTTTGTTGGAACTGGGTGCCGGTTTTAATATGGAATATACCGGAGTAGAAAATGTATATCTGAACGGAACAATGAATGGTTTTTCTGAGGAAGAGATTGATGCCAGGCTACCCGAGATTTTAGAATTTGCTGATATTGGAGAGTTTGCATATCAGCCGGTCAAGACATATTCATCAGGTATGTTCGTGCGGCTGGCTTTTGCTGTGGCAATCAATATTGATCCCGAAATTTTGATCGTGGATGAGGCCTTATCGGTTGGAGATGTTTTCTTTCAGTCTAAGTGTTATCACAAATTTGAAGAATTCAAAAAGATGGGCAAGACAATTCTCTTTGTATCGCATGATTTAAGCAGTGTTGCCAAGTATTGTGACAGGGTTGTTCTGCTAAACAAAGGAACAAAGCTTGCCGAAGGTAATCCACGTGAAATGGTGGATTTATACAAACGGCTTTTGGTGAATCAGATAGAGGATAGCAATGCAGAAGGCAAAAAGGATATCAAGGTTAATAGCGAAGTGGTATCTGCAGAAATGACATGGATGAGCCGGATGAAATTGAATCCCGATGTGCAGGAATATGGTGAAAATATAGCCAGAATAACGGATTTTGCCATTCTGGATGAAAACGGGAATATCACGAATATCGTAGAAAAAGGTAAGAAATGTTCGTTTAAAATAAAGATGGATGTATTTGAAGAGGTTGAGGAGCCGATTTTGGCTGTTACAATCAAAAATCTTCATGGCACAGATATTACCGGTACAAATACCAGTTTTGAAGGCGAAAGCATGGGGCTTTTAAGGCCGGGAGACTGTCGTATCGCAACGTTTACCCAGGATGTAAATCTTCAGGGCGGCGAGTATCTGATTTCTCTTGGATGTACAGGCTTTATTAAGGGCGAATTTCATGTTTTTCACCGATTATACGATATCTGTAATTTAACAGTACTTTCCAACAGAGATACGGTTGGATTTTTTGATATGAATGCATCGTTGCAATTGGAAAACCCGAATGGAGAATCCGAATGAAAACTGAAATGGTTAATGGGATCAAATTAGATTTGACTTACTATAGCGGACAGGATTTATATAGCGATGGCACCATTGAGGATGAGATGCTTTCGATTGTCCAAAGATGTGAGGAGAGAGAGTTAAACAGGATGATCAGAGAGCATTACAGCTGGCCTTTTTTATATCATTTTTCCCACATTCGTCACAATATCGTATCCTGGCTCCCGATTAAAAAGTCGCAAAGTGTTTTAGAAATCGGTTCCGGTTGCGGAGCTGTTACCGGTGCGCTTGCGAAAATGGCAGATCATGTAACTTGTATTGAATTGTCTAAAAAAAGAAGTCTGATTAATGCAAACCGCAACAAACAATACGATAATATTGAAATCAAAGTTGGAAATTTTACGGATATTGAACCCAATTTGTCTGAAAAATATGATTATATCACTTTGATTGGTGTATTTGAGTACGCAGAAAATTATATCGGCGGCAAATCCCCCTACACAGAATTTTTAAAACGCATGAAACAGCATCTGAAACCGGATGGCAGGATTGTGATTGCGATTGAAAATCGCATTGGTATGAAGTACCTTGCAGGCTGTAAGGAGGATCATGTTTCCCGGATTGGTGAAGGATTGGATCATTATTCTTCATCTTTTGGAGTGCGGACTTTTGATAAGAAAGAATTGTGTGATTTGTTCGAACAGGCCGGTTTTTCTGATTACCAATTTTATTATCCTTATCCGGATTATAAACTTCCATTGGATATCTATTCGGACGAGATGCTTCCACAAAAAGGAGCTTTATGTCAAAATGCAAATAACTTAGATCAGGCACGGATGCACTTGTTTGATGAATCATCTGCCTTTGATAAAGCAATTGAATTGGGGGTTTTTGAGGAAATATCCAATTCTTTTGAAATAATTTTGAACCATTCACAGGCTGATGACTTGACGAATCAGGATAAGGAAACACAGGTGGTGTTTGCCGGCTTTTCCAATGACAGAAGACCGGAATATGCGGTTGTAACAAAGATTCTGAAAGATGCGGATGGAGAATTCTATATTACCAAAACATCCTGTGATGATTCCGGCAAAAAGCACGTAGAAGACATTTTTGAGAATGCTCATACTATGCAGGTATCATGCGAGGAAAGTGGGCTGTTTTTCCCAAGCATGATAAACAGAGATGGGGAAAGATCCTTTTTGTTTGTGGATGGTATCACATTGGATTCTTTATTGGATAAGTATCTGTTTTCAGACAGAATGGATTTATTTTACGAAGTATTTGATTTATTTGTGGCGAGAATAAAAAGAGTTTCAACACAATATATCAATCCACAAATATTGCCGTCAAATATCATGATTTCCGCTGAAAAGTGGTATTTGATGGATTGCGAATGGATTTATGAGAATAGCCGGACACCGGTTGCAGGCATGGATGAACAATATGTGATTTATCGTGCACTGCATCACTATCGGGAGGGCTCAAAGAATAGATCGAAACGTCTGAAACAAAAGGATTTTTATGGACATTTTAATCTGGATGATGAAAAGATTGCATTTTATGAGAGCGTAGATAAGGATTATGAAGACGCTCGAAATGGCGATTATTATCAACTTGAAACTGCAAAAAAAGAGCACAATGAATCCGTGGCAGATGCCAATGATGCGATGGCGGCTTATGTGGAACTGAAACAGCAAAAAGAGAAACTGGAACAGCAAAATGCGAAATTAGAGCAGCAAAGCGATTATATTGCAGGATTAGAAGAAACGATTCGACTGCTTAAGGAAGAACTCCATACGATGGAGAATTCAAATTCCTGGAAAATAACAAAACCACTTCGGACCATGGGCCGGAAACTGCATAGAACAGAGAAAGAGTAGTTAGCGATGAATAAGATGTGGGATATCAGAGATTTATTATTTTTAAACATATTGGATCAGAAAGATAAAAAGGCTGCATGGATTCAAAGCATGGATGATGTGAAAAGCTGCCAGAATGCAGGAGAAAAGTATGACTATGTCTTTCTTTATCGTTTTCTGACTTCAGATGTTTCTGATATAAAGAAGGTGCTCTGCCTGTTATCGGATATGCTTTTGCCGGATGGGTTGATTGTAATTCTTGCAGACAATCTGCTTTCGGCAGATTATATGGCCGGCGCGTTCAACAAAAATACGAAGTCTTATTTTGATGGATATAATTATAACGACAATAAAAGGCCATCTCTGCTTACAAAAACGCAGTGGATATCCGCATTAAAGGATTCCGGGCTGGATAATTATAAGTTTTTTTATCCATATCCGAATTTGGAATATACAAAAGAAATATTTACGGACGGAACATTTGAAAAATACCAGTATGGCAAAGTCAGCTACAATTTTGATAAGGATAACCTTTATTTATTCGATGAGAATGCATTGAAAAGTCTTTTGGTTGCAGAGCATGTAGGAGAAGAGTTTGCCAACAGCTTTATGATTTTGGCAGCTAAGGACAGCGAACCGGATTCTAAAGGGATCTGTTATGCGAAATATAACTGGGATCGTGATGAAAAGTTCCGAATTGTCACAACGATTTATGATAATCATACTGTTGAAAAAATGGCAGTTGACGAAACGGCATATCAACACATCGAGAATCTGCACAATCATGAACAGCTCCTGCTTCATAAGGATATGCGTGTTTTGGCAGGTGATTTTTTACAGAATCGGATTGTGTATCCGATGTTATGTGCAGATACGCTGAATTCGGAATTAAAAAGATATGTCGATGCGAAAGATGAAAGTGGTTTTTTGAATGCTTTTCAGTCTTTTTATACGAAACTGTTTCAGGATTCGGAATGTACAAGTGATTATCATGGTGAGGAATTCACAACTGTCTTCGGTCCTGAAAACATTGAAAAAAGCTATCATTGTATCTGCCCGTGCAATATTGATTTGATATGCGACAACGTGTTTGAGGTTGATGGAACATATCAGATTATTGATGCAGAGTGGATTTTTGATTTTCCTATTCCGGTAGAATTTGTTGTTTGGCGTGCGGTCAATGAATTGTATAGTAAATTTGTAGGATTGAGAAAGGTCGTTTCACGAACGAAGGTTTTGGCACTTTTTCATATTGATGAGGAGGATGAAAAAGTATTTGCCAAGTGGGGTGAGTATTTTGCTTATCAGTATGTTGGAAGTGACTCGTTACGAAATATTTCTGTAAAAAAACAATATCTCAATATTCAGAAGCTGCATGATGATTATGTATCAAATGAAAAAATATCGGAAATTTTTTATGTGAAAGATGAAGATGGCTTCTATAATGACAATATTATATCAGCATCTATACAGGAAAAGCAGGATCATTTTGTTTTGGATATGGATGTTCCGAAAGAGAGAATAGGAACTTTGCTTTTGTGGAAACCGTTTGCAGGTAAAGAATACAGACTGAATCTTTTTGTTTCAGATGGGGTCGAGATTGTTGGTCATAATGCAGAGCGACAAAACAACTGGATATACGATTTCTGTATGGAAGATGCTTTTTTCTATTTTAAGGTTGTGGATTCGCATATTCATTTTGAATTGAAGGCTGAAGAATTAAGTGCACAGCAAAGAAGATTAATCCAGTATCAGAATGAAAAAAGTAAAATAGATTTACTCAAAGACAGAATCAAGGAACTGGAAAGAGAAAAGGAAGTATTGTCTCTGGAAAAAGATATTCTGCAAAGAGACTATGATTGTATTCGAAATTCTACAATCTGGACGAAGACAGAATTTATTCGGAATCTGAAAGATAAGCGAAAAAAGGAAGCTGATAAAGAAAATAGTGAGCAGGAAGTGGCTGTGCCTGAATGGAAGCCGGTTCATGAAAGCATTCGTTTTCATATTGATGAAGCAAAGGTTAGTCAGGGAAGTGTCTGGATCTATGGATGGGTGTTGTGTGAAAACAGGCTGATTGAACAGGCAAAGCTGGAATTCCAAAATGAGTATCATCAGAGTCATTTGTTTGAGATCGAATTAAAAGATCGTAATGATGTTAAGCAGGCATTTTCTGTGCCGGCTTCTGCTAAGTGCGGTATCAATGTCAGAGGTGTGTATCAGTGTTATACTGGACAAAATCTTTTTTTGCAGCTAAAGATTGAGGGAGAATGGTATCGGATTGATACGGATACGGTGATTGAGCCGTCAGAAGAAGCACGAGTTGGTGAGCAGAGAATTGCTTTGGATGACAGAGCAATTAAGAAATTGAATTATCCGCATTTTTGTGCTACGTCATTGGTTGATAATCCCATCGAACAGTCGCTTGGGATGGTTGACATTATTATCCCTGTTTATAATGGGATGCAGTATCTCCCGACATTGTTTGAATCTGTGAAAAAAACACAGATGGATTATCGCATGATTCTGGTTGATGACTGTAGTCCGGATGAGACTGTATTGCCTTATCTGGAACAATTTGCGAAAGAAAATGAAAATGTTGTTGTGCTTCACAATGAGAAGAATCTGGGATTTGTAAAATCCGTAAACAGAGCATTGCAGATGGCAGAGCATCATGTCGCATTGGTAAATACGGATGTTCAACTCCCCCAAAACTGGCTTGAACGACTGATGAAACCAATTTTTGAGGATGAAAAGGTTGCGTCTACAACACCTTTTACAAATAGCGGAACTATTTTTTCATTTCCGGATTTTTGCAGGGATAATGCTCTGTTTTTGAACAAATCAGTTGACGAGATTGATGCGGTATTTCGTCGCATACGTCCCAAGAATGAAATTGTTCCTACCGGTATGGGATTTTGTATGGGAATGAATATTCATACATTACAAAAGATTGGTTTGCTGGATGATATAACGTTTGAACTTGGCTATGGAGAGGAAAATGACTGGTGCCAGAGAGCAATTGAGGCGGGATATATCAATGTGTATGTAGAAAATCTGTTTGTTCATCATAACCATGGTGGTAGCTTTCCTTCAGAGACCAAGCAGAAGCTGTTGAAACAGAATGCGGAGCGCCTTGTAAAAAAACATCCGCTTTACAACCAGGACATTGCACAGTTTTGTGAAAAAGATCCCAATAGGGATATTAGGGAATATGTAAAATTTGAATTGCTTTTTTATCATGACACTAATTGCGTGCTTGCCTTTAATCATGATTTGGGCGGTGGCGCAGATATGTATTTGCAACGTAAAAAAGCAGAAATTGTAAAGCAGGGTATGTTGTTTGTTGAGATAAGATACTCAAGAGAGAATAAAAAGTATTATTTAGTACTTGATATGGCAGACAATCAATCAACTTGTGCTTTTGATGGAATGACGGATGTGATCGGTTTGTTGCAGCAGAGAATGTATGATCAAATCTGGATTAATGAACTGGCAACCTATCCTGATTTATTGCAATGGCTTCGTGAAATTGAGAAGCTTAAAAAAGATAATGCCACAACTTTGCGTTTGCTTGTTCATGATTATTTTATGATTTGTCCGTCTCTTACGTTGTTTAATCAGAATGCCGGATATTGTGGAATTCCGGAGGGGCTGGATACTTGCAATGAATGCCTGCTTTCCAATGAATACTGCTATTCAGATGCAACAAAGGACATGGGCGTATGGAGAGAATCCTGGAAGCATTTTATGCAGATATGTGATGAAATAATTGTCTTTTCAAAGGATTCCATTCGCTTATTGGAAAGAGCATTTGGAAAAGGGCTGGATTATCAGTTGATACCTCACGAGGTGCAACCGCTAAGAAAGGTGAATCGGATTCATGCATCTGCCAATCAGCCGGTAATCATTGGTATTTTGGGTGCCATCTCAGAACAAAAGGGAATTGGCGTTTTAAAAGAGATGTTAAAGTATATTGAAAAGAATGACATCGATATGCAGATTGTCGTGGTTGGTGAAACGGCAGAACCGGTTAATTCTGAGGCGTTAATTGTGACAGGGAGATATCAAAGGGATCGAATTCCGAATCTTGCAGAGGAATACGCAATAGAATGTTTCTTTATTCCTTCTGTCTGGCCGGAAACCTTCTCTTATACGACGTCAGAAATCATTCTTATGGATATGCCGATTGCTATTTTTGATATTGGAGCACCGGTTGAGCGTGTGAGTGTCTATGATAAGGGAATAATTCTTGGGCCACCGAATATGCCGGTTAATGAACTGATATCGAAATTAAGCGAATTTGTTAAACGGAATCGATGATTAGTGTGTCAAATCAAAACGATGATGGTGGTAAAGTTGAAACGGTCTGAAATGGTTGAGATAGTTTTTGATTGAAACAGTTATTGTGGTTTTTGATTGAAATGGTCGTGGCGGTTTCTTGACTGTATGAGATAGGATGGATATAATTAAATGATGTTATTGATACCGCAAAGTGTGTAGCAATCCGTTGGTTTCATTGGAACAAAGTACCTTTTGAACCCAACATATGATTTTAATGATTCAAAGGAGTGCGTTATGGGAAAAATAAAAGTAGAAACATGTGATATTGAGGGATTAAAAGTTATAACTCCAACTGTATTCGGTGATGAGAGAGGTTATTTTATGGAGACCTACAATTATAATGATTTTGCCGAAGCAGGGATTGATGTGAAGTTTGTACAGGATAATCAGTCCGCGTCCAAAAAAGGAGTTTTGAGAGGCCTTCATTTTCAAATCAATTATCCGCAGGACAAACTGGTTAGAGTGGTTAATGGTGAAGTGTTTGATGTGGCGGTTGACTTAAGGGAAGATTCTGCGACTTTTGGAAAATGGTTTGGGGTTAGATTATCTGCTGAAAATAAAAAACAGTTTTTCATTCCCAAAAATTTTGCACATGGATTCATTGTTCTTTCAGATTATGCAGAGTTTGCATATAAGTGTACAGATTTTTATCATCCGAATGATGAAGGTGGACTTTTGTGGTCTGATCCTAAGATTGGCGTGGAATGGCCAATGCCGGAAGGTATGTGTATAGATGATTTAATTCTTTCTGAAAAAGATCAGAAATGGCCGGGAATAGAAGAGTATAAAAAATGAAACAGTATTTAAAGAGTTTTATTAAACAATATAGAATATCACTTGTGATTTTGCTTTTTCCGATGGTCTCATATGGATTGCTGGGACCATTGGAAATCTTTTTTGGGAATGAAAAAGATTTTAATTTCTGGTACACGGATTTTTACGGTGTGCTTGTATTGATTTCCGTTGTGACTTGGATTGTATTAGCGCTGTTGGTTGCTTTGTTGCCACAAAAGATTTTTCGATTTGTAAACAGTACGATACTTGCTGTTGCTTTGGCATCATATATTCAGAATATGTTTATGAATATTAAATTGAGCGAAGCAGATGGAAGTCCAATGAAATGGGAAAGTTTGCAAACATTTTCTGTTATAAATCTGGCTATTTGGATTGCAATTGTGATTGCTGTAGTGGTGGTTTTTGCGCTACTTTTAAAAAAATGGAATTTTCCGGCAATGGCTTTCGCCGGTTTTTTTAGTGCCATTCAGTTAGTTGCAGTGGTTACATTGTTAGTTTCTTCTATTGGAAAAGAGCCCGAGAGCAATTACGTGCAAATGTCGGGAAAAGACCAGTTTAAAGTTTCGGGTGGCGAGAATATGATTGTATTTGTTTTGGACACGTTTGGTTCGGGACAATTAGAGCTTGCATTGGAACAATACCCGGATATGTTGGACGGAATGCAGGATTTTACATATTACAATAATGCGGATTGTCATTATTATTGTACATTTCCGTCGATGACGAATATGCTTACCGGAATAAATTTTGATTTTCAGGTACCGCTGTCGCAGGTGTGGCTGGCAGATGCATGGAATTCGGAGCGTGCCAAGAGTTTTTATGAGACTCTGCATGAAGATGGGTATACTTGCAATCTCTATTCCGGAGAAACCGGATATGTATATGGAAATCTTATAAATCTTGAGGATAAATGGGATAACATTTGTCCGATGGATACCAAGGTGGAAACGAAGCAGTTGAGTAAATTAATGCTCAAGATGTCCATTTATCGTTATGTGCCCTATGTTTTAAAACCGCATTTTGAGGTCCTGACTATGGAGTTTGATCCGGTGGTAACATATGTAGACGGTGTCAGAGTGATAGATGATAATGCGTCTTTTTATGCAATGCTGAAACAGCAGCCGCTTTCTGTTGATGAAAACATGGATAATGCATTTATTGTACAACATCTATTTGGAACTCATCTTCCTTATACGCTTGATGAAAATGCCATGATGGTAAAAGAAGCACAGGCTGAGCAGACAGCCAAAGGACTTATGGTAATTGTAAATGAATATCTTACGCAGTTGAAGAACCTGGGATTGTATGACGATGCAAATATTATTGTGACTGCGGATCATGGATCTTGGTATGGTAACGATACACAGCCAATCTTTTTTTTAAAGAAAAGTGGAGAATCACATGAACAGTTTCAAACGAATACAGCGCCAATCTCACTGGATGATTTTCAGGCTACGATTATGTCTTTAATCGGAGAGGATTCCGCAGATTACGGTACATCTGTTTTTGAATGGCAACCGGGTCAAGAGAGAGAAAGAACGGTGTACATGCGTTTTACGGATGATGCTTATCCGGATGTACAAGGATCGGCTTTTAATATTTATGGTGGATATACTTATACGACAGATAAAAAGGAGCTGAATGCCAAAGTAAATGGTGAGCCCGATGAGGTCAAAATGGCGACACCCTGGTGATTTGGAGGAAATAAAATGAGTGTTTTAATTGGTGCATTAGAATGGATTATGAATGGCTGTTATGCCATATGTCACAATTATGGATGGGCAATCGTTTTATTTACTTTTTTAAGTAAGATTGTCCTGATACCGGTATCGGTATGGGTACAAAAAAATTCCATTAAAATGGTTAAAATGCAGCCGGAAATTAATTTTTTAAAGGCTAAGTATTATGGAGACAAGGATACCATAGCCGAGGAAGAACATAAAATTTATAAAAGAGAAAAGTATAATGCTTTAGCATCTTTAATTCCTCTTGCAATTCAGATTGTGCTTCTGATGGGATTGATTGAAGTCATAAAAGCAGGAATGTCCAATCCGGATATTTCCATGAATTTTTATGGTATAGATTTGAGCAGAGTGCCCAGTAAGGAAGGACTTAGATTATTGTATTCACCTTTGATTGCCGGTGTTTCTGCGTGGCTTTTGTGTGTTGCGCAGAATGCTTCTAATGTTTTACAGTCTGAACAATCCAATGCCAATAAATATGGGACAATGTTGTTGTCGGTGGGACTGTCTTTGTATTTAGGATGGTTTGTATCCGTTGGTGTGGCACTTTACTGGGTGGCAAGCAATCTGTTTGCCATTGTACAGCTTTATATTTTGAACTGGCTGATTAATCCGAAAAACTATGTTGATTATGAGCAGTTGGAAAAGAGTAAGAAGGCCCTGGCTGAAATAGAAGGAATTGGACAGAAGAAACGGAAGTTGTTTGGTGATGAGGAAACGCGGCGGGAAAAGGCGGATTACAAGAAATTTTTCTCAGTCGTAAATAAACATATTGTCTTTTATTCAGAAAGCAGCGGTTTTTATAAATATTTTAAGGGAACAATTGAATATTTGTTGGTGAATACGAATCTGGTTATTCATTATATTACAGGAGATCCAAATGATGTAATCTTTGAACTGGCAAAAGAACAGAATCGAATTCGTCCATATTATATCGGAGAAAAACGTCTGATTACTTTGATGATGAAAATGGATGCGGATGTTGTGGTAATGACTATGCCGGATTTGGAGAATTATCATATCAAGCGCAGTTATGTGCGCAAGGATATAGAATATATTTATATTCCGCATGGCATGGATAGTTTAAATCTGACGATGCGTACCGGTTCTATGGATCATTTTGATACGGTATTCTGTGTGGGCAGACATCAAAAGGAAGAAATACAAAAAACAGAACAGGCATATGGATTACCACAAAAAAAGCTGGTTGAGTGGGGATACTCTTTGCTGGATGAAATGCGTGAGGAGTATGAGAAATCGACCTTGTCGGACAACGGTAAAGCCGATGGCAATAAAAAGGCTAAAATTCTGATTGCCCCTTCTTGGCAAGAAGATAATATTGTGGATACCTGCTTAGATGAGATATTGGATAATCTTAGGGGAAAAGATTACCGGATTACGGTAAGACCGCATCCGCAGCATGTTCGACATAGAAAAGAGAGGATGGAACAGTTAAAGCATAAATATGAAAATGATGCTGATATTGAGATACAGACTGATTTTTCTTCCAATCAGACAGTATTTGAGGCGGATTTGATGATTACCGACTGGTCAGGAATTGCTTATGAATATGCCTATACAACGCAAAAGCCTGTATTGTTTATTGATACCCCTATGAAAGTTATGAATCCGGAATATCAAAAGATTGATGTAGTGCCCTTGAATATTTTATTGAGAAATGAAATTGGAAGTTCGCTTAATCCGGATAATCTTAACGAGATTGAAGAATGTGTTCAGATGCTTTTAAAACAAAAAGATGATTACCATGACAAAATTGGTGCATTTATTGAAGAATATGTGTATAATCTTGGATGTAGTGCACAGGTTGGTGGAAAATACATTGTTAAGTCGCTTCAGGAAAAAGTGCGCGCAAGAAAGGGAGAAAAATAATATGAAAAAGAAAATCTTATCAGTAGTTGCATATGCTTATTTTGGCTTTTGTTTTATGTTGTTATTTGGAGTGAATGCGAAGGCTTATGTTGATCCTTCCGTAATCACTTATTTGATTCAGGCTGTTGCCGGAATTGCAATTGCTGTAGGTGCAGTAGTTGGAATTTATTGGAGAAAAGCCAAAAAGAAAATCAGTGATACCATCGGTGTGGATGAAAATCGCAACAAAGAAGTGGAATCAGATGATATCATTGTGAATGAAGTGGAAGAGAAGGAATAACTTTTCCGTATATGGAAGTGGATGAAATGCAGCCGATATAATCATATCGGCTGTCTTTGCTTTCAGATAGATTATCACCCAGGACAAAGTAAGAAGTGTTATCAAGTTTAAGCTTATTTTCGGCGATGCCGGCATATGTAATGGAATCATATCTGACGGATTGCGTATTTAATGCGTCATAGGAATAATAAGGTTTTTCATTAATGCAAAGAAGATTGTTGGTGATTTGAACGGTATCTCCCGGCATTCCAATGATCCGCTTGATTAGAATTGAGTCGGTAGAAGCTGAATAAAAACAAATGACATCACCGCGCTCGTAGGAGCGGTTTAATTTGTTTATCATGACAAGCTGCATGGAATGATATGTAGGTTCCATGCTTCTTCCGTCAATAAGTACAAATTGAAGAACATGCCGTGAAAACAGATAGGCTGCAATCAGCAAAAGTGAAAATAAGAGTGTTTTGGAAATTATGGCAGCTCTTTTATTTAGTTTGGATATTATTTTTTTCATAGTATTTTTCATAGAGATAAGTATATCGACAAAAAACTTCTTTTGCAAGATTTTGAATTGTAGTATGATAAATATGATATGCATTGGAAAGATAAGTATTTTTCGGTATAGATATTGATTTTTACGTATGATAAAGTAAGAAATGATTGGACAAAGAGGAGAACATGTATGCAGGCGATGATTTTGGCAGCAGGAATGGGCAAAAGATTGAAGGAGTTGACAAGGGGAAATACGAAATGCATGGTAGAAGTAAATGGCATTTCCCTGATTGAGAGGGCTTTGCGTATTCTCGATAAAAAGAATCTTTCAAGGATTGTCATAGTGGTTGGATACGAGGGACAGAAACTTATTGATTATATTGCTACATTGGATATTAAAACGCCAATCCGATATGTTAATAATCCGATTTATGATAAAACCAATAATATTTATTCTCTTTCATTGGCTAAAGATTATCTTTGTCAGGAAGATACACTGCTTTTGGAATCGGATTTGATTTTTGAAGAAAGCGTAATTGACGCACTGCTGGATGATGAGAGACCGGCTCTTGCGCTGGTTGATAAATTTGCCAGTTGGATGGATGGAACTTGTATGGAACTGGATGAGGATGATTGTATTGTTAATTTTATTCCCGGCAAGCATCTGGATTTTTCGGAAAAGGAAAATTACTATAAGACAGTTAATATTTATAAGCTGAGCAGCCATTTTTCTGCTAATACATATGTACCATTTTTGTGCGCATATGAAAAAGCAATGGGCGAAAATGAATATTATGAATCGGTTATTAAATTAATCGCTCTGTTGGAAACAAAAGAGTTTCGTGCAAAACGTCTCAATGGACAGGTGTGGTATGAAATTGATAATATTCAGGATTTGAATATTGCTGAATCTTTATTTGCTTCAGATGAGGCGGAACATCTTGATAAAATCACTTCACGTTATGGCGGTTTTTGGCGTTATCCTAAATTGTTGGATTTCTGCTATCTGGTTAATCCGTATTATCCACCGGCCAAAATGATGGAAGAATTAAAATCCAATTTTGAGACACTTATTACACAGTATCCTTCCGGAATGGCAGTGAATGCACTTTTGGCATCCAATAATTTTGGGGTTCGGACGGAACACATTGTCGTGGGTAATGGTGCGGCAGAGTTAATCAAATGTCTGATGGAAAAGATAACAGGAAATGTTGGATTTATTAGTCCTACTTTTGAAGAATATCCGAACAGGTGTTGTGAAGAGAAGCGAATCATCTATAAACCTCACAAGGAATTATACAGATATGATGCAAATGATTTAATTAAGTTTTTTGAAAATAAAGATATTGAATCTTTGGTTTTAATTAATCCGGATAATCCCAGCGGAAATTACATTGAAAGAGATGATTTATTTTTATTAATTGACTGGGCGAAAGAAAAAGGAATTAAACTTATTATCGATGAAAGTTTTGTGGATTTCTGTGATAAGGGATTACCGGAAGAGCTGACGTTATTAAAAGAAGATGTTTTGAAACGTTATCAAGGTCTGTATGTTGTAAAGAGCATTTCCAAATCCTATGGTGTCCCCGGAATTCGTTTGGGAATTCTTGCGAGTGCAGATGAAGAGCTGATAAAAGAGACAAAGAAAGATGTATCAATCTGGAATATTAATTCATTTGGTGAATTTTATACGCAGATTATGGAAAAATACAATAAAGATTACACAAAGTCTCTGCGTAAGTTGAAGGAAGCCAGAAAAGAGCTTGCTAAGGGGCTGGAAGATATCTCTTATTTGCATCCGTATCCTTCACAGGCAAATTACATCATGTGTGAGGTGGTTGGAAGACAAGCCCGCGATATTTGCTGCGCACTTTTAAAGCAGGATATATTAATAAAAGATTTAACTAAAAAACTGAACGATGGAAAACAGTATATCCGAATTGCTGTGCGCACCAAAGAAGAAAATGCAAAAATATTGGAATGTTTGAGAAATGTGTAATAGTTGAAAAATGTGAATAATTGTGACACATAGATGTGATGTTTTGTGTTATACTAAAAAATGTGATATGAGAAGTGGCTCGCTTAGAGCGGAATTGGAGCATATTTTATGAAAGTTTTTGTAACAGGCGTCAACGGTCAATTGGGATATGATGTCATGAATGAGTTGAATAAGCGTGGCTATGAAGGTGTGGGAAGTGATATTACGCAGTCATATAGTGGTATAGCTGATGCTTCGGCAGTAACGACAATGCCTTATATCGGTTTGGATATTACGGATGAAGAGGCTGTACAGCAGGTGATGGATAAAGTGAAACCGGACGCTGTAATACATTGTGCGGCATGGACTGCTGTTGATATGGCAGAAGATGATGATAAAATCGATAAAGTTCGTGCAATTAATGCGGATGGTACCAGATATATTGCGACTGCGTGCAAGAAAAATGACTGTAAAATGTTATACCTTAGTACGGATTATGTTTTTGATGGGCAGGGAACAGAACCGTGGAAACCGGATTGCAAGGATTATAAGCCATTAAATGTATATGGGCAGACAAAACTGGATGGTGAATTAGCTGTTGCTAATACATTGGAAAAATATTTTATTGTGCGAATTGCCTGGGTATTTGGTTTAAACGGTAAAAATTTTATCAAGACGATGCTTAATGTTGGAAAGAATCATGATACTGTTCGCGTTGTAAATGATCAGATTGGTACACCGACATATACATTTGACTTAGCCAAGTTGCTAGTGGATATGATTGAGACGGACAAGTATGGTTATTATCACGCAACCAATGAGGGAGGTTATATCAGCTGGTATGATTTTACCTGTGAGATTTACAAACAGGCAGGATTGGATACGAAAGTTATACCTGTCACGACACAAGAGTATGGATTATCCAAAGCTGCAAGACCGTTTAACAGCCGTCTGGATAAAAGTAAATTGATTGAAACTGGATTTACACCATTGCCCGTATGGCAGGATGCACTTGCACGTTACTTGAAAGAAATTGATTGATCGGATAAAATGATAGATGGCGTGCCGCTACAAAGCAAGAAAAATGATAAAGATTCCGAAAGGAATAGAAATAATAAAGAGAATGGAAAAATGAAAATGAATAATACAAAATTGACGATTGTAATCCCCTGTTATAACGAGCGGGAAAACATCATTAAAATATTGGATAAAGTTGAACAGTCTCCGGTGCCAAATAAAGAAATTATTGTCGTAGACGATATGTCTACAGATGGAACAAGGGATATACTTGAAAGTCAAGTCAGGAATCGCGTAGATCAGTTGATTTACCATGAACAAAATGGGGGAAAGGGTGCTGCGCTAAAAACCGGTTTTGCACATGCTACGGGAGATATTGTCATTGTTCAGGATGCGGATTTAGAATATGATCCCATGGAATACCCCAAGGTTATACAGCCGATTATTGACGGAAAGGCTAAAGTAGTCTATGGTTCCAGATTTTTGGATTCAAAAGCAAAGGGATATTTTGCAAACCGGATGGCAAATAAGTTTTTGACTTTTTTGTCAAATATCTTTACATTTCAAAGATTGACTGATATGGAAACATGTTATAAGGCATTTCGTAGAGATGTTATTCAAAAAGTGGATATTCAGGAAAAAAGATTCGGATTTGAACCGGAAATTACAGCGAAAATCTCTGATATGCGAATTAAGATTAAGGAGGTTCCGATTTCTTATTATCCCAGAACAAATGAAGAAGGAAAGAAAATCGGTTTTAAAGATGGCTTAAGAGCAATTTATTGTATTTTTAAATATCACTAGTGTAATGGTGCAGTTAATTTAAAACGATTGCACTAGGATTTATTTTACAAGAAAAAGGATGATGGGTTAAGCTGCCTGTTATCCTTTTTTTGTTGTAATTTGAAATTTGTTGTATTTCGCCGAAATCTTCTGTAATCTGCTTATCCGCCGAAATCTGCCGTGATAATATTAAATTATATTCGCATTGTTGAATTATATCAAATTATATTCGTATTGTTGAATTATATTAAATTATATAGAATTATATTAAATTATATTCGTATTGTTGAATTATATTAGATTATATTATATTATAGACTTGTGAGTGATTTGTAGTTTGGGGTGTGAAAGTAGAGAGGAGTGTTTCTATGCAAAAAAGAAATCCGTATGCCATTAGTTTTGGTAGGATTCCAACACAATATATTAATCGGAATGCTATCATTGACAGCGTGATAGATGCAATTGATAGCGATTATGTGGATGAGCAGGCTTTTAAATTAACTGGAATCCGTGGAACCGGAAAAACAGTAACATTGAGTGCTATTGAAAAGAAATTGAAAAATGATGACAATTGGATTGTGATTGGAATTCGTTCGAGCGCGGATATTCTCACTGAGTTGTTGTCAGAATTATATAGTTCGGTTCCTTTTTTGACTTCTTATATTGACGCGCAACTAAATTTGTCTGCTTTTGGCATAGGTCTCAATATTTTTAAAAAAAGCCCCACAACGAGTTGTGCATATGCATTAAAACAGATTTTGGGCGAAGTAAAAAGAAAAGGAAAAAAAGTATTAATTACTATCGATGAGGCAAGAAAAACAGAAGCGATGGTAGATTTTGTTCAGGAATTTCAGATATTGATTCGTGAAGAGTTGCCGATATATCTGGTTGTTGCAGGGTTATATGAGGATATTGAAGCCATTGAAAATACAGATGGATTAACTTTTTTCTTAAGAGCAACAAAGTACGAAATGACACCATTGAATCACACAACGATACGAGAAGATTATCAGAAAACGATAGGTGTTGATTTTGAACAGGCTGATAAAATGGCTGCTTTGACGAAAGGATATGCATTTGCCTATCAGGCTCTGGGAAAATATGTTTGGGATGATGATAAACACAGCTTATCAAACGAGGTGTTAAGACAATTTGACGATGCTTTGGCAGAAAAGGTGTATAACAAAATTTGGAGTGAACTTGCACCAAAGGATCAATGGTTTTTGAAATTTATAGCTGAAAGGGATCAAATGTCTGCAAGCGAGCTGCTGGAAATGACGAAAAAGAAACACAATGAATGGTCGGAGCCACGAAAAAGATTGCGCGAAAAGGGCATTATTGATACCTCTGTCCGTGGAATGATTGTGTTAAAACTGCCTAGATTAAAACAATACATTGAAAATAGGCAGTATATGTAAGGTCTGGGAGGCCGGATTACAGGCAGGCCGCGAAGAGGAAAGGTGTTTTTGTTACAAAGATACTGCGATGTAAAGATGTAAAGATGCTCGATGTAAAGATGCTATAAAAAAATAGTGCATTTTTACCAATTTTGGGGTAAAATATAAAAGAGTGTGCTCATATGAAACTTGTTTTGTCATTTTGACAGAATAAAAAAGATTTGCGGGCACGTAATCTCGTGAAAAATTATGTATATAATAAACCAGGAGGATTATTCATTTATGAGAACCTATTTAATAACAGGCGGTGCCGGATTTATCGGTTCAAACTACATCCATTACATGTTTAAAAAGTATGATAATGAGATCCGTATTATCAATGTCGATGTACTGACCTATGCCGGCAATCTGGAAAACTTAAAAGATATCGAAGGAAGAGACAACTACACTTTTATCAAAGCAGATATCTGTGATAAAGAGGCAATTGCCAAGATTTTTGCTGAGAATGATATTGATCGTGTAGTACATTTTGCTGCAGAAAGTCACGTAGACCGCAGTATTAAGAATCCTGAAGTATTTGTTCAGACTAATGTACTTGGAACTGCTGTTATGCTCAACTGTGCAAAAGCAGCATGGGAGTTGCCGGATGGCACTTTCAAAGAGGGTAAAAAATTCTTACATGTATCTACGGATGAAGTATATGGTTCATTACCGGACGATGAAAATGCATTTTTCTATGAGACAAGCCCTTACGAGCCGCACAGCCCTTATTCTGCTTCTAAAGCAAGTTCGGACATGTTGGTAAAAGCTTATATGGATACTTACAAATTCCCGGCAAACATTACAAACTGCTCCAACAACTACGGACCTTATCAGTTCCCGGAGAAGTTAATCCCGCTGATTATCAACAATGCATTACAGGGCAAAAAGCTTCCGGTATATGGCGACGGTAAAAACGTGCGTGACTGGTTATATGTAGAAGATCATGCAAAAGCAATTGATATGGTTCAGGAACAGGGTAAACTGTTTGAGACATACAATGTCGGTGGCCACAATGAAAAGCAGAATATTGAAATCATCAATATTATCATTGAGACTTTACAGGAAATGCTTCCCGAAGGAGATCCACGTAAAGAACTCGTTTCTACCGATTTAATTACCTATGTGGAAGATCGTAAAGGACATGACCGTCGTTATGCGATTGCACCTGACAAGATCAAAGCAGAAATCGGCTGGTATCCGGAGACCATGTTTAAAGAAGGTATCAAAAAGACAATCGCATGGTTTTTTGAGCATGAAGACTGGATGAAAAATGTCACAAGTGGTGACTACCAGAAGTACTACGAAGATATGTATAAAAATAGATGATGAAATAGAAAACGGAACGTGTCATCAAAACAGTATATTTTATTCATAGAGAATCAACAGAGAAAACAAAAGGAGCTTGTATGAAAGGTATTATTTTAGCAGGCGGAAGCGGTACCAGATTGTATCCGCTGACCAAGGCCATTTCCAAACAGATTATGCCGGTTTATGACAAACCGATGATTTATTATCCTCTGTCAACTCTGATGCTTGCAGGTATCAATGAGGTCATGATTATTTCCACCCCCAGAGATCTTCCGGTGTTTGAAGAGCTTTTGGGAAGCGGAGAACAGCTTGGCATGAAGTTTACCTATGCGATTCAGGAACAGCCCAGAGGTCTTGCCGATGCCTTTATCATCGGAGCGGATTTCATTGGAGATGACAGTGTCGCATTGGTGCTGGGTGACAACATTTTCTATGGCCAGAGCTTCAGTAAAGTATTGCGTCAGACCAGAGAACACATTGAAACTGAAGGTGGTGCAACCATCTTTGGTTATTACGTCAGAGACCCCAGAGAATATGGCGTGGTTGAGTTTGATGAAAATGGCAGGGCGCTTTCCATTGAAGAAAAACCGGAACATCCCAAGAGCAATTATGCAGTGCCCGGATTGTATTTCTATGACAACAATGTGGTAGAAATTGCAGCCAATGTAAAGCCTTCCGCAAGAGGCGAAATTGAAATCACCTCGATTAACAATGAATATCTTGACAGAGGCGTTCTTTCTGTTGAGACAATGGGTAGAGGCTTTGCATGGTTAGACACAGGCAACCATGATTCGCTTCTGGATGCATCTGATTTTGTTGCTGCATTCCAGAAAAGACAGGGATTATATATTTCCTGTATTGAAGAAATCGCTTATAAGCGTGGATTTATTGATAAAGAACAGTTATTGAAGTTAGCTGAACCTTTGATGAAGACCAATTATGGTAAATATCTGGTAGAGGTTGCAAATGGACTCTAAGCTGAAAAGAAAAGTCGTCGCAGTTGCGGTAGTCATGGTGCTACTGGTGGTTGCGACGGTTTTTGGCGCTAACTATATAAAAAACGGGAATGTGTCTCAAACGATGTCCGGGGCAGTTACAGGGGCAGATAATTCGAATCCGATCTCCAATGGAGCAGATTCAGGGAATAATAATCCGCATCAGAACACAAATGGAGCAAATGCAGGAAATGCCAATCTGAATCAGAGCACAAATGAAGCAAATGCCGGAACCAACAATTTTTATGTAGAGCATGGGCTGGACCCGACCAAGGACCCTTATGCGTATCGCAAAGACAAGGACTTTTTTGATCCGGTTGCGGAAGAACAGGATCCCGGAAAAGAGTTGACACTGTTGGTGAGTTCCGTGGAGAAAGATTTGCGTGTCAATGTCATTGACGGCCTTGGCAGACTGGTTTCCGGTCAGGATTTCAGCATCAAGGTCAAGGACAGCAAAGGCCGTTCCCATAATTATAAAGACGGAGATAAAGACGGCAGCGTGTACATTGCACCGGTTGAGCCGGGAGATTATGAATTGTCCTTGAAAGGAGCAGACGGATATGTTTTGACGGATGCTTCCGATGTCAAGATTTCTGTAAAAGAGCAGTTGGATTATACAATCATTGATGATATTTCTTTCTTGATCAAATCCGAAGATGAGATTGATGCAAAGGCAGAAGATACTGCTGTTAATGAAGCAGAGCAGGATTCGGATGGAACGGAAAGTAATCAACGCTTGGATGATGAGGATGCCTTGTTCGGAATTGATGTATCGAAATGGAACAAGGAAATTGACTGGCAGGCTGTTGCTGATTCCGGTGTGGATTTTGCGATTATTCGATGCGGATACCGTGGTTCTTCTACAGGTGCACTGGTTGAAGATCCGTATTTTAAGAAAAATATTGAGGGCGCCGAAGCGGCCGGAATCAAAGTTGGCATTTACTTCTTTACCCAGGCGGTGAATCCGGTGGAAGCGGTAGAAGAAGCCAGTATGGCGCTGGCCCTTTCCAAACAATATAAGCTGGCTCTTCCGATTTTTATCGATACCGAAGGAGCCGGTGGTAATGGCAGGGCTGATGGACTGGATGTTGAGACGCGTACAGCAGTCTGTGATGCATTTTGCAAAACAATTGAAAACGCCGGATTTAACGGTGGCATTTATGCCAGCAAACATTGGTTAGAGCACAATCTGACCATGGATGACCTTTCTGACTATACTGTCTGGCTGGCACAATATTCGAAAAAAGCAACCTATGAGGGTGAATATGCTTTGTGGCAATACACATCTGCCGGAACTGTGGATGGTATTGAGACACGGGTTGATTTGAATATGTGTTATATGGATTATTGATTACGAAACGGCAAAAAGTAGGAAAAATATGAACCAAGAGAATGAAAACCAACAGAATGAAACTCAAGAGAATATAGAAGAGCTGCTTGAATATTATAAGCAGGCTTTTGAGCGTGAAAAAAATCGCAATGCAGAATTGACGGACGAGCTTGCCGATGCAATTGCGCGTGCAACGGATGCTGAGTGGCATTTGAATCATATCAAGGGGAATCCTTTGTGGAAATTATCCAAGCCTCTTCGTATGGTAATGCACTTTTTTATCCGTAATTATCAGCGCTTGATGGCGCATGGCAATCCGCGTGGAATTGCACATAAGATAAAGTCCAAGCTGATTGAAAAGAAAGCCATGAAACAGCATGGAAAGAAGAGCTTTCCCAATGCTGCGCAACGGAAATTAGAAACTTCCACAGAATTTGATAAAGACATTACCATTAGTATTTTAGTACCGCTTTATAATACGCCCAAAAAGTTTCTGACAGAGATGATCGAATCCGTAACGGATCAGACCTATCAAAAGTGGGAACTGTGTCTGGCAGACGGTTCGGATTCACAGCATGAGTATGTCGGCAAGATGTGTATGGATTATGCGAAAGATGATTCGCGTATCAAATATATGAAGCTGGAGAAGAATGAAGGAATCTCCGGCAATACCAATGAATGCTACAAGATGGCAACCGGACAGTATATCGGTTTGTTTGATCATGATGACATCCTGCATCCTTCGGTGCTTTATGAATATATGAAGGTAATTTGTGAGCAGGATGCCGATTATATTTACTGCGATGAGGCAACTTTTAAAAATGGCAATATCGATAACATGATTACCCTGCATTTCAAACCGGATTATGCAATTGATAATCTGCGGGCAAATAATTATATCTGCCATTTCAGTGTCTTTTCCAGAGAACTTTTAGAAGGAACCGAGCTTTTCCGTTCACAGTTTGACGGAAGTCAGGATCATGATATGATTTTGCGCTTGACGACTGCTGCAAAACATGTGGTACATGTACCGAAGCTTTTATATTACTGGCGTTCTCATAAAGGCAGTGTGGCATCCGATATCAGTGCCAAGACCTATGCAATTGAGGCTGCCAGAGGTGCCATTGCGGATCATCTGACCCGGTTTGGTTTTAAAGATTTTAAGATTGAAAGCACCAGAGCCTTTGAGACGATTTTTCGTATTCGTTATAAATTAACGAGTGAGCCATGGGTAACCATTATCATTCCCAATAAAGATCATCTGTCAGATTTAAAAAGATGTATCGATTCCATTCTCGAAAAATCTACCTATGAGAATTATGACATTGTGGTTGTGGAAAACAATTCTACAGCCGAAGAAATTTTTGCATATTATGAGGAAATCAAGACACATCCCCGCATTCAGGTTGCGACCTATGATGCAGGCGGCGAATTTAACTATTCGCGTATCAATAACTTTGGAGCCCGTTTTGCAAAAGGTGAGTACCTGATTTTGCTAAATAATGATACACAGGTTATTACCGTTAACTGGATTGAAGAAATGTTAATGTATGGTCTTAGAGAAGACGTCGGAGCTGTCGGTGCGAAACTTTATTATGAAAATAAGACCATTCAGCACGCCGGAATTGTGTTGGGACTCGGAGCACATCGTACTGCCGGTCATTCGCATCACAAGGTTGCCATGGAAAATGTAGGATACATGGGCAAACTTTGTTATGCACAGGACGTATCCGCTGTTACCGGTGCCTGTATGATGGTTAAAAAATCCTTGTATGAGGAGCTTGGCGGCCTGTCCGAAGATTTTGCGGTTGCGTTAAATGACGTGGATTTTTGTTTACGCATTCGTGAAAAGGGATATTTGATTGTCTTTACACCTTTTGCAGAATTGTATCATTTTGAATCGGTCTCAAGAGGATCGGATTTGAAACTTTCCAGACGGGAAAAAGCCAAATTGCAGAAGGAGGCAGAAAAGAAAGGCACGTCATCGGCTGTTTCGGATGCAAACAGTGACCGCTACAATAAAGAGGCGGCTTTATTTAAAAATAAGTGGAAGAATGTTTTAGAGAAAGGCGATCCATATTACAATGTGAATTTTTCATTGGACCGCAGTGATTTTTCGCTGAAGATACATGGAAAAGAGAAAAATTAGCAGATGTAAATAGTAGCATAGAAAATAAAAATCTGCCGGTGTTTATGACAGAAACGCATAACAGAAATTAAAATAGAAAACAAATTATGTTTATAAAATTTAAAGAATAAAAGGAGTTTCATATGAGCTACAGAGACACATTTCAATTTTGGTTAGAGGATGATTATTTCGATGATGCAACAAAACAAGAGTTGTTAGCTATCCGCAACAATGAGGCGGAGGTAGAAGACCGCTTCTTTAAAGATTTGGAATTTGGTACAGGCGGTTTGCGTGGTGTTATCGGAGCCGGAACCAATCGCATGAATTTTTACACAGTCCGCAAAGCAACACAGGGGCTTGCTAATTATATTGTAAAGCAGGGCGGTGCAGATAAAGGATGCGCTATTGCTTATGATTCACGTCGTTTTTCACCGGAATTTGCAAAAGAGGCTGCGCTATGTCTGGCAGCAAACGGAGTACATGCCTATTTATTTGATGCGCTTCGTCCGACACCGGAATTGTCTTTTGCGGTTCGTAAATTAGGCTGTGTGGCAGGTATTGTTATCACTGCAAGCCATAATCCGCCGGAATATAACGGATATAAAGTATATTGGGAAGACGGTGCACAGATTACAGCACCCAAGGATAAAGAAATTATTACAGAAGTACGAAATGTCACAGATTTTCATGCGGTAAAAACCATGGATGAGGATGCCGCTAAGGCAGCAGGACTTCTTACGATTGTAGGTGCTGAAATTGATGATGCGTACATTGAAGAGCTGAAAAAGCAGATTATTCATCCGGAGCTGATTGAGCAGGTTTCTGAGGATATTACCATTGTTTATTCTCCTTTCAACGGTACAGGCCTTGTTCCGGTTACCCGTGTTTTAAAGGAGCTCGGTTTTAAAAAGGTTTATGTGGTTCCTGAACAGGCTGATCCCGATCCGAATTTTACAACCTTAGAATATCCCAATCCGGAAGATCCCAAGGCATTTACACTGGCTGTAAAACTGGCAAAAGAGGTAAATGCGGATATCATTTTAGCAACCGATCCCGATGCAGATCGTCTTGGTGTATATGCGCTTGATAAGGCAAGCGGCGAATATGTGTCCTTTACCGGAAATATGTCCGGTATGTTAATTGCATGGTATTTGTTAAGTCAGAAACGTGCAACGAATACGATGCCCGAAAATCCGGCATTGGTTAAGACCATTGTGACAACCAATATGGCAGATGCGTTGACGGCTGCTTTTGATGTGAAGTTGATTGAAGTCTTGACCGGATTTAAATATATTGGTGAACAGATTAAGTTCTTTGAGCAGGATCATTCCTACAATTATGTATTCGGTTTAGAAGAAAGCTATGGCTGTCTTGCCGGAACTCACGCAAGAGATAAGGATGCTCCGGTTGCTGTTATGTGCTTATGCGAAGTTGCAGCATACTGCAAGTCAAAGGACATGACCTTGTGGGATTTGATGTTACAGCTTTATAAAGAATATGGCTATTACAAAGAAGGACTTCATACCGTTACCTTAAAGGGTGTGACCGGTTCAGCAAAAATCGCAGCAATTATGGAAAGCTTCCGCGCAAATCCGCCGAAAGAATTTGGCAAGTTTAAAGTTGTGGCCTTCCGCGATTATGACAAAAATGTAGTATTGGAAGCTGATGGCTCTACTCATGAGACAGGCCTTCCGAAATCCAATGTTTTATATTTTGAACTGGATAATGATGCATGGTGTTGCCTGCGTCCTTCCGGAACAGAACCTAAGATTAAATTCTACATGGGCGTAAAAGGCGAGAGCTTAGAGGATTCGGATTCGTTATTAAAAGAGCTGACAGAATCTATGCTTGCGAATGTGGATACAGAGTAAGAGGATATGTATAATGAAAAAATTGATCGAGCAGATTTTAAAATTTGGAGTAGTCGGTGTCGTATGTTTTGGCATTGATTTTGTGATTACTTTGGTAGTTGCGGCAATATGTCGTAATTTGGGAATGGCAACTTCGCCGTCGGCTTTGTTCGGTGCTTTCTGGGGCTTTACCATTTCTGTCATTATCAATTATATCCTGAGTATGAAATTTGTGTTTGTCCGGAAAGAGGACATGGACAGACGCAAGGAGTTTGTGATTTTCGTTATTCTCAGTTTATTCGGATTATTATTAAACGAGTTGATTATCTGGTTCTGCGTTGATGTTGTATATGAAGCGATTGCCGACATGTTCGCATGGCTTACCGCCGGACTTGTGACAGCAGGTGCCAAGATTATTGCGACCGGAATTGTTATGGTTTACAACTTTATTACCAGAAAAATTTTCTTAGAGCAAAAGGAGGAAAAGGCGTGAGTTCCAAAATGATGTTATTTATTCCCGCGTACAACTGTGAAAAGCAGATTATCCGTGTGTTAAACCAGTTGGATGATGAGGTTTTATCTTATTTTGAAGAAGTATTAGTGGTCAATAACCGCAGTACGGATGATACGGAAAAAGTGGTATTATCTTATATCAAAGAAAACCCCAAAAAGCCGATTAAGTTGATGCGCAATACGGAAAATTACGGTCTTGGCGGCTCGCAAAAGATGTCTTTCCATTATGCGGTTGATCATGGTTATGATTATGTGTGTATGCTGCATGGGGATGATCAGGGTGATATCCATGATTTTATTCCGATGTTAAAAAAAGGTATTCATGAAAAACATGACTGTGTATTGGGAGCCCGTTTTATGAGAGGTTCCAGGCTGGAAGGTTATTCAAAGTTCCGTACCTTTGGAAATATTGTATACGATTTTATTTTTGCCTTTGTGACCAGACAGCGTATCTTTGATCTGGGTTCCGGCTTAAATCTGTACAAGACATCCATGCTTTCCGATGCCTTCTTTGAGAAGTTCCCGGATAATCTGATGTTTAATTATGTCATGATTTTGGCATCTCATTATTACAAACAGGATATTCGTTTTTATCCGGTTTCCTGGAGGGAAGATGATCAGGTTTCCAATGTGAAAATGATGAATCAGGCGTTTACCGTTTTGAAGATGGCATTTACGTATTTCTTCAATAATGAATATATTCATAATGAATTTCGTGAAAATCCGCATGATTCTTATACATGTGAAGAAATCAAAGATATTTAATGTTATATTTTATTAATCTGATGATACCGAGGAGCTGAAATGCATAGCTATCCGTTGGTATCATGGGGAAAATACAAAAAATGGCAAGTATTTGCTAACTGATAATATTATGGTAATTACAACAAGAAATTAATCAAAGGTATTAAACCAGAGAATAGTATGAGAGAATTAATGTTTTTATTTTTCGTGGGATTCGTACTGGTTCATCTTGCCAAGATGTTTCGTCTGTATCTGGTATTGATGGAACATAAAATTCCGTTTTGGAAATTTGTGCTATTGTACTTAAAGACCACACTTGTCAATTTCATAATTCCGTTTAAAATCGGAGAGGTCTATCGCTTTTTCTGTATCAGCCGACAGACAAAGCACTGGCAGGTCGGTATCCTGAGTATCTTAGTGGATCGTTTTTTTGATACCTTGGCACTTTGTATCATCTTAGTGCCATGTGATATTCTATTGGCGCGTCAACAGGCAAATATGCCCGTTTATGCTGTGCTATCTGATATTACACTGGTATTTTTGGTAGTACTATTAATCATTGCTATCTGCTATATTTCAATTTTGCCGACGTATCGGTATTTGAACCGTTATCTGATTAAAGAAAAGACATCTCAGCGTTCGCTTGCCGCATTAAAAGGACTGGATGTCGTAAAGCAGTGGTTTGATTTTACTCAGAATCTGATTAGCGGCCGATTCGCACTGATTTTATTATCTTCGTTTGCAGGTTGGATTTTTGAGATATTTACCCTTGGCGTTTTGGCAAAGGCGATTGGAAAAACATTTGATATTCCGGCGTTTGAAAATTATATCCGTTCAATTTTCGGGCTGGGATCAAGTGAAATGCTTTCAAGATACACCAATGAAAGCGTGTTGCTGATGGCAGTATTTTTAGTGATTGCATTAATTGCTACTCTGATTGCCAAACTGAAAAGAAGCCGTAAAAAGAAAGAGAGTTAGCCAATGAAACAGATTTTTGTGATTTATGATGACAGTAAAATGCCCGGTAAAGAGATAAAAACTATTACCGGTGCCAAATCCTATGGCGAGACGATTTTTAAGCGTGTGACATTAAAAGACCGTATGGAAGCAGAAATAGTCAAAGAAAAACAGGTGCTTACCGTTTTTAATTATAAAGGTGAAAAAGACAATGCTGCTTTGTTTGCGGCACTTCCGCTGGATAAGAATACAACCATTGTGCATCTGTATTCTAATTTCGGATTAAAGGATACCAAGGCTTTTTCCGTCCTTTTGAAAAAAGCGGAATTTATGAATGTATCCTATACCGCTTTTTGTGATAATAAGCCGGCTATGAGCTTTTTAGCCGGGGCAGACGATTATAAAAAGGCGTTTGATGCTTTGATTGCCGGGGAATATGAGGCAGAAAGAATTGAAAATGAAGCATTTATGGATTTGTCAGTCAGGGCTAACTTCTTAACCTTTATCACAGGCGGCTTTGATGCCCGTTTCTTTAATGCGCTGGCAGGTGATGAATATACCGTAACCAAGAGGTCCACCAAAAAAGAAAAGATCAAGGCAGAGTATCAGTTTTATTATCTCCTTCCGGAAACGATGAAAATGTGGTTTGTCATGCCTTATGATTATAAAGAGGATGCGGATGGTGCCTCTTATACCATGGAGCGGTTTCATATGACGGATATCGCCATTCGTTTTGTCCATGGTGCAGTGGATGAAGATGAACTGAAAGATATTCTGGATAAGCTATTTTACTTTATTAATCTGCGTGCAACTAAAGAAGTTTCTTCTGACGTAGGAAAGGCTGTTGCCAAAGAACTCTACATTGATAAGCTGGCAGCTCGTATGGAAGAGCTGAAAAAGTATAAAGAATACGAACAGTTTGATTCGATGATCAAAATGGGAACGCCTTATGACGGAATTGCGGATGTTGTTTCAAAATATGAAAAGCTGTATGAAAAATTAGCAGTGTCTAACAATCGTAGCTATGGCAAACTGGCTGTGGGGCATGGCGATCTTTGCTTTTCCAACATTCTGTACAGTAAAGAGGCAGAAATTCTCAAACTGATAGATCCGAAAGGGGCACTGCAGGAAGAAGAACTGTATACGGACCCTTATTATGATCTGGCAAAGCTTTCTCATTCTATTTGCGGCTGCTATGACTTTTTTAACAGCGGTCTGTATGAAATCTCAATCAAAAGAGATTTGAAATTGGATTTGACGATTGATACGGATAATACCTCCTATAAGGAGATTTTCAAATCCTATTTACAGGAAAATGGATACAATTATGCTCTGGTAAGGCTGTATGAGGCGAGCCTGTTTTTATCTATGCTCCCCTATCATATGGATCAGCCCGGTAAGGTGTTTGGATTTTTGTTAAACGCAATTAAAATATTAGATGAGGTGGAAACATGTACGAAGGATTGACATTTTGCTTTGATATTGACGGCACTTTGTGCCCGATTAAGAAAAAAGAAGAGGAATACATTGATCTGGTTCCTTTTCCGGAAATGCTTGCAAAACTGCGCGAATACAAAGAAGGTGGGGCCAAAATCGTGCTTTTTACCTCCCGCAATATGAACAGCTACAACGGTAATATTGGGTTAATCAATGCTAACACTGCAAAGGTTCTTTTACAGTGGCTTGATAAATGGGATATTCCATATGATGAAATTATCTATGGCAAACCCTGGCCCGGTCATCATGGCTTTTATGTGGATGACAGAACGATCCGTCCGGATGAGTTTTTGAAATACAGTGTGGATGAATTGGATGAAATCTGCAAAAAGAGTCGGTGTGAATAAACTGGATTGCATATCAGTTGTTGGAAATAAATAGAATAATTAAAATTGGGAAAAAGGGAAACATGAAATACGATTATTTAGTAGTTGGCGCCGGTCTTTATGGGGCTGTGTTTGCACATGAGGCAAAACAAAAAGGAAAAAGTGTATTGGTTATTGATAAGCGTCCGCATATTGCAGGAAATGTTTATTCCAAACAAGTAGAGGGAATCCATGTTCATCAGTATGGAGCTCATATTTTCCATACCAATAACCGTAAAGTATGGCAGTATATTACAAAGTTTGCAGAGTTTAACCGTTTTACGAATTCTCCGGTGGCTAACTACAAAGGAGAATTGTATTCCCTACCATTTAATATGTATACCTTTAATAAAATGTGGGGCGTTACAACGCCTGAAGAGGCAACACAAAAGATTGAAGAACAGCGCAGAGAAATAGTCGGTGAGCCCAAAAATCTGGAAGAGCAGGCAATATCGCTGGTTGGTCGTGATATTTATGAGAAACTGATTAAAGGCTATACAGAAAAGCAATGGGGACGCGACTGCAAGGAACTGCCGGCATTTATAATCAAGCGGCTTCCGGTTCGGTTAACTTTTGATAACAATTATTTTAATGCACTATATCAGGGAATTCCGATTGGCGGATATACGAAGATGCTAGAACAAATGTTAGCAGGCATTGAGGTTCGCCTGAATGAGGATTATCTGGGGAAAAAAGCCGAGTATGATGCCATGGCAGAAAGAATCGTTTATACCGGCGCTATTGATGCTTATTTTGACTACCGTCTGGGAAATCTGGAGTACCGTTCGGTCCGTTTTGAAAATGAAATACTGGATATTCCAAACTATCAGGGAAATGCCGCTGTCAATTACACGGACAGAGAAACTCCATGGACCAGAATTATTGAGCATAAATGGTTTGAATTTGGAAAAGATGAGAATGGAAAAGATTTGCCAAAGACCGTCATCTCAAAAGAGTACAGCTCGGAATGGAAACCGGGAGACGAGCCATATTATCCGGTGAATGATGAGAAAAACGGAGCTCTTTATCAAGCTTATAAAGAGTTAGCAAATCAAGAATCAAACGTGATTTTTGGTGGGCGCCTTGGTGAATACAAATATTATGATATGGATGCTGTAATCGCAGCTGCATTGGATATGTGTGAGAAAGAGCTTTCATGAAAAAGAAAATCGTGTTGCTTGCTGCCATTGTTTTGTTTGTGATTTCCGTAGTGGTTTGCATTACTTTGGATGATGCAAAAGATATCGGAGTTCATGTGGCAGATGATAAAAAAATAGAACAGATAAAGGCTAAATCTGAACTGTCAGATATGGCCTTTTTGTTGTGTTATGAAGGTGAAGAATTACCCTATGATGCTGCAAGTCATACTTTTTATCTGCCCCTTGATATGGAAGATAGTGACTGGGAAGAAGGAAAGCTTTCGGGATATTTTGTCGTCAGCAATACTGAAAATAAAAGCAATAACAGTGATGGAAAAAAGATAAAATCAAAATTATTATTTACGCAGGACTATACGACTATAGATAAGCAATCAGCCATTGCTAACGGACAGTCTTTTTCTTTTTTAGCACTGGGAAAGGATGGATATGGAGAATATAAGCTGGTATTTACCGGTTTGCCAATGATAACTTTTCATGGAACTGAATACACAGCGGATGACGGAAGTCAGATGTTTTCCCTTACTGTTTATGATACGGACCACGATGGAGATTGGGTAACAACCTGCTATACCAAATCAAGACTTCGGGGAAACACCAGTCTGACTTATGAAAAAAAGAGTTTGCGGCTTTACTTAAAAGAGATAAAAGAGGATGGAACATTTGAAAAATGCAATAAAAATCTGCTTGGATTGCGTGATGATGACGATTGGATTTTAAATGCACTGTATGCGGATAATACCCGAATCCGTGACCAGCTTTGTGTAGATTTGTGGAATGAAGTTGGAGCAAAAGATCAGTTATATGGATATAATTACGGAACCGCTTCTGCCATGGTTGAAGTATTTATCAATGATGGCTATCAGGGGATTTACGATCTGATGGCCCCGATTGATGCAAAGCAGTTGGGATTGAGACCGGTGTCTGAGCAGTTGACTCAAAATACAGATGTCGTGGAAAGAATTTATAAAAAGAAGTACAGTCGGGAGTGGTTAAGTTCTGATTTTATAGGTGAATTACCGGATCCTAATTCGCCGGATTATCGAGGCGGCTTTTATTTAAAGGGTGATACGATTTTACAAAATGAACAGGAATGGGAACCTTTATATCGGATAGCGGATGCTCTTGGTTCGGATGAGAAAACTTTTGCGTCTGAAATAACGCAATATAACGATCAACAGAATTTGATTGATAATTGGCTGTTTTATCAGGCAATTGCCGGTTTTGATAATGAAAATAAAAACTATTATTATGTGGTGCGCAACCGCGGCGGAAAAGAATACGGATATTTTATTCCGTGGGATATGAACATTTCTTTTGGTATGGTTTATGCCGATAACGTTTATTTTTCAGAAGAACTTGCATCCATTGTAACCGAACCGGTCACATGGCAGCCCGCACAACGGATGATTGAGTTAGATGTAGATAATTCCAAAGAACTGCTGCAGACCACATGGAATAAATGGCGGAAGGGCGTTTTTTCTGATGAGGCCATTACAGAACGTATACAGGAATTGGAACATAAAGTTAAGGATTCCGGAGCTTTTAAAAGAGAGGATGCCCGCTATCCCAACGGAAACCAGAAAGAGGATTTTTCCTATATTTATGATTTTGCCGTTAATAGACTGGCATATGTGGATGGATATGTAGAAGAATTGTGCCGCTGAACAGTATTGGTAAGTAGATTGTGGTAAATAGTTGGATGTGATATAATAAAATGAATTCGTACGTGATTTCGGAGAAACAATATGGATTTTCGACATGAATATAAATATATCATTTCGACACAGCAGGCGTTGATTTTAAAGAGCCGCTTAGAAACAATTATGTCCCGGGATGAACATACCGGACAGTCGGGATCGTATGAAATACGAAGTATTTATTTTGATGATATGAATGATAGTTGTTATTATCAAAATGAAGCAGGAACCGATCCCAGATCCAAATATCGCATCCGGATATACAATGGCTCCAAAGATCAGATTGTGTTGGAAAAGAAAATAAAACAAAATGGTATGACGAAAAAGCTGCATCAGGACTTAACCATGGCTCAATTTGAAATGCTTATCGGAATGTCAGTCGATGAGAATGCTGAGAACGTTGAGAGCATTGAGAGCATGGAACCGGACTTGTGTCATATCGGACATCAACTATGGAATTTTGATGAAATCTATGAGGAGCCTTCACTCATTCAGGAGCTTCTGATATTAAAACAAACCAGATTAATGCAACCCAAGGTGATTGTAGCTTATGAACGGACACCTTTTGTAGAAAACAATGGAAATGTCCGGGTAACGTTTGATGATGGCATTTGCTCATCAGCGGATTTTGGGGCATTTTTTCATACAGACCTCCATGCACGGAAGATTTTGCCGCAGGGACAGACCCTGATGGAAGTCAAGTTTGATGAATTTTTGCCGGCTTATATTAAAGAAGTACTTGAAAATGGTCATTTGCGGCAGACAACTTTTTCAAAATATTATTTATGCAGGAGATATCATTTATGAACACCTTCTCAAATATCTTTAAAAAATCCTTTTTAGAAGGATTTAGTGCCGGTGATATTACCACCGGGAAAATTGTGGTCACATTGCTTGTGACGGTGATTCTGGCGATTTATATTTTTGTTGTTTATTATGTGCATAGCAAAAAGACGTTTTATAATAAAAGCTTTAACGTTTCTTTGGCACTGATTGCAATCATTACTGCGGCAATCATTCTGGCAATGCAGTCCAATCTTGTGATTTCTTTAGGTATGGTGGGCGCATTGTCCATTGTCCGTTTCCGTACGGCAATTAAGGAACCGATGGATCTGATGTTTTTATTTTGGTCAATCAGTGTGGGAATAATTTGCGGAGCCAATTTGTATGTGATTGCTATTCTTGCAAGTCTTGTGATTACCATAGGCTTACTAGCACTGGAACTGACACCTGTCGGTATGGCGGCATCCCTTTTAGTTGTAAGTGCAAAAGACGAAGCTGCAGAAAAAGATATTTTGGATATTGTTTTGCATGATAATAAAGTTTGCAAAGTAAAATCACGCAATTTATCAGAAAAAGGTCTTAGTCTGATTGTAGAGTGCAAGCCTAAGGATGGCGCAAAAGTTATCCAAGAAGTACATGCAATCGAAGGTGTTTATGGCGTTTCTTTAATGGCGCATGATGGGGAGGTAACTGTATGACAATTGTAATTACTATGGCTGGACTTGGTTCCAGATTCCGAAAAGCAGGATACAATGTACCCAAATATATGATTGAAGCACATGGAAAGACTTTATTTGAGTGGTCCATGGAGAGCTTGGAAGGATTTGATTTAAAGAGCAATACCTGTATCTTTATTGTGCGAAAAGAAGATGATGCAAGTGCGTTTATTACAACAACCTGTGAAAAACTTGGCATTACGGATGTGAGAGTAGTTGAGCTGGATTATCTGACGGATGGACAGGCTACTACCGCCATGCTTGCGGCAAAAGAGTGGGACAAAGACGATTCTTTGATGATTTATAATATTGATACTTATGTGGAGGCCGGACAAATGCGCATGAATCAGATTGTAGGCGATGGTTTCATTCCCTGCTTTCATGCAGATGGCGACCATTGGAGCTTTGCAAGACTGGATGAGAGTGGCAAGGTTGTGGAAGTGAGGGAAAAGACCCGCATTTCCGATAATTGCACGCTGGGTGCATATTATTTTAAGACATGCGGATTATATGAACAACTCTACAATGAGTATTATACTTCGGATGAGAAATTGGAGAAAGGCGAAAAATATGTAGCCCCTTTGTATAATTACCTGATTAGCAAAGGCGGAGATGTCAGAATCTCCATCGTGGATTATGACAAGGTACATGTACTTGGTACGCCCGAAGAACTGGATTATTTTAAGGAACATTATGTTCCCAATTGAGTTGTTATGTGTAAATAATAGTAATGATAGTATAATCTGCTTAGTATATTATGGGTAAAGTTCGGATCATTGCACCGTAGTTTTTGAGTTTTTGTATTGTAAGTTCGTGCAATTATACCGGAAATGAATGTATTTATGTTATGGAAAATGTTTCATGGAAAGAAATGATGAAAAGAAATAATGAAGAGAAATATTTCCAATTGAATAAAGTGTGTCTTGCAATTGCCGTCGCTCATTGGTTGTTATCGTTTTTTACGGATCGATTTATTTTTCAATATGTGACATGGGATTTTAGCAATTTGACACAGACCATTAAAACAGCAATGACCTTTGGGGCCAAGGCTGTTTTTCTGCTTGTATTGATTGCGTTATGGCAGGGTGCTTTTTTCTTTGTAAAAAAAGCAGACCGCAGATTTGTGAGAAATTCATTGATTTATTTTGGGATTAATCTATTTGTACTGCTTTTGGTATGGCCCGGCATCTGGCGGATGGATGAATTCGGGATTTTAAACAGTGCCGTAAATCTTATTCCGGTTTTCTGGCAGAATTATCTGACGAGTATTTTTTATGTCTTTTCGCTGATGCTGTTTCCTTTTCCGGCAGGAGTGGTTATCGTACAATGTGCGGTTATTTCTCTGGCAGCAGGATTTGTTATCACGTGGTTTGAAAAAAGATTTGGAAAATGGGGACTGCTTAGTTTTATTCCGTTTCTTTTCTTTCCTGTACTTGATTCCAATCTATATCCGATGCGTATGAGCATCTATGCATTTTTGGAACTGGTATTGTTGATTGTGCTGGCTGAAAAAAATGAAAAGACTGGTCAAGATGAAAATGTAATAAAAAATAGTCTACAGGATATACAGAATGATAATGACAATGACATGAATCATAAAAAACAGGCAGAGAATAATTATAACTTATTGATCTGCATTGTGTTAGCTACCATTGTCACGGTATGGCGTACGGAATCTATTTATTATGTGCTCTTTTTTCCATTATTATTGTGGATTTTATTTGCAAAAAAGTGGAGCAGGAAAAAGCTGGTTCAAACGATTTGCGGATATTTGATTTTATCTTTGGTGTTACTGGTTCCGCAGACAGTCGGAGATAAATTGACCAGTGGAAATCAATATAATCTGACAAGTGTTGTTTTACCTTTGGTTCCTTTGGTTGAGGCGGCAGACGCTTCTTCTTCATGTCAGGAAGAACTGGCTGCCATTGATGAGGTTATTAATGTTGAGGTTGCAGTTCAGGGTGCAAAGGAGAATAAAAGCGGAATCAGTCTCTTCTGGGGAAACCCTGACTTTCAGAGAACGGATTATACGGATGATGAATATGCGCAGTTTAAGAGTGCTTATTATCGTTTGATTTTGAAATATCCCACTGTCTTTTTGCAGGAACGTTTTACGTGCTTTATGCAGTCTGTGGATCTATTGGAAAATACGACGGAGTTGTTTTCAAAAAAAGATGTGCCCAATTACGAAACTTTTAGGACATATCCCCTGACAAAGCCGTTAAATGAAACATTGAGAAATCGTACCATCTGTTTTTTGGAGTGGAGAAGTGCGTCTGATTATGAACATAAGAAAGCAGGTTATTCCTTTGTTTACGGACCGTTTCTTCCGATTGTGATATTGCTTGTTAGCTGGGCTTACTGTCTATTACGGAAAAAATGGAAACAGTTTTTTATCTTGTCACTTCCGTTAATCAAGGTTCCGCTGATTATGCTTACGGCACCTTCCAGACTGTTTATGTACTATTATTCTTTATATTTAATCGGTTATGTTCTGCTGTTTTATTTGTTGATTGGCTTGTGGTCAAAGATATGGAAAAAGATTAAAGCACCGATTGCAAAAACAATCCGTTATGCAAAACGAAATGGAATAAAAGCGGCATATTATGCGGCAATTGAGCGCGTGGATCATAAGCATATGGATGCTTTGACAAAGAAGGCTTTAGCATATATGGGCTGCCGTGAGTGGAGTAGCGTAAGTGGTGTTAGAAATACAGAGAACGATATTGTAAATGAGAGAGGTAAATTCGGAGAGAATAATAAAGAGAATAGGAAAGAAAACGCGAAAGAAAATTTAGCCAATGAGTATGGCGGTTATCAACCGCTAATCAGCATCGTTGTTCCAACCTATGAAACAAAAGAAAAGTTTTTACGTGAACTTTTAGACTGCGTGATTCGACAGACCTATAGCAATTGGGAACTGATTATTGCGGATGCAAGTAAATCCGATGCGGTTAAAAAAATTGTTGATAAAGTGGAACAAAATGCCGGTGTTTCCGATCAAATAAAGTATAAGCATCTGGATGAAAACAAAGGCATTTCTGAGAATACGAATGCTGCAATTGATGAAGCCTGTGGAGATTATATTGCATTACTGGATCATGATGATTTACTGACATTGGATGCATTGGAAAAGATGGTCGAAAGGCTGCAGGCGCCGGATGTGGTCGATATGCAAACTGTGATTGCCGTTTATTCCGATGAGGACAAGTGTGATACAGACGGTAATCGATTTTATGAGCCATACTTTAAACCGGATTTCAATTTGGATTTACTTTTGTCCAATAACTACATCTGCCATTTTCTGATGGTCAGGGCGGATGTGATGAAGTCTTTGAAGCTGCGGGCAAAATACGATGGAGCGCAGGATTATGATCTGGTACTTCGGTTAGCGTTGCTAACTGAAAATATCATGGATATAACCGACATACTAAGTGACACGGAAAGCAAAGATAAAATAGAAAAAACAGATAAAATAGAAAAAACAGATAAAATAGAAAAAATTGATGAAATCGAAAAAACAGAAAGCACAGATTATAAGAAAACAGAAAAGATAGATTGTAAATCAGGAAATCTGCAGATTTTGCATACCTCTTCTATTTTATATCACTGGCGCTGTCATGAAGAATCGACTGCGATAAATACAGACAGCAAGCGTTATGCTTATGATGCCGGAAGAGAAGCTTTAAAAGACTATTTTGCAAAAAAGGGTATGGCAGATCAGGTTGAGGTCACGGATAGTGAACATCTGGGATTTTATAAGACAACTTATAAACCGGATATTTTTGCGGTCAGAAAAGATGTTGCGGCCGTTTGCGGTCGTATGGTAAAAAATGGCATTGTGATTGCAAGTCCCGACCATCTGTTTGACGGACTGCGAATCTATAGCAGTGGTTATATGCACCGGGCAGATTTATATATGGATGTGGCAGCTTATGATGAGCGGGCGCTCAGAGTGCGCCCGGATTTAGATGTGGATTTAAGTGAAGCTTTGCATAAAGGTATGAAGCTTGTGTATGATCCGGAGTTGGTTGAAAAGATATGATAAAAACAACAATTGTGATTCCGAATTACAATGGAATCAAATATTTGAAAAACTGCATAGATAAGTTGCTTGCTGCTAAAGAATGCGGTGATTTTGAAATTTTGCTGGTCGACAATGGTTCGACAGACGGAAGTGAAATGCTTTGCCGCGAATATGAAGCACAGCGGATTGCAAGGGTAATCGCTTTTGACCATAATACCGGCTTTTGTGGTGCGGTAAATGCCGGTATTGATGCCTGTGAGACCGAGTATGTACTTCTTTTAAATAACGATACAGAAGTAACAAAAGATTTTGTTGTGAATCTGGAGCACTTTATGGATATTCATCCCAAGGCTTTTTCGGCTTCGGCTAAGATGCTTTCTTTACAAAATCCGGATGTTATTGATGACTGCGGTGATTTATATTGTGCTTTGGGCTGGGCTTTTGGTCTTGGCAAGGGAAAAGCTCGGACACATTATGAAAAAGATGCCGAAATTTTTGCTTCCTGCGGTGGAGCAGCCATTTATCGGATGGAAGTTTTTGATAGAATTGGTAAATTTGATGAAAATCATTTTGCTTATTTGGAAGACATTGATATCGGATATCGGGCGAAAATCAGTGGTTATCGCAATTATTTCTGCCATAATGCGGTTGTTTTTCATGCCGGCAGTGGCTTTTCCGGTTCCAGATATAATGCGTTTAAAATAGATTTATCTGCAAAAAATAGTATTTACCTGGTATATAAAAATATGCCTTTTTTGCAATTACTGTTAAATTGCCCCTTTTTGCTTGCAGGTTTTTTGATTAAGCTTCTTTTCTTTGTAAAAAAAGGATATGGTAAAGTATATGCAAAGGGTCTGTTAAAAGGATTTCGTCTGAGCTTTTCCCATAAAGGCAGGGCGCGAAAGGTTGCGTTTCAGTTTAAGTATCTAAAACACTATTTTGTGATTCAATTACAACTTTGGTGGAACCTGATTAGAAGATTTTGTGGCTAAAAAGTTTAAGATTTTTTTAAATGTTACAAAAATGTTAAATTTGCGTTACGCATTTATTATAAAACAGTTGCCCTTTTTGCCAAAATAAGGTACAATATCGGATGTATATGAAAATAGGTGATATCCTTTGATTAAAGACAATCAAAAGTATTTTAATAGACTCCATGTCGTCTTAGATGCGATTGTAATTGTTGCAACTTATGCGTTGGCATGGTATGTACGTTTTAAGACAGGCTTTAATAATGATGCGGAATTTACCGGTGTATTAAGTGCAAAGATTTATTTTTCGGCACTGATTTTTATTGTTCCCGGATATCTGATTTTAAACTATTTATTTAGTTTATATACTTCCAAACGGTATTCTAGTACACAGCGGGATATTTCCAATGTCATAAAATCCAATACCGTGGGACTGATTCTGTTTATTGGTATTTTGTATATTATCAGGCAGAATCATATTTCACGTTCGATGATTTTTATCTTTTATGCATTTAACATCATTGGACAGGTCGGCACCAGGATTTTAATTCGCAAGATTTTACGGACTTTTCGAAAAAAAGGCTACAATATCAAATATATTCTGTTAGTCGGATATTCCAGGGCGGCAGAGCAGTATATTGACCGTATTATACAAAATCCACAGTGGGGATATGTTGTGCGTGGCATTTTGGATGATCATATTCCGCGAGGTACCACATATAAAAATGTTAAGGTGCTTGGAACAATTGGAAATCTGGAGATTATTTTGCCGGAGAGTAAGTTAGATGAAATTGCGATTACTCTTTCCCTGAAGGATTACGAATATTTGGAAGAAATAGTGGGAATGTGTGAAAAATCCGGTGTTCACACCAAGTTTATCCCGGATTATAACAGTGTTATTCCCAGTAAGCCTTATACAGAAGATTTAAACGGCCTTCCGGTCATCAATATTCGTCATGTTCCTCTGACCAATACATTGAATGCAATATCAAAACGAATTGTGGATATTGTCGGCTCGATTTTTGCAATTATTTTATTTTCGCCCATTTTATTGATTACGGCTATTCTGATAAAATGTACCAGTAAAGGGCCGGTTATTTTTAAGCAGGAGCGTGTTGGTCTGCACAATCAGAAATTCCAGATGTATAAATTCCGCAGTATGAAAATGCAGGATCCTTCGGATGAACAGAAAGCATGGACGACAAGGGATGATCCGCGCGTGACAAGGGTAGGAAAGTTTATCCGTCATACCAGCATTGATGAATTGCCACAGTTTTTTAATGTTTTAAAAGGCGATATGAGTATTGTAGGGCCGCGTCCGGAAAGGCCGTATTTTGTGGAGCAGTATAAAGAAGAAATCCCCCGATATATGATTAAACATCAGGTTCGTCCGGGAATTACGGGATGGGCACAGATTAGTGGTTATCGTGGTGACAGTTCTATTAAGGGCAGAATTGAATGTGATTTGTATTACATTGAAAACTGGACAATGGGACTGGATATTAAAATTATGTTTTTGACGATATTTAAGGGTTTTATTAATAAAAATGCATATTAGAAGGATTTTTTTGCAATGGCAAAAGGGGTTATGATAATCCGAACACATGCTAATGATATGCAGCAAAGGAAAGGATTAAAGTGTAAGTAATAATGGCAACAGAAAGAAGTTCGAGAAATACAGGTTCTTCTAACAGAACGGGCAGAACCGGATCAACAAACAGAGGAGGTTCCGCTAACAGAAATGGCCGAAGACGCGTCAGTAAAGCGGAATTAAAAAGGCGCCAGCGGAAAAAATGGATTATTTTGGGTGTCGAATTTTTTGTAGTATTGGTTTTGATTGTTGCATTGTATTTTATTACCAAGCTCGATGTCATCCATAAAGATTATATTGATGAAAATGAAATTCAGACCAATGAAAACGCGAATACAGAAGATATGCTGGAAGAATTTATGATTTCCGAAGAAGATGTCAAATTCAATGATTTTGGCGATGACATGAAAGGCTATCGTAATATTGCATTATTTGGTGTGGATGCCCGAAATAACAATTTAGGTAAGGGTGTCAGATCCGATACCATTATTATTGCTTCGATCAATGAAGAGACCAAGGAAATCCGCTTGGCATCCATTTACCGTGATACTTATTTGAATTTGGGAAATGATACCTATAACAAGGCAAACTCTGCTTATGCATTTGGTGGTCCGAAACAGGCTATCAATATGTTGAATATGAACTTTGACTTAAATATTACAGATTATGTTACGGTAGGTTGGGGTGCTGTTGCCGATACGGTTGATGCGCTTGGCGGTATTGAGATTGATGTAGATTCGGCAGAGATTACTCACTTAAACAATTATCAGGTAGAAACTTCACAGTCTTTGGGAAGAAAATATACCAAGCTAACTCAGACAGGTATGGTTAATTTGGATGGTATTCAGGCAGTTTCTTATTGCCGTATCCGTTATACAGCCGGTGATGACTATAAGCGTGCAGAAAGACAACGTGAGGTTATACAGGCTTTGGCTGATAAAGCGCAAGCCGTGGCTTTGAAAAATCCGGCAACCTTAAATGATATTGCCAATGATGTATTTCCTTCTACAGCTACCAGCTTGACATTAAATGAGATTTTATCTCTTTTATCAGATATTGGATCTTATAAGATTGTGGATTCAACCGGTTTCCCGAATGAGCAGTATCGTGCAACAGGTGTTGTCGGGGGTAAGGGTGACTGCGTTATCCCGAGTGATTTAAGTACGAATGTTACATTGTTACATGAATTTTTGTTCGGCGATACGGGATATGTTCCTTCATCAGAAGCACAGAATTACAGCGCGAAGATTCATTCTGATACAGGAAAGTAATATATTTGTTCAATTTGTAAAAAAAGGAGCTGCTCACAGCTCCTTTTTACGTTATCAATATGTTCCTAAAATAATAATAAAATGCAGGATGATTTTATGGACTTCTTTGTTTTTATTAGTGTATAATATTATGATATCAGGGTCAAAAGGTCATTCTTTTCATGGTCGCATGAAAAAGTATGATTTTAGGATTGCGAGAGCACAAAGTGCGTAGCAATCCGTTGGTATCATAGGGCAAAATACCTTTTGTCCCTAATATAATAAATAAGACAAATATGAGTAATGAAAACCTTAGCTTATATGGGCGAAATTTGAATTGGCAGAAGAGGGACGGCATAAGATGTTTTCAGTAGATGTTATTATTCCAACATACAAACCCAAAAAAGATTTTTTGGAAGTATTGGATCTGTTAAATAAGCAGACGATGAAACCGAGACGGATTATTCTGATGAATACCGAGGAATACTATTTCGACCAGTTTATTTATGGAACCAATTTTTTGCAGCGCTATGACAATTGCAAGGTATATCATTTGTCAAAGTTAGAGTTTGATCATGGAGAAACCAGAAACCGGGGAGTAGCTCATTCAAAGGCAGATTATTTTGTAATGATGACTCAGGATGCGGTTCCCAAAGATGAACGACTGATCGAAAATCTGTTAAAGCCACTCCAGGCAAACGAAGCAGTTGTTTCTTATGCAAAACAGCTTCCTAATGCGGATTGCAACCCGATTGAGTGTTATACAAGAGCGTTTAATTATCCGGAAAATTCCCGGATGAAGGGGGAAAAAGATTTGCCCCAATTGGGGATTAAGACTTATTTTTGTTCTGATGTCTGTGCAGCGTATAACCGTAAGGTTTTTGATGAGCTTCATGGATTTATCAATGGAGCAATTTTTAATGAGGATATGGTGTATGCGGCCAAGGCTGCTAAAAGTGGTTATATGATTGCATATTGTGCAGACGCCTGTGTATATCATTCTCATAATTATACGGTATCTCAGCAGTTTCGCCGTAATTTTGATTTAGGAGTATCGCAGGCGGATCATCCTGAGGTGTTTGAAGGAATAAAGTCTGAGGGCGAAGGAATTCGCATGGTACGGGATACGATGGCATACTTATGGAATAATGGATACAAGACATATATTCCACGTCTGGTTGTTCATAGTGGGGCAAAGTTTATCGGTTATCGTTTGGGTAAGAATTATCATAAGCTAACGGAAAATCAGATTCATAAATTTACGTCTAATCCGGATTACTGGAGGCGGAAATCATTAAAGAGGGGCATCAAAAATATAGATGCAACCAAAGGCTATGGAAAGAATCCCGAAAAGGAAGGAGAATAGATATGTGTGGTATTGTAGGATATTGTGGTAAAGAGCAGGCTGCTCCGATTTTGTTAGATGGTCTGGCAAAGCTGGAATACAGAGGATATGATTCAGCCGGTCTTGCCGTAAGAGATGGAGATCATCCAATTTCTGTGGTAAAATCCAAAGGCAGATTGGCCAAATTATCGGATAAAACGGATGGAGGAAAGGCATTAAAGGGATGCTGTGGTATCGGTCATACCCGCTGGGCGACGCATGGAGAGCCGTCGGAAATCAATGCGCATCCGCACGTTAGTGGCACCTTTGTAAAAAATCATCCCACCGAAGAGGGAGAGGTAGTTGGTGTTCACAATGGTATTATTGAAAATTATCAGGAATTAAAAGAAAAGCTACTTCGTAATGGCTATCAGTTCTATTCTGATACTGACACGGAAGTGGTTGTTAAGTTGGTGGATTATTACTATAAAAAATACAACATTGGTCCGGTTGATGCGATTGCAAAAACCATGGTACGTGTGCGCGGTTCTTATGCACTCTGTCTGATGTTCCAGGATTATCCCGGAGAAATCTGGGTAGCCCGTAAGGACAGTCCCATGATTATCGGAACAGAGGGAGATGCTTCTTTTGTTGCATCTGATGTTCCGGCTATTTTGAAATATACACGCAAAGTGTATTATATCGGCAATCTCGAAATGGCAAAACTCTCCAATGGCGAAGTTCATTTCTTCAACCTCAATGGTGATGAGATTGAGAAACCTCTGACGGAAATCCATTGGGATGCAGAATCCGCAGAAAAAGGCGGTTATGAGCATTTCATGATGAAAGAAATTCATGAACAGCCCAAGGCGATTACCGATACGGCAAACGTTGTGTTAAAGGATGGAAAAATTGATTTATCAGCAATTGGTATGGATGAAAATGTGCTGCAGGCAATCGACCAGATTTACATTGTAGCATGTGGTTCGGCATACCATGTCGGCATGACAGCTCAGTATGTTTTCGAAGATTTTGCCAAAATACCCGTTCGTGTGGAGCTGGCAAGTGAATTCCGTTATCGAAATCCGATTCTTACCCCCAACGGTTTGGTTGTTATTATTTCACAGTCCGGAGAAACGGCTGATTCCCTAGCCGCATTAAGAGAAGCCAAAGCAAGGGGAAATAAGACATTAGCAATTGTCAATGTTGTAGGCTCTTCTATTGCAAGGGAAGCCGATTATGTGTATTACACCATGGCAGGTCCGGAAATTGCGGTTGCCACGACAAAGGCATACAGTACACAGCTGATTGCCTGCTATATGTTAGCAATTGCATTTGGACAGCATAGAAAACAGTTAGATGATGCAAAGGCTTCAGAGCTTGTGACAGAGATTTTGACACTTCCGGATAAGATTGAAAAGATTATTGCGGATAAAGAGCGTATCCAGTGGTTTGCGGCTAAATTTGCATCGGCAAAAGATGTCTTCTTTATTGGAAGAGGCATTGACTATTCTGTTTCCATGGAGGGAAGTCTGAAATTAAAAGAAATCAGTTATATCCATTCAGAAGCTTATGCAGCCGGTGAATTAAAGCATGGAACGATTTCCTTAATAGAAAACGGAACATTGGTAATTGGTCTTTTGACACAGGATGACTTATATGAAAAGACAATTTCCAATATGGTAGAAGTAAAGAGCCGTGGTGCGTATCTGATGGGACTGACCAGTTATGGGCATTATGAAATTGAGGATACGGTAGACTTTACGGTTTATATTCCAAAGACAGATACTCACTTTGCGGCTTCACTTGCGGTCGTGCCGTTACAGCTTTTGGGATATTATGTTTCTGTTGCAAAAGGTCTTGATGTGGATAAACCGCGAAATCTTGCAAAATCAGTTACAGTAGAGTAAGCTATGGCATACCGATATGCTGATAATTTAGAGTAAGCATTGGGATATACTGATATACTAAAACCACAGAGTAAGCTATGGCATACCGATATATAGTACGTGCTTTAGGAGTAGCAATATGGAAGAAAACGAGAGAGTGTATCAGAAAACAGAAGATGTCCAGATTAAGAAAATGGGCATGAGTGTATTGGGTGGTTTGTTATTCGGGCTGGTCGCGGGACTGGTCATAATTGTCATTCTGGTTGTTTTTAAGCAGGAAGTTATGCCGGATGCCGGCGAGCCGGTTGCTAAAATTGAAACAACGGATGGTGGCAGTTTATCGGATATTTCAGGACAAAATGAAGGGAAGCAACCGGCAGATTCGTCTGGCGAAAATACAGCTGATGATAAGGATTTGCATGAGGTAACAAGTGGCGGTGAAAATGGTGCTGATGAAACCAGCGATATTAACGAAATGAATTCCGATTCTGAAATTGATATGACGGATGCCACAGATTCCAAAGCAACGGTTGTGACCGATGTAACAGAAGTCGTTGACAGGGTAATGCCCTGCGTTGTATCAATATTCGGTACTTACACGATGGAAGATGATTTTTGGGGCTATCTTTATGATTATGAAGCAGAAGGCGGTGGTTCCGGCATTATTGTCGGAGAAAATGATACTGAACTTTTAATTGCCACCAATAATCATGTTGTGGAAGATTCAGAGGAGCTTACGGTTCAGTTTATTGATGATTCGGTTGCATCTGCCTCTGTAAAAGGAACAGATAAAGATATGGATCTGGCTGTTATTGCCATCAATCTGTCAGACTTGGATCCGGCAACCAAAAAAATGATTCGGATTGCCACATTGGGTAATTCAGATTATCTGAAGGTGGGAGAACCGGCCATTGCAATAGGAAATGCGCTTGGATACGGACAGTCTGTGACAACCGGAGTAATCAGTGCGGTAAACAGAGCATATACAGATAAAGAAGGTCCGCTCTATGGTACAGAAAACAGCAAGGATATCTCATCACAGGTCAAATACCTGATTCAGACAGATGCAGCGATTAATCCGGGTAATTCCGGTGGTGCGCTTTTGAATGTCCGAGGTGAGGTTATTGGCATTAATTCCAGTAAAATTGCGGATTATGCGACCGAGGGAATGGGATATGCCATTCCGATTTCAACAGCGGAGCCGATTTTAAAAGACCTGATGCAGAAGAAAACAAAGCCTGCAGAGAAACGCGGTGATTCTGCATATCTGGGAATCAGTGGTATGGCGGTTACCGGTGAAATATTAGAAAAATATAACCTGAAAGAAGGAATTTATATTACGCAGGTATTTGATAAAACGCCTGCTCAGAAAGCCGGAATTCGTAAAGGGGATATTTTGTTGGAAATTGACGGATATACAGTGGGTGACATGGATGACCTGACAGAAGTATTGTCTTATTATGAAGAAGGTGATACGGTTACGGTCAATTTGCTGACACGGACATCGGATGGTTATCAGGCCTTTGATACAACCGTGAAACTTGGAGGAAAATAATGGCTAGTTTTTTTGATTTTTTAAACAACTCAGATAAATCGAATGCAAATGATAAAAAGACTTCTAATACCGAATCTAATCATATGGAAAACAGAACAGATGAAAAAAAGTCGGCAGAGGATATGCCGAAGAATCAGTCTGATGAAAATATTACGGCAGAAGATACGGACATGAATCATAACAACATGGATGATACTATGAAAAATGTATCAGATGAAGTCGTATTCTTTGATGAAGATGATTTTTCGGAAGAAGAGGAAAACGATTCGTTTTTAAATGATTTTGATTCTTCTGATGATTATGATGATGAAGCTTCACAAAAAAGATATATCAAACCGGAAAATGATTTCAGAGAAGTTGTGGAAAAGGATGATGCTCCCTTATTTGATATGAGTGCCGGAGACGATGACTTTGACGATGATGACTTTGATGATTCGGATGATTTGACGGATGCAGATAGAAAAGCAGATAAAAAGATTTCCGGTAATGATACCAAAGAACAATTTGTTGTCGAAGAAGCAGACGATGATATATCAGATGAATTACTGGTTGATGATGAAGCTCCTTTAGAAGACGAATTTGTTATCGATGATAAGAATGATGATAATAAAGAAGACAATGACAATGACGGTGACGACGAAGACGACGATGACGAATATGACAATGTATGTTTCATCTGTCACAGACCGGAAAGTGTCACCGGTAAACAGTTTAAGATGCCGCAGAATATCTGTATTTGTGATGACTGTATGCATAAAACTATGGATGCAATCAGCCAGTATGATTATTCTGCACTGGATGATCCGTCATTGTTCGGACCGATGTCAGGATTTGATATGGCTTCCATGTTAAACGGAAATAATTCCGATGACAAAGATGAAAAGAAAGGAACTCCTAAAGGATTTCCCAATATTCGTTTTGTGAATCTGAATGATTTGCAGGGAGAAAGCTTAAATTCCAAACGTTCAAAATTAAAGAAACGTAAAAAAACGGATAAGCCGTTGATTGATATTAAGAATATTCCCGCACCGCATGAAATAAAAGCCAAATTGGATGAATTTGTTGTCGGTCAGGAAAAGGCCAAAAAGGTGATGTCGGTTGCTGTTTATAATCATTATAAGCGTGTAGCTACCAATACCATGGATGAGATTGAGATTGAAAAGTCCAATATGCTGATGATTGGACCGACCGGCTGTGGTAAAACCTATCTGGTTAAAACGCTTGCCAAGCTTTTAGATGTTCCGCTTGCCATTGCCGATGCTACCAGTCTGACAGAGGCCGGATATATCGGTGACGATATCGAAAGTGTTTTGTCAAAGCTTCTGGCCGCAGCGGATAATGATGTGGACAGAGCTGAGATGGGTATTGTTTTTATTGATGAAATTGATAAGATTGCCAAAAAGCAAAATACCAATTCCCGGGATGTATCCGGAGAGTCAGTCCAGCAGGGTATGTTAAAACTGTTGGAGGGAGCGGATATTGAAGTTCCGGTGGGTGCCAGCAGCAAGAATGCCATGGTTCCGCTTACGACCATCAATACACGTAATATTTTATTTATCTGCGGCGGAGCGTTTCCGGAACTGGATGAGATTATCAAACAGCGTCTTTCCAAACAGAGTTCCATTGGTTTCGATGCGGTATTAAAAGATACGTATGATAAAGAAAAAAATATCCACAATCAGGTTACGATTGAGGATTTGAGAAAATTTGGTATGATACCCGAATTTCTGGGCCGTCTTCCGATTTTATTTACACTGGACGGCTTAACAGAAGAAATGCTGGTTGCGATTTTAAACGAACCAAAGAATGCTATTTTGAAACAGTATCAGAAGCTGTTGGCATTGGATGAAGTGGATTTGCACTTTGATGACAGTGCATTGCATGCCATCGCCAAAAAGGCTATGGAAAAAGATACTGGGGCACGTGCGCTTCGGGCAATCATCGAGGAATTTATGCTGGATATTATGTATGAAATACCCAAAGATGATAATATCGGTACTGTAACCATTACCGGAGATTATATCGAAGGTAAAGGCGGTCCGATTATTGAAATTCGCGGATAGTTCCTATAATTGCTGCATAGACTGATAAAAAAGGTTTATGGTGCAATTATGGATTTATGTAATTATCGTATTTTATCGGAGGATTATCGGGATATCCCATTGGGATTTGATATATCCTCCGGTTCTTTATTTCCGGGAGATCCAGTCAGTTCTGACAAATGTGTCATCAAAATATTGGACAATTTATTTATATTATATGTGGCGGCATCTTCGGTGCCGCCTTTAAACAGCGCAGAATACCGGTATCAGTATATTCCCAAGTGTTACGGATTGCAAAGTGATTTGTCCGTCTTAAATTCGGCAGGAATTCTTCAGGTAAACAGGGAACCCTTAAATTTAACCGGAAGAGGCGTCTTGCTTGGGTTTCTGGATACGGGAATCAGATACCGGCTTCCGGCTTTTTTAAATGAAGATGGAACCACAAGAATTGCTGCAGTCTGGGACCAGACGGCGATACAAAGTGATACAGATCCGGACAATGAAATCGAAATGCCGATGGATGGTACGGCAGCGGATGATACCAAAATGCCAGATTCGGAACAGAACAAAAAGTTTCGTGCGCCTGAGGGCTTCTATTACGGTGTGGAATATACCAGAGAGGATATTAATGAAAATCTTCGGGAGAATGGTCCGCTTTTGTTTACGGATGAAGACGGGCATGGTACCAAAATGATTTCGGCTGCTTGTGGGTATGATAGGACAAACGGATTTGCCGGTGCGGCAAAGGATGCGGATATTGCGGTTGTGAAATTGAAACAATGCAAACAGTACATGAGAGAGTTTTACAGCATTGGGGATGATGTACTCTGCTATCAGGAGACGGATGTCATGCTTGCCTTAAGCTATCTGGATCAACTGGCATCGAAGCTTGGAAAACCGCTTGTCATCTGTATTGCTTTGGGAACAACGATGGGCTCACATGATGGTTCGTCGCTCTTGGATGGATATCTGGATATTCTTGCCCGGAAAAGAAACCGGTGTGTGGTAATCGGAGGCGGCAATGAGGGGAATACTTCGGGACATTATGAAGGGAATCTTTTTCCTTCTTATTCCGGCATAAAGAATTATGATGAAATGGAACTATTGATTGGGGATGGTGAGCCGGGGTTCTATATGGAAATCTGGGGACAAATTCCCGGTATATATACGATTTCTCTGACATCGCCGGGCGGAGAAACGATACCGGAAATACCGTACCGGCTTGGGCAGAGTTTAGAATTTGGTTTTATTTATTCGGAATCCAGGGTTGTGATTGATTATGTACCTGTAGATTTAGGAAATGGGCAGCAACTGTTCACACTTCGTTTTATTAGACCGGTTCCCGGAATTTGGAAAATTCGTGTTTTTGCCGGAGATGGAGAAGGCATCGTCCATTCATGGCTCCCGCTTCGACAGTTTTTAAAAAGTGAAACATATTTTTTACGTCCCAGTCCTTATGAGACTATCACAGAGCCAGCATACAGTCGGGCAACCTTAGCTGTATCAAGCTATAACAGCGCGGATCAAAGCTTTTATTTAAACAGTGGCCGCGGGTTTTCGATAGATGGCTTTATCGTTCCTTCAATCGCGGCACCGGGAGTATTGGTACCAACTGTAATGGGAGCGGAAACGGGATCCAGTATGGCTGCAGCCATAACGGCGGGAGCGGCTGCGGATTTTATGCAATGGGCCGTTGTGGAGGGCAGAGATATAACAATCAATACCCAAAGTATTAAAAATCTTTTTATTCGCGGCGCTACACGAAAAAAAGAGCTGTATTATCCTTCCCGGGAATGGGGATATGGAACCCTAAATCTGGAGGGAGTGTTTGATGTTCTTGCCGGGCTGTGATATTCTGTTGTTGAATATAGAAAAGGAAATGTTCGATAATGGTAAAATAATAGAAAAAGGAATATATGATAAACGATGAAATAATAAAAGAAGGAATATTTTACAATCGATGAAATAATAGAAGAAGGGATATTTGCTAATCGTATAGTACTCCAAATAGGAAGCTTGAAAACGAATGCAAGATAATCGGAAAGATGAAAACAGAAGGAGAAATATATCATATGACGACATGGATTGCGGTTTTGATTGCTGCTTGTGAGCATGTGATCAAGCAGGTGCGGGAGAAAAACGGAAAAGAAGGCGAGCATATTATCGGTTTTTCCAAAATGCCTTTTTTAAAAGATAAAGTATATTTGACTAAATATCACAATTATGGGGCTTTTTTAAATCTGGGAAGCAAACATCCGGAATTTATAAAGGGATTGTCAGTATGTCTCTGCATCCTTTGTTTTCTTTTGTATATTTTTTCATTTGGAAAAAAAGGAAAACAATTATTACGTACGGGGCTTGCCGTTTTGCTGGGCGGAGCTTTTTCCAATACCTATGACCGTATGACTAAGGGATATGTGGTTGATTATTTCGGTTTTGAGGTAAAAAATGATAAAATCAGAAATTTGGTTTTTAATATCTCTGATTTTTGTATTATGATAGGTGCCGCAATCACCGTATTGTTTATTTGAACTTTCTCCCTTATTGCCGTGGGCGTGGTCGAAAATCATGTGAAACGCGAATATATTGCGCTTGCAGACCGCTTTTGCAGACGCTCTGCCCGCGCTTCTCACAAAGTATTAATTAAATGCCCGGTTTCAAAACTCAGACTACGTCTTCAAACAGTTGAAACCGGGCATTATTTTTGTTCGCTATGCCGCTAAGAAAGGCACAAAACCTCGTAAAAGCCGGCAGGCAAAGATATATAATTTCTGTTTGGACGACAGGCTATGTCCCCAAAGTTGCGAATAATAAAAAATGAGAAGCATGGGCAGAGAAAAACGTCTGCAATTAAGGTCAAAAGCGCAATATATTCGCGTTTTTACATGTTGATTTTCGACCACGCCCACGGCGATATAAGGGAGAAATTTGATAATTGTAGATTTGCAATGGGCTTTTCGTATGCGACGATATTGCGAAAGAAGGCTTCATTTGCTATACTAAGGTGTAAGTAAAATGATACTTTGATATGATCAAAATATGAAAAGAAACAAACAAGGCAGGTAGGATTATGAGCAAGAAGAAAGTAGTTGTTTCATTAGGTCATCAGGCATTAGGATATACAATTTCCGAGCAGTGGGATGCCGTAAAAGATACGGCAAGAGCGTTGGCTGATTTAGTTGAGGCTGATTATCAGTTGACAATTACACACAGTAATGGACCGCAGGTTTCCATGATTCACAAGGCGATGACAGAGTTGCGTCGTATTTATATTGATTACAGTCCGGCGCCGATGTGTGTATGTTCGGCCATGAGTCAGGGTTATGTCGGCTATGATATTCAGAATGCTTTAAAGGCAGAATTATTATCAAGAGGTATTTCTAAGCCTGTTAGTACGATTTTAACGCAGGTTACGGTGGATCCTTATGATGAGGCCTTTTATGAGCCTAAAAAGCTTATAGGACGCTATATGAGTGCTGAGGATGCCGAAATTGAAGTGAAGAAGGGCAATTATGTGCAGGAAATTCCGGGAAAAGGTTTCAGACGCGCTATTGCTGCACCAAAGCCTATTGATATTGTGGAGATTGATACGATCCGTCTGCTTGCAGATGCTGATCAGGTTGTCATTGCGTGCGGTGGCGGCGGAATTCCCGTAATTGAGCAAAAACATGCTTTAAAAGGCGCTTCAGCCGTTATTGAAAAGGATTGCATCGCCGGAAAATTAGCAAGTGATTTGAAAGTCGACCAGTTAATTATCTTAACAAGCGTTGATCAGGTATATATCAATTTTGGAAAAGATAATCAGACCGGTATAGATAAAATGAATACGGATCAGGTTAAGGCTTATATTGAAGCAGGAGAATTTGGTGAGAATGATATGCTTCCCAAGATGGAGGCTGCCCTTGATTATCTTGGCAAAGTTCCGACAGGAAGTGTTTTGATTACTTCTATTGATAAAGCTGCAAAAGCTGTCAAAGGAAAAGCCGGAACGTTAATTACGGTGTAAGATATTTTTGTGATATACTCATAAAGCATTTATTAAATGCCTGGTTTCAAAACTCAGACTTTGTCTTCTGAAAGTTGAAACCGGGCATTTTTTTATTTGCATATGTCGCTAAGTGCCGAGGCATACCGAATGTGGCAGGAGAGAGAAAAAGTATGCCCGCAATGGAAGAAGAAGCATGTCTGGGGCATACCCAGAGAAGCTAGTGAAAGAAAAAGTATGTCCGGAGCGAGAAATCGGCATGCGAAATAAAGGGTGAAAGAACAGACTAAATAAAAAACCACAACATTCAGAAATGCTGTGGTTTTGTTGTTTGAAAAATGTTACTATCTTTCCAAATTTATTGTATGCAGTGTAATATGCAATAAATCTTCTTCTGACGTGTTTAAAACACCTTGATCAAACGATGCAGAGAAAAGAGAGTTGTTAGGCTGCTTAATTTGTTCAGTTGGCTCAGTCTGTTCAACTTGTGCAATCTGTGCATCCTGTTCTTGCTCTGGTTGTTGGTTAAGCATTGTTGAATCATAAAGGTTGATGGTAAAACTGTCAATATCAGATAAGAGCCAGCAGGCATTCATGCCGATTGGAATCAGAAGCTTTCCATTGCCATATTGACAGGTTACTTTACTGCCTTCAAATTTTTTTCCTTCGGTATCGGACCACTCTATGGAAACCAGCAAATTGGAAGGTTCATTTTCACAGAGTGTATGGCTGAGCGCTTGCAGTTTTTGATTATCAAATTCCAGATACAGCGCATCATAACTCATTTTGGGTATCGATTTTACTGTTTGAATATCAACACCTTCCTGTAATACATGATTTTCCAGAAAGCTTTGGTAAGAAACTCCAAAGGATGCTGCGCTGAGACCAAAATTCGTAGGAGAAGTACTTTGGCGGTAGTCATCGGATTGTATGATCAGCTTTGCTTCTAATAGCTTTTCATAAAGATCCGGAGGATAAAATGCATTGTCATTTTGGCAATAAACATATCCGGCATCCAGCATAAAGCGGAAAATATAATAATCATATTCAGGTTGTATATAGAATACAACCGGCAATTGATCAGGGTTGGAATTCCATATCCTTTGCTGGGCTTTTAAGCTTCGTGCGGCGGGTATATAGCCGGTTCCGTAGCATTTGACACCGAGATAATCGAAAAAGCCTTGTCCGTCAAAAGCCATATAAGATACATCGTCAGATACTTTCTCACATTTTTCTATGACAGAAGCATATTCTTCAATATAATGAATTTGGTCAGCAACCATAAATCCACGTCCAAGCAATTCCTGATAGCGTTTGGAAAGGCCGGTATCTTCGGATTTTAAAAATGTCTCGGGAACGGTATAGTAAGCAAACAATTTTGCGCCATCATCCATTACCATCTGACTCTCCCCATCGGGATATACCCAGAGATCGGGATTTTTGGTTTCTGAAACTTGTGCATACAAAAGCATGGGGATAGACAGACAGAAACCGATGACTACCGAGTTTTTAAATAGATAATCTTTTTTTGATAACAAATGAACCGGAAAATATATTCCGATTATGGTAGCCAGAATTGGACCAGTACGTGAAAGAAGCTTTCCGGTATCGGCACGTACAAGAGTATAGGTATATGAAATTACAAGAGTTATAATTCCAGCAAGCAAAAACAGACAATTGAAAAACATTTGTTTCTTTTGTAAAATTTTATCATTTTGTGAAATTTGATTATCTTGTAGCTTTTTATGATTTCGTATCATCATACAAATAAAATAGAGCAGCAACCATATGGCAATTGCAGGTAACAGGAAGCGAAGAGCCATATAGAGATAGTGACGGATTGTTTGGTGCCCCGCAAGATAAGGAAGGAAGTTTTCCGGCGCTGTCTGGTTGGAAAGGGCAATGCCATCAGCCAGAATAGTCTGCGAGGAGTAAGTTAAAGTATGATTTAACATTCTGAACAACAGCGGAAAACTACAGATAATGAGCACAAATAATATAATGTAAGCTGTAAAATAAAGGATGGATTGCTTTGTTTGGCCTGGATTTTTCATCATCACAATTTGTGCAACGGATTGTGCTTTTGGTAGCTTGTTTATATGATTTTTTCTTTTGAGCTTTATCAGTGATACCATCTGCCATATTGCAAGCGGAAAGGCTGCAAGGAGTACAGCTGCTCCGAACAGCGGATAGTATAAACCTGCCATAAAGCTTCCCAAAATATAGCAGAAAAACCATGCAAGGGGTTTTTCAATGAGTTTTGGCAATGTGAGAAGTAATAACAAGGGGAGTACCATATACTGGCGGTTATAACATGGCAATGTGAAAAGAACAGCAAACATCAAAGCCTTGGAGCCGCCTACATGCATATAGACAAGGAACATGGTAAGAATACAAAAAATAACCATTGTTATTGATATTGCGGGAGCATAATCTGAGATGGTACCATCCAGTAGAACATGCTGGATAAATCCGTTTACAAGGGGAAATAATCCGGAGACGGGAGTGTATGTTTCATAAGCCGTCTGTCCATGTCCAAAAATCTGATTCCAGGGAATCATTTGTTCGCCATGGTGATGTTGATCCGGCTGCGCATACATTGGCGCTGCACAAAATGAATGATAGGTATAAAGAACCATAGGGGTTACGGCGCAAATGATATCTTCTTTCTTTTCTTTCCAGAAACGGAACAGATGATAAAGCAGAGCAATAAAGAAAATGGTTGCTAAAGTAAAAAAGAACAGATAATATCCGGTTGCATATGGAACTCGGATAATGGATTTATGATAGAAATATTTATCTATGAGATAGACGGAAAAAAGTCCCGGAAGAAAGCATTGAAGCAACAAAAGAATACGCTGCGAAAACAGGTTGTCTTTGCGGATGCGATCCGCAATATGGCTGCAGACGACAAGTACGGTGCCAATCAGAATTGACAGTGCATAAATCTTTTTGGATGAAAACTGAAAACGGGTTGTGAATTGACATCCAATACTTAATACAGATAATACTGCGTAATAAGTGAGCACATACGTAAAAAGTGTCGCATAGAGTGGTACCTTTTTTGTAAAGAAACAAAAAAGAATAATCAGTAAGCCGAAAAAAAGCGGGAAAGAGAATTTTTGATAAATTATCAGATAAACCAGAAATGGAATGGCAATCGCACATAATGAAAGCATGTAGGTACTTTGAAAAGCAGTTTCTATAGATGAGTTTCGCATAATATGAGTTGAAATACGCTTAGTTATAAGCGGCGAGAGAAATAGTAAAGCGCATAACAAAACAGCCCCACCGGCCGTAATCAGCCAAAAGAGCGTCAGTTCCCCGGATTTATTCAGACCGGTCGCAGATACATGTTCAATGATGAAATCTGTAAATTGTGGTGTTGTACCTGAAAAAACAGGTAAAAGCTTTAGGCACAGAATTGCCGCAAGCAGGATAACAAGCAGTAATGCGAGCATAATTCCCTCCGGAATAGATTATTAATAAAAGATATAATCCAAGTAAAAGATATAGTAAAAGGGTGAAATTATATTTTGTCCTACCCTTTTTTTATTGTTTTGTTTTTGATAAAATGAATAGTGTATATAAGCATGGACGTTTTTTTAACTTTCGTCCCTTACATACTTAATATGATGCATACGAATTACTCCGTTGCTTTGCAACTTTCGTCCCTTGCATCACATTATACTCTATATTTATTTGAAATTAAAGTCGGAGTGTTAACATGAAATTAAAAGAACAGATTATAGGTTTGTTGCATAAGAAAAAAGAAAGCAAAATAGGTTTTTGGCTGGCTGTGATATTGGCTGTTGCTACCGTGCTGGCTTCTATTTTGTATTTTATTATCTTTCCGGATAATCTTATGCATTCGGATATGGCAGCAGAGGTGTTATTATCAAAGCTTCTGGCAGAAGAAGGCGGATTGATTTCCAAAAACTGGTTTTATTCTACGGAAATCCGCATCGTTTATACGCAGCTTGTGATGACGCCACTCTTTTTATTTATTAAGGATTTCGGCGTTGTAAAGCTGATTTCGGTTATATTTTATGATATTTTGCTGATGATTGTTTTTTATTTTACCGGAAAAGAATTCGGATTGAAAAAAACAAATCTGTTTTTGGCGATGGCACTTCTTGCGGCACCCTTGTCCAATGAATATCTGGATATGATGTTACTGGGTAATTTTTATACATCCCAGGCTATTTGCACGTTTTGTATGCTTTTATTCTTTTATCGTGCCAAGGCGAAAAATAAAAACACGGCAATAGTCAGAAATGTAGCATTATGTATTGCTTCTTTGATTTTGGGATTATCGGGGTTACGCTATCTGGCGAGCCTGTTTGTGCCAATGGTTTTATCAATCCTTTTGGCTTATTTTATTGACGGTAATGAAGAAACAGTTGTGGAAAAGGCAAAATATCCTTTGGCACAAAAGCTGATTAGCTCAGTTTACCTGTGTTTTTTTGCAGGAATTGGGTTTTTGATTAATAAGTTTTATCTATCAGTGCATTACAGCTTTGACCAGACACCTATAAGCTTTGTTCCAATCAGTGAAGTTCCGGATCGCTTTTTGACTTCTTTTCGTTTGATGGTTGAATTTGTGGGATATCGTGAAATCGAAGCGGTTACCGGACTTGGCATTGTGAATGTTGTAAAATTTGCATTTCTGGCATTCCTTGTTTATGTGATTGTGTTTGTCAGCATACACAAAAAGAGCATGCTGACAACGGCACAGAGACTGCTTTTATACTATTTTTATGCGATGTTTTTTATCAATTGGTACATGTTAATTTTTACGAATGTTTTGCAGCAGTATCGTTATTGGCTTCCGGTTTATATCATTGCCATTGTTTTTGTGGGAATTTACCTGCAAAACGGTGTTTTTGCAACGCCTTTTGTGAAGCCTGTCTGCACAGCATTGGTCGTTTTGACAGTGCTTTCATCTTTGTACGGAGAGCTATGGCAGGATACCAAGTACAACGATTGTGAAAAGCGATACGGTTATATGGATTTTTTGGAAGAGAATGGCTATGATTTTGGGTATGCGACATTTTGGAATGCGGAAGTGACGGAGTATCTTTCCAATGGAGAGATACATGTCGGAAACTTAGGCGGAAATGAGAACGGCTCCGCACCGTATGAATGGTTGAGCAGGAAAGAGTATTACCAAGAGGGTTATCATTCCGGAAAAACCTTTTTGCTGCTTGCGCGCACAGAGGAGCCCGCACTGTTTCAAGGGGATATTACCATCATGACGGATAGTACTAAGGTCTATGAAGATGAATATTATGTCATTTACGAAGGTGAAGGCATGCATCTGTTTTCTGAATAAACAAGAAGAAATATTTGTTATAACCTCCGTATTTTGTAAAAAAGAATTGGCAATGAGTAAATGGCAGAATGTGCCAATGAATGGACTTTGACAGAGACAAAGACTAAGCAAAAAAGATTGTGTTATATGATTGTACAAATGGGGTGAACGGATTGTTAAAGGGCAAGATTGAACGCATCATTCTTTTCAAAGGTGATATTGAAACAACCGGATATTTTTCCATGCAGATGGAGAAAACATTTCAACGAAAAGGGTATCAGACCTACTTTTTTGATTATCAACACGTGGCTGAGAGTGCGAGCGGTCTGCTACGGTTTATAAAGCGTGGAAAAACAGCAGTGGTAACCTTTAATTACCATGGTATTTGCGGTAAAAATGAGGTTGTTTATGACGAAGAACTCGGAGAATATATTTGGGATACCTTTGACCTGCCTTGTATCAATATTGTTGTGGATCATCCTTTTTATTATCATAGGTTTTTTGAATGGCTGCCCAATAATTATTTACATATCAGCATTGACAAAAACCATGAGCGTTATATGAAAGAGTATTTTCCACAAATCAAAAGAGGACCTTTTCTCCCATTGGCGGGAACGTCTCTCTATGCGGATGGAAATTACCCGAAAATCAAAGACCGAAAAATGGACCTTGTATTTGTGGGAAATTACGAGCCACCGGAAAATTTTAATATTTATATCGAACGGATTGATGATGAGTATACGGCCTTTTATATGGGTGTGATCAATGAGTTAAAGGAGCATCCGGACAGACTTTTAGAGGATGTGATGAAAAAGCACATCTTAAGAGAAATCCCGGAGGCAACCTTTGAAGAAATCCGGGAAACCATGGGAAATATTATTTTTCTGGATATGTATATCCGTTTCTTTTTCCGGGGTGAAGTTATTCGAATTCTTGCGGAAGCAGGGCTTTGCGTACATGTTTTTGGAAGCGGATGGGAAAAGCTTATGTGCACCAAAAAAGAAAATATTATTATTGGCGGAAGCTTAGATTCGCTTGGATGTCTTAAGAAAATTGCCGAGGCGAAAATTTCACTGAATGTTATGCCCTGGTTTAAGGACGGCGCTCATGACCGTATTTTCAATACCATGTTAAACGGAGCACTCTGTGTAACGGATTCTTCAATTTATTTGGACACAATCTTACAAGACGGAGATAATGCAGCATTGTATTCTTTGGATTCTCTTGAGAAACTGCCGGAAATTATCAAAGGTTTGTTGGATGATCCAATGCGTATGCAAAGGATTGCGGATGCGGGATATCAGATGGCAAAAAACGGACATACGTGGGAGCATCGGGCTGAGGAAATAATGAAAATTTTAGAAAGCATTGATTGAAACCGCCATAAGATATATGTTATGATATAAAAAGATTATGAGTGTTGAGGGATTGTATGAATTTCATCACAGTATTGCAATCTATAGACACCATTATTTGTTAAAATAAAAAGGGGGTATACGGTGGAAGAGAAGAGAATTTTGGTTGTAGATGATGACCAGAATATGTTACAGCTTTTATATACATTCCTGCGAGACAGCTATCGTGTAACAACCGTGACAAATGGTCAGGAAGCCTTGGACGCAATCCGACAAGAAATGCCTGATCTGATGTTGCTGGATTATCTGATGCCCGGTATGACCGGAAAAGAAACTCTGGAAATAATCCGTAAGGATGAAGAGTTAAAGGATTTACCTGTGTTCTTTTTGACAGGTGTTTCAGATACCAATAAAATCAGTGAATGTTTAAAACTGGATCCGATCGGATATATTTTAAAGCCGATTGGCAAATTCAGTCTTCTTGCAAAAATACGTGCGTATTTTGAAGAAGTTGACGGTTAGATTTTTTATTATTCGCAACTTTGGGGACATAGCAAGTCGTCGAATCAGAAAATTATATATCTTTGCCCGCCGGCTTTTACGAGGTTTTGTGACTTTCTTAGCGGCATAGCGAACAAAAATAATGCCCGGTTTCAACTGCCTGAAGACGTAGTCTGAGTTTTGAAACCGGGCATTTAATAAATACTTTGTGAGCATGCCGCTTAGAAAGTCTAGAAACCGAAGTACGAGGCGGCAAAGATATATATTTCTGTAAGGACGACTTGCTATTTTGTTTCTTTGGCTTTGGCCTCTTCAATGGCGCGAGCAATATTTTCGTCAACTTCCGGAGCCTCTTCTTCTTCAGCTTCGGGTTTTACCTTTTCCAGATAATCAGTGATTTCTGCAATGATATTATCTAATAACGGAAGAATATCTGCATGGTTGGCCTTGATAAAGTCAATATCATTATCTTTTCCGGCCATCTCCAAAGCTTTTGCTTTTTCAGATAAATCCAGTGCACCAATCATCTTTGAAGTACTCTTTAACGCATGTACGTAGATGGTATAGTTTTTATAATCTTCCTGTTCAAAGGATGTAATAATATCGTTTTTGCTCTTCGGTGAGTTGTCGTGGAAGGATTGTAATAAGAAACGGAAGGTTTCTTTGCTTCCTTCTGCGGATTCAACAGCGAAACGGACATCAATATGTTTGAATTTGTATTCTGCTTTGATTTCCTTGGCTACCGCATCCCAGAGCTTACTGAATAAATCCTGCTCAACTTTGTCGTATTCTACCAGTACATAGCGGTTTTCCGGCAGATACTGCAGAATTTTTTCTTCTAACGGTTTGCCCTGAATGGGTTTGGACATATAGTCAATGAAACCTTCGTTTTCATACATTTCTTTGGCACCGGCAACGGCATTGGCTGTTAATACAATGACCGGTGTATCGACGTTGGGACCATCAATTGCTTTTAAGCGATGCAAGGTTTCAATACCATCGATATTGGGCATCATATGATCCATCAAAATCAAATCGTAGTAGGTATTTTCGCATTTCTCCAAGGCTTCCAGACCGCCGGAAGCTTTATCTACCTGGATTTGTGTGCTCTTTAACAAACCTTCCACAACGGAAATGTTCATGGCGTTGTCATCAACGACCAGAATATGGGCATTGGGAGCCACAAAAGTAGTACGGTATTTTTTGTGTTTTTCACGGCTGTAAGCGTATTTTTCACGGAATTTTCCGATGGGCTTCCGATCGCGGATACCCTGTTTTAATACGAAGGAGAAGGTGGAACCGGCACCATATGTACTCTGAACCTTGAGATCGGAATCCATCAGGTTAAGCAGCTGTCTGGAGATGCTTAATCCAAGTCCCGTACCTTCGATGTTGCGGTTTCGTCTTTCTTCGATACGTTCGAAAGAAAGGAATAATTTATCCAAATCTTCTTCCTTGATACCGATACCTGTATCGCTTATAGATACAATCAGATTCAGTGAAGAATCACCGGCTTCTTCCCAGCCCACTTTCAGGGTAACGGTACCTTCGTTGGTATATTTTACGGCATTTGATAATAAATTGATCATAATCTGACGGAGACGGACATCGTCACCGTATAACAGATAAGGAATGCTTTCGCCAACGATGGTATTAAATTCCAGACCTTTGTTGGCTACTTTGATATCAAACATGTTGATGACTTCGGATAATACGGTTGCGATTTCGTATTCCACCGGCAGAATTTCCATCTTGCCGCATTCGATTTTGGAGAAGTCCAAAAGGTCGTTGACTAAGGACAGCAGGGTAGTTCCGGCATCCCGGATGTTTTCTGCGTAGCCAATAATATTTTTTTCGGTTGCTTCACGAATGATAATCTCATCCATACCCAGTACGGTATTGATCGGAGTACGAATCTCATGTGACATATTGGCAAGAAAGCTGGATTTTGCCTTGTTGGCAGCTTCGGCCTGCTCTTTTAATTTCTGTAGCTGGTTGTTTGTACGATAATGTCCGGTAATATCGGTAAGCCATGCATATCTGCCGTCAAACTCGCCGGTATTTAACCAGTTGGAACGTATTTCGTAAATTTTGGAAAATTCTTCGGATACGTATTCTTTGGATGCGAAAAGTTTCTGGATGCCGGGCTGGTCAGCAATCGTATCCAGTCCTTTGATAATCGGAAACAGCTGTGCAAACTCGTTGTTGTAATAAACAATTCGATCTCCGTCTGATATAATTAGAACAGCTCCCACATCATGATTTAAGATTTCTTTGGTCGCAATCTGTACTGAGCTGACCGCCTGCGGTTTATTACCTGTGTACAACTTGAAAATAATAAAACCGGACGCAGCAAGAAGAAGTAATAAAATAATTACTAAAACCCACATTTTTTATCTCTCCCTTTACATTTTTATAGTGTATAAACCCTATTTCATACCTATTAATCATTATAGCAAAATTTGAAAATCAATAAAATAGGAAGAAGAGAGAAACGAAAAGAAAAATTGCACAAAAAAACGTGGACATTTTTGGTAGTCTTTGTTGTTAAAGAATGATGGAGGATGGATCGACATCCCGCAACTGTTCTTCAACCAGGAATTCCTTCATATATGCCTGACTGTCTTCGACGAACTCACCCTGATCATTGTTTTTCTGCATTGTGAAGGTGACTGCATAAAAGCCGATGGATAGAGACAACAGCAGGATTCCGATGATAAAGAGGATAAGATAAGAAGAAAAACTCATTTTATTATTCCTGCCTTTCTTTTGCATATTTTTTCATTTTTTCAGATGTAGCTAATTTTTTGCTTCGTATGTATTTTTGGGAATTGCGAAATCCCAGGTAATTTAAAAGAGGGATGCCAAGCAGGATTGACAGTATCGGAACAAAAAAATAACCGCTGACAAGCATCACAAAAAATGAAGGACAAAGAATGCAAAAGCTTAATACGGAAGTCAATACAAAAAAGAATATCATTTTTTTGCGGGATGCCGGCAGGGTACCGACAATTTTTTTGGTCTGTCCGTTTACCAGAATGGTATATTTTTCGCCATTGTGTTCCATAATTAAAAACCAGACCGGCAATAAGGCATAGATTTCTTTTACACATTCCATTTCCATATGTTCTCTTACGATTTTTGTGTGATCCACCATCGGAATGGAAAGCATGCGGGCAGTATATATTTTTTTGGCACGCATGTCGGCACGTGATTTTAGCTGCAAAAAGTCTTCGTCCCGCAAATCTGCATAATAGCCGGAGAGAAATCGGCTATCAAATTCCGTGAGATCCTTATCCGAAAATGGCTCTAGCCGGTCAGCTGATTTGTTGGGAAAACGGAAAGAAGCATCCACCGGAATATGTCCGATGCGGGAAAATACTTTTCGATAAAAATATTGTTGATGATGTTGTTGCGAATTCCCTTTTGGAGAATAAGGCACGCCTTTTATCAATGCTTTTCCGTTTATGTGATAACAAAACATGCCATAGGGGACGTAGATACCGCGCAATAGCTCGGGGACAAAGAATTTGTCCGCCCAGTCCACATATTCACTTTGGATATATTTTTCACGGATTGCGTCAAGTGCCTCCTCTTTGCTGACTTTAAAAGGAATGATATATTGCGGTTTTATACGCTTCTCTGTGCGGCTGTAGGCAATCGAAGGGTGTCCGCAATAGACACAGTAAGTGGCAAGCTCGACATCATTGATGAAAAGCTCCGCGCCACAGCTTTCACAAGTATAAATATCGACATCCATAAGCTCATTGGCAAGCATATTGTCCGAAGAAAAATGTGATGATCCAAATATGGTTTTGCGTTCGTTCGAAGCTGATTCGATGGGGAATGAACTGTGGCAGTGCCCACAAAAAAGCATTTGGGTTTTAGGATCAAATTCTAAAATGCCACCGCAGTTTTTACATTTTATATTCATGCGTATTTCCCTCCCATCCGTGCGTTCGCTTCATGTTTTTCCGAATCACATTTTAGTTTTAGACTATTTTTATCATAGCATTTCACTGTGCCCGATTCAATCGTTTTTGATTTGTCTGCCGCATACATCCAGATGGTAGTCATCACGATAGATTAACTCGGATAAAGGAACAAATTCATACCCCATATCTGTTAATTTAGTTAGCAGAGTATCGAGCGCATCTGCGGTATATTTGGCTCCGTTGTGGCAAAGAATAATGGAACCGTTTCCGAGATTTTTATTGTCACAGACTTTTTTGATGATATCATTGGCACCATAGTCTTTCCAGTCAAGACTGTCCACATCCCATTGGATGGGATAGTAGCCGATCTCACGGCAGTTTGTAATAACGTGGTTATCATAATCACCGTATGGAGGACGAAACAGAAACATCTCATACCCGGTAAGATCTTTGACTTTTTCGTGTACGGCAAGAATTTCTTCTTTGCATTCTTCGTCTGATAATTGGGACATGTTTTTGTGATTTTCACTGTGATTTCCCAGATCGTGACCGTCGGCATAGATATGCTTGACATCATCCGGATATTTTGAAACCCATCCTCCTGTCATAAAAAAAGTTGCTTTTACGTTGTGCTTTTTTAAAATTTCCAGAATACGGGAAGTATCTTCGTTTCCCCAGGCTGCATCAAAGGTGATCGCAATTTGTGGTTTATCGGTTTCGACACAATAGATAGGTAATTCCCGGCCGTTTACGGTATTACTGACACTGATCTCGCGATGCAGAGTGAAATAGAGCGCTATGGCAAATATGATAACAGACGGAAGAAGTAAATATTTTTTGCAAAAAGAAAGTTTGTTCAATGCAAAACTCCGAACTCTTTTTATTAAATATATGTTTTTTTTCAAATTTTTATTTCTTATTTATGCAACCTAAGGTAAAATATAAATATCGAAAAGAAAATTGAGGCAGAATATCTCATCGACTTAACATTGGGGAGATGAAATAGCATATGGTCTCAACATCATAAATATATAGTTTAAAGGAGTTTTAATGATGGGATTAATGGTTGGAATACTTGCACTGATTCTTTTGGTTGTTGTGATTGCGGTAATTGTCGTTGTTGCGGTTTCAGCAAGCGCATCTGCAGCGATTGAAGAGGAAGAAAACGAAGAAAACTAAGTATTCTTGGTAGTGTGAGATAATCGTGGATTGCGAGAATTGCGTAGCAATGAAGCAAATTATATACTTTATCAGATGACAATATACATAATTATAAGAAATGGAGTAAAGATATGCAGTTCACATCTTTGGCCTTTGCTGTTTTTTTGCCGTTGGTCTTTATGATGTATTGGGCAGCACCGCAGAAAGCACGCATTCCTTTGCTTTTATTAGTCAGCTATGGATTTTATTTAACCCTTTCACCGGGATATGTGGTGTTGTTGATTTTGATTTCTATGCTGACTTATCTGGTTGGAAAGCATTGCAATCAAAAGACATTGATATTTGGCATCATATTACAAATTATTATATTGGCCTTTTTTAAATACGTGGGACTGCTGCCGGGAATGTTCCAGAACATTGTGATTCCTGTCGGCATTTCTTTTTATATGTTTAAGTCTATCAGTTACATGGTGGATGTATATCAAAAAAAGATAGAAGCGGAAGAAAAAGCGATTCCTGTATTTTTATATCTGGCCTTCTTTCCGGATCTGGTTTCCGGACCGATTAACCGGGCGGGGAATTTAATCCCGCAGTTAAAAGCAGATAAAACTTTTGACGAATCACAGGCTGTTTACGGTATGAGACTAATTTTATGGGGGCTTTTTCAAAAGCTTTTGATTGCGGACACTTTGGCGGTGTATGTGAATCGCGTATTTGATATGTCGGAGGCATTTCTGGGGATCAGCTACATGATTGCCATGTTCTTCTATACGATTGAGATTTATTGTGATTTTGCAGGATATTCCAATATGGCAATCGGAATTGCCAGACTGTTTGGCATAACTTCCATGGAAAATTTTAAGAGCCCGTATTTGTCTGTGAACATTCAGGATTTTTGGAACCGGTGGCATATTTCGTTATCGACATGGCTGAAGGATTATGTTTATATTCCATTGGGCGGAAGTAGAAAAGGAAAAATTAAAACGTATTTAAACTTATTGATCACATTCCTTGTTAGTGGGATTTGGCATGGCGGAAACCTGACTTTTCTGGTGTGGGGACTGTTACATGGAATATATCAGGTCATCTACCGCTTATACAAAAAATGTTGCAACGTGCGTATGCCGAAAATTCTCGGACTTATCATCACGTTTCTGGCGGTATCCTGTGCATGGGTATTTTTCAGGGCGGACAATGTCATGCAGGCTCTCAGGATGTTCCGGTATATGTTCTATGATATGGATTTGATGCTGGCATACCGGAAGTTTGGAATGGTAAAAAAAGATTTGTTTATGTTGGTTGCGGCGATTGCTGTTTTGTTTGGATTTGATATTGCCAATCGGAAAGTGGATGTGCTAAGACAAATGGATCGCTTGGCAATACCGATTCGGTATACGATTTATCTCATTTTTTCTATTGTGATTTTGGCATACCATATTCATAACGGAATTACACAGGAATTTATTTACTTTAGTTTTTAGTACAATGGTTTTAAATTATTTTTCGCATGCATTCTCAGAAAAATATTCTTCGTAAATGGTATAGGAATTGATAGAACATTTGCAATTCACATTTAGTTAAGCAGGAGATAGTATGGATAGATTTCTCTTTCGATTGTTTTTATTTGTGTTTTTATTGGGAATAACGGTTATACCCATCAATGTGATGATTGATCCATATAATGTTTTTCACGCGGATGAAATCCGTGACAATGGTGTTGAACCAAATAAAAACTATATTAAAACGAAATATGTAATAGAGCATCAGGATGAATATGATTCTTATCTGTTTGGTTCTTCCAGGGCCGGTTTTATTGATGTATCCAAGTTGCCGGATGGCTCCTGGTACAATCTCTCCTATTCAGAGGGAGTTCCGGCTGAGCAGGTGGATACCTTAAAGGCATTGATTGTCAACGGAGAAATTCCCAAACAGATCTATTTGAGTCTGGATAATATTTCTTATCTGGTTTCTCCGCAATACCACGAAAAGCAGTTGTATCGAAAGGCGTTTCCTTTTACCGGTTCGCTGAATGAAAAGATTGGATTTTTCACGTCTTATCTAGACACCATTACAACACTTGAGTCGCTTTCGGTGATTCGCAATTATGAAGGTGATACTAAAGATTTGCAAAGACGTATGTATTCTACCGGTTGTGAAGATTTGAATGCCGACATTGTTTTTGATGAAGAAAATAAAGAGGCTTACTGGGCGTCCTATTATAGTCCACGTGTGGATGAGGCGATTGCCGAAATACAGGAATTTTGTGATATTTGTACGGCACATGATATAAAATTGACGGTTTTTACAAATCCGATGTATGTGACGACTTATGAAAAGTCTATTAATAATGAATATCTGGTTTTTTTAGAGCGGTTGAGTGAAGTTACCGATTATTATAATTTCAGTGGCTATAATCGCATTTCCATGGATGATTCCTATTATTTTGAAACGAGCCATTTTACGCCGGAAGCGGCCGATATCATCATGGATATTATGCTAAATGGCGGCAATGAGGATGAAATTGTCATTCAGGGGTTTGGTGCTTATGTGACCAAAGACAATGCGGCAGACTTTATAAATACCTTGAAGTTTCAGGCCTATACGACCGGTGCATTGATTTACGAGGGAGAGTAAATAATATTCCCCATTCAGATTTGTATTTCCAATATATATTGGAAATATAAACCCCAAAAGAGAAAAAAATAAACAAAATTTGTAACACAGGCTGGACAAAGCAAACCGCCTGTGTTATATTTTATGAAAAGCCACACAAAGAGTGGTTTCTGCCGGTGTTCCGGTTCTATCGGGCAGTTCGCCCATTTTTTCACATTTTTCAACATTTATAAAAGGGATTGATGCCTATGATTGGGTAGATTTTTTCGTGTGGATACAAAATGACATATGTCAATGATTTTAAATACATGAAGGAGTCTGAAATGCAAAAAAATAAAATAAAAAAATATATAGGAAAAGCTTTCGAAAAAAAGAAAAACAAAACAAAAAATCATTTGAAGGCAGTTAGAGTTCATGCAGAAAAAAACATGAAAGTAAAAAGCAGGGAAAAGAGAAATGAAATACACAGATGGAAATTGGCATTACTCTTTTTACTCTGTTTAAGCCTGACAGCCATAAATGTTCAAAATATCTGGGCCTATGATTATCAGATGACAGGGGCATATCAGGATGGTACGGTAACGATTACTGCATTAGAAGGCGCACAAAGTGCAAATGGGTATAGCACACCGGGTGGATATCGGGTAGATTATACATTGACAAAAGAGTTTATTGCTTTTCAGGAATTTGACGGTTGTGATTTTTATATTGGAAACAATTTAGATCCATCCGGCGGATGCCATTTTGCTTATAAACCCAATGGAGTAATCTGGGAACAGGGAGCGTTAAATCTGGGGGCCATTTATGATGGAAGGGTAGTCGGAAGCGCTACGCCGGATGAAACAAATACTGTTCGGACCAGCTTTACGGTTTCCGATTTATCGGAAATCCCCAATTATATCTGTTATACCTATCAGCCTGCCGGAGGCGCTTATATTCATATCTCGGAAACATATGGACATGACCATCACGTCTGGTACTATCAGTCTTTAAAAAACATTACCCCCACAAATGCAGATCGTATTGACAGTGCAGCGCCTTCTCTTCAGGTAGGTGTTTCGGCTTCCGGTTCGACTGCAAGCGTAAACGGAAAAACCTGGGGAACGAGCGCAGTGATACAGGCAACTGCCAGTGACAACCAATCGCGTCCGGGGGGGATCCGCTTTTATAAAAATGGAAACGAAGTTCACAATGGTACGAATGCTTCAAACGGAACAACTATGACAGAACAATATACCGTGAATGAAAATGGTAATTTTCAGGTCAAAGCTTATGATCAGTTGGGAAATGAAAGCGCTATGAACAGCATTACCGTTGATTGCATAGATAGAACGGCACCAACAATTTCGTCTTTTTACATAAATACAAACGGCTATTGTACCAGTGCAGTTTTGACCGTTGCGGCATCGGATCAAGGAAGTGGACTTCATGGTACTGCATATTCATTTAATAATGGTGGATGGACGAATAAAAATCAAATTACCGTTACGGAAAACGGAACCTATACTGTCCGTGTCAGAGATGCTGTAGGAAATGAAAGCAGTAAGACGATTGCCGTATCCAATATTGACCGGACCTTGCCGACAATCCACAGTTTTGCGCAAAATCAGGAACCATATTGTATTTCTAATGAATTAACGGTAACGGCAAGCGACAGTGGAAGTGGTTTGCATGCCACTGCTTATTCCTTTAACAATGGGGCATGGACAGCCAATAATAAATATCCGGTTACAACCAACGGCACTTATACTGTTCGCGTGCGCGATTGTGTGGGAAATATCGCTGAACAAAGTACCACAGTAAGCAATATTGATTTGGATAAGCCTCAATTAGAGGTATCGGCACTGGATGTCGGAGAGCAGGTTATAATCGAAGAAACTGTCTGGACAAAAGAAAAATGCATTCATATAGATGTCAGTGACAGTGGTTCGGGGCTGGATAAGGTTGAGATAAAAGAAGCAAAAAGTGAAGAAATACTTTGCTTTAAACCGGATCAGGAGAATCAAAAGGAGATGCACTTTGATACCGATTCTATGACTGCCGGAGAATATGAGATTGTTGCATATGATAACCTTGGAAATACACAAAAGAGTAGTGTGGAGATAACAAATGTCGATTGCAATCCGCCAACCATTCAATCCGTTGAACAAGAGACTTTGAATCCGCAGGCAATCCGTATTACGGTGACGGCAGATGATGGAGATGGTAGTGGGCTTCCTAAAGAGGCTTACTCTTTTGACGGTGGAAATACATGGCAGGAAACGAATTATATTGATGTAGATGAAAACGATACTTATGAAATTATTGTACGTGATAACATGGGATTGACGAAGGAGCAACAGGAAGTTGTCGATGGTATTATCAAAAAAACGGAAATCCCGGATGAAGATAACAATGGCTCCGGAGATAATCATGGTAATAACGGAGATGATAACCATGATGGTGATAGTTCCGGTGATGGTAATCATGGTGATAACGGAGACAATAACCATGATGGTGATGGTTCCGGCGATGGTAATCATGGTGATAACGGAGACAATAACCATGATGGTGATGATTCCGGTGATGGGAATCATGGTGATAACGGAGATGACAACCATGATGGCGATGGTTCCGGTGATGGGAACCATCGCGATAACGGAGATGACAACCATGATGGCAATGGTTCCAATGATGCGGATAATACAGATGCTCCGGGGAACAGTGCAGATGACCAAAATCCGGGAGATGTGCCCGGTGCCTCCAATACAACAAATACGCCTGTCGAAAAACCAACAGCAGACGATGCAAATGATAATCAAAAAAAGAAAACAAACAGCAGTAAGAAAAAACAGAATTCGACCGATTTGTTTCAAACAATAGATATGTCCGATGACAAAAGCTATGACAATTATCATGAAGAAGATCTCTCAAAGTTGCAGAATCGTGATGATCAGGAGGATGCGACAGAACGTTTCGTGGAAAAAATGGAAGAAAAACTAAAGAACAGAGAACTTGATGCGAGTACGCTTACCGATGACAGTACAAAAAAAGCAAAAGAAGAAAAAAAGGTAAAACGGATTGCGGCCGCTTTTCTGGCGTTTATTTTGATTGCCGGTTTACTTGCACTGGGCTTTTATTGTTATCTGGCATTATTGCATGACAGTTGTATCTTATATGAAGTCGGAGATCATAATGTCAAAAAGAAATTGGCGCGTATACCACTTAAGAGTATAGAAGATGACTGGTTGGTAGAGGTGCCGGATCATAAACTCGGCGATTTTGGAACCGGACATTATCTTGTGGTGTTTAAGACTTCGTTTGTTAAAGAGAATGAAGGGGATTATGTTGTCGTGGTAATAGACAGAAATCGTGTACGAGAGAAATTAAGAGAAGAAATCGAAGTACGGATTTTATAATTCAGACTTTGGATTCAAAGTTCGGATTCAGAGCCCGGATTTGATAATTCGTTGAATCAAATTCTGCAACATGTTATAATACAGCCATTGAATAAAGCGGATTGTTTCACACGGATTGTTTTACATCGCGTGTTCACACAATTCTGCCAACACTATTTGGGAAGGCTACGTTAAACATGATCAATAAAAAGATTGTCATATCGAGAATTGCAATGGGGATTATGCTTGTTCTTTCTTTGATTGCAACTGTAATAAAAATATGGACCGGTTTTGATATTGATGAAGCCTATGCTCTTGCGTTACCTTACCGCGGGTTGCAGGGGGATAGGCTTTTTGCAGAAATGTGGGAGGTTCATCAGACTTCTTACTTCATCCCGTTTTTGTTTATGAAACTGTATTCTGTTATGGTGCCTTCTTTGGATTATCTAGTCCTTTTTATGAGAAGTGTTGCCTCAATTCTTCATATCGGCATGTCGGTGCTGGTCTTTTTCTTTTGTAGAAAAACAGAAATCTTAAAAAGAGATACATGGCGCAATGGGGTTGCTTTTATTGCGGCACTTGTTTATTGTAATTTTTTGCCAAAGTGGATGATGGATTTGGATTTTTCCATGCTACAGCTTTGGTTTTTTACCTTATTTTTGATTTTCTTTATTGCAGGAGAAAAATGTGATGGCAGAAAATCCGTAATCAGCTTTTTATTTGCCGGACTGGCATTGGCAGTGGATGTTTTGGCATATCCGGGAATGGTGTTACTCTATCCGGCAGCAGTCGTTATGATGGTGATAAAAGCATATTCGGATAAAAAGAAGAGGCAGGTTTTTTTAAAACATATGTGGTATCAGATTGGCTGTTTCACCTTGGGATGCCTGTTAGCTGCCGTTGTGTTTTTTATCTGTATTTTCCGTTATATGTCTTTGACGGAATTGCTTGAAACCGTACCTAAAGTTTTTATGGACGGAGCCCATCAGTATGATTTTGTGACGAAAATATCTTTGTACGCGTCACAATGGATGGAAGTCTTCCGTCAGACTGTGATTTTATTGGTTCCCGCCTTGGTTTTTACCGTTGTATTTTGTTTTCTGTATCGCAAATTTCATTTTGCCAAAAGATATGGAGAGACGGACTTTTTCATCCTCCTGTGTCTGTTTTTTGAATTAGAAGTATCTGCTTTGATAACTTTTGCGGGATTGATGATTACCTGGGGACCGTTTCGTTTGCAGGTCCGTTATATCATTCAATTTGTCATGGCGCTTCTTTTATTAAGACGACTACAAAAAATGCAGAACGGAAAAAAACGGAATTTGACCGATGAAAATGAAAAAACAGATGCTTGTGCCGTCACAGATACCATGCAAAAGGGTTTGAAAAACAGTATCACAGGTACGGGCGAAACGAGCGGATTGAGGGAATTACAGTGGATTTGGTGGTTGTCCCTGATTGCATATATCGGTATTTTGGTTGCATCCAACGTCGGACCGACCAGCAGTGCCTCTTATCTGGTTATCGGCAACATCCTGTTTGTGGGAATGACTTTGCTCATTGGAAAAGAGCAGGGAAAATTGTCAGAGATGCTTTCGGTAGTGGGAGCGGTATTTTTTGTAATAAGCCTTATCCTGTGTAAGGGACTTTATATGAGAAATACGGAATATGTTCCCGGCGATATTACGGATGGACTTGTCAAAATGCAGGAAGGACCTTTAGCCGGCATTTATGTGGCTGGTGAAGATCAAGTTCGCTTTACTTCGGATTATCATACGATTAAGGATAAAACCAATGCTTCGGATAAGGTTCTTTTTATGGGGACCGAGAGTTTGTGCAATCTCTATGCAAACGGAACCGTGGTCAGTCCTACCACAATCAGTACGCCGGCCTTTAATGAACAGTGGGTTGAATACTTTGAAATGCATCCGGATAAAATGCCGACGATTATATTCCTCGCGAAAAATACGGTAGACAACCGGGAGAAATTTTTTGCAAAAAATCCATTTGGTATTTGGATTGCAGAGAATTATGATGTAGAATGTATGGAAGAAACGGATTCATTATGCGTCATTCGTGAGAAAGAATAAAGATTACAAGATTTGTTTTTATAATTTGTAAATTTATAATTATGTTTGAAATTATTTTTGCATAATTCTAAAAACGGAGTTTTGTTTGCATTTACAGAATGCAAATTTGTATGGCTCTGAAAAAATCGGAATGGCAGGCAATTAGTTCATATCATTTGAATGCAGATGATATAGCTTTGTATAGTTATAAAAAATAAGATAAAACCTAAGGAGAAATACCATGAGTTGGGAAGAAAATGTTCGAAAAGTAGTTCCGTATACACCGGGCGAACAGCCCAGGAACAAAAATGTGATAAAACTTAATACCAATGAATGCCCCTATCCCCCGGCACCGGGTGTAAACAAGGCGTTACAGGAGTTTGACGTAGACACTCTCCGTTTGTATCCGGACCCGAATGCAACGGTTTTGGTGGATGCGTTGGCAGAGTATTATGGGGTAAAGAGTTCGCAGGTTTTTGTCGGAGTTGGTTCCGATGACGTCCTTGCCATGATTTTTATGACGTTCTTTAATTCCAAGAATCCGATTATTTTTCCGGATATTACGTATTCTTTTTATGATGTCTGGGCAGACCTTTTTCGAATCCCTTACCGTCAGATTCCATTGGATGAAGATTTTAACATTGTCAAAGAAGACTATATGGGAAAAGGAATCATGGAAGGAACGCCTTGTGGAGGCATTATTTTCCCCAATCCCAATGCACCGACCGGTGTGTTAATCGGACTGGATTTTATTGAAGATATTGTAAAAGCAAATCCGGATGTCATTGTTGTTGTAGATGAAGCATATATTGATTTTGGTGGAGTGAGTGCTCTGCCTCTAATACAAAAATACGATAATTTATTGGTTGTCCAGACGTTTTCAAAGTCCAGAGCAATGGCAGGTATTCGAATTGGATATGCATTTGGCAGCGAAAAACTGATTAAGTATCTGAATGATGTTAAATTTTCATTTAATTCCTATACCTTAAACAGAACCGCGCTTACGCTGGGTGTTGAAGCGGTAAAGGATGATGCATATTTTAAAGAAATTGTTGGAAAGATTGTAAATACCAGAGAGTGGGTAAAAAATGAACTGAAAGAATTGGGATTTACTTTTAGAGATTCGCAGAGTAACTTTATTTTTGCAACGCATCCGGATTATGATGTTGTGGAAATATTTGAAGAATTGCGGAAAAGGGATATATATGTTCGTCATTTCAATGGAGAGCGGATTAAGGATTATTTGCGCATAACCATTGGAACCGATGATGAAATGAATATATTAATTAAGAATATAAAGGAGATTATCAAATGCTAACTCATTATCTGATTATTTTTTTCGTGTCTATGGTGCCATTGATTGAACTTCGTGGTGCGATACCTTATGCCGTGGGATTTATCCAGGCTGGAAGTCCGTTAAGTCTTCCCCTTTGTTATCTGATTGCCATTGTGGGAAATATGATTCCGGTTCCTATTATTTTCTTTTTTGCGAGAAAAGTTCTGGAATGGGGTTGTGATAAGCCGGTTATCGGAAGGTTTTTTACATTCTGCCTTGAGAAAGGCCACAAAGGCGGAGAAAAACTGAAAGCAAAGGCCGGAAAAGGTTTATTTGTAGCATTATTATTGTTTGTCGGAATTCCGGTTCCCGGAACAGGAGCGTGGACAGGAACACTGGCTGCCAGTATTCTGGATATGGATTTTAAGCAAAGCGTTGTGGCAGTCATGTTAGGTGTGGTATTGGCAGGTATCATTATGGGTGTTGTCAGTGCCGGATTATTTGGAGCTATTTTCGCTTTTTAAGTGTTGCAAGTAATAAAGAGCTTGACAAAGATAATAGAATGAAATGCTTGAGAGCAAAAGAATGGGTTAAGCGACTAATACGAGCAAAAGAATGAATGAAATACATGAGAGCAAAAGAATGGGTTATGCGACTGACGAGGAAAAAGGTATGGATGAAGCATATACAGGCTTTGCATTTGTCTATGATTTGTTTATGGATGAAACACCCTATGAAAAGTGGGGAACCTTTATAGAAAAAAGCCTAAAAGAATATGGTATTGCTCAGGGAATTGTTTTGGATCTTGGCTGTGGAACCGGTATTATGACCGAATATCTTGCAAAAAAGGGCTATGACATGATCGGTGTCGATAATTCTTATGATATGTTGGATGTTGCTTCAAAGAAACAGGCTCAAAGAGTGACGGATGACGGAGCAAAAGAAGATTACAATATTTTATATCTTTGTCAGGATATGAGAGAGTTTGAATTATACGGTACGGTTGCTGCCGTTTACAGTATTTGCGACAGTATCAATTACATCACCGATTCCGACGAACTATTGACCGTTTTTAAACTGGTAAACAATTATCTGGATCCGAAAGGCTTGTTTTTGTTTGATTTTAATACCGATTATAAATATCGCGAAGTCATTGGAGATACCGTGATTGCAGAAAACCGGGACGAAGGAAGCTTCATCTGGGAAAACACCTATTACGAAGAAAACAAAATCAATGAATACGATTTGACGATTTTTTACCCGAGCGAACAAGAGGGACTCTTCGAAAAGCATGAAGAAGTCCACTTTCAGAGAGGCTATACTTTAGCCGAGATGAAAGTATTGATTGAAAAAGCCGGAATGATTTTTGAAAAAGCTTTGGATGCCGATACGCAGCAAGAGGTCACCGCACAAAGCGAGCGCATCTACGTCTTCGCACGAGAAGCCGGGAAATAATATTTAAGAGATAATTTGATGTCTTTCTTGCCCTTTAGCTGTTGTAGGAATCGGGTTTGTTTTATCTCTATGCGTACGTTGAACAGTTTATCTAAATATTCCGGATAAATTGTTCAGAATCTGCGCACACGGCGCATAAAAGACATCCTGTCTTGATGCGCCTTTCGTGACATCCATGTCACGAAGTGCTGATGTCCTGTTGGAATATTAAGATAAACTAGTCAACTTCCGCAAATAGAGATAAAACAAACCCGATTCCTACAACTTTAAGAGTGCGACAATGAGAATTCATAGGTATTCTATCTTTCTTAAATATCCCGGAGAGAAAGCCTTGGTGTGGATGCTGAATGAAATTTCGAATACAATATCCAAATGTGGAAATATAATTTATAGAAATCAGAATATGCAGAGATTAATATTAGGTAGAGAATAAAACCGGTAGAGATTGAAACAGGCGGAAATTGGAATAGGCAGAGATAAATAGTATTTTAGAGTGTTTCTTGTGAAGATGTATTAGTTTATCTTAATATTTTGTTCAGTTTCAGCAATTCGCAGCATGGATGCTGCGAAAGGTGCACGACGGACATGGAGGTCCGGGTGCACCGGTGCGTCACTTAAGAATAGCTCTGCTACAAAATATTTAGATAAACTTATACATCGAAGTCGAAACACTCTAAAATACTATTTATCTCTGCCCCAGCCCCCAAAATGAAACAAAAAAACGGAGAAAACGAAATGAATGATTATATTGTAAGAGCGACGGCGGCGAATGCGCAGATACGGGCATTTGCGGCAACGACAAAGAATCTGGTGGAATGCGCAAGGAGTTCTCATGAGACAAGCCCTGTTGCAACGGCAGCGTTGGGCAGGCTATTAACGGCGGGTGCCATGATGGGAACGATGTTAAAGGGTGAAGATGATTTGCTGACCTTGCAGATCAAAGGAGACGGCCCCTTACACGGCGTGACGGTTACAGCCGATTCTAAGGCCAGGGTAAAAGGTTATGTGGATCAGCCACAGGTTATGCTGCCACCCAATGCGATTGGGAAACTGGATGTCGGTGGAGCAGTTGGCAACGGTATTCTTACGGTAATCAGAGATTTAGGATTAAAAGAGCCTTATGTTGGGCAGACTGCATTACAGACAGGTGAAATTGCCGAGGATTTGACCTATTATTTTGCAACATCCGAACAAATTCCTTCATCGGTTGGTCTGGGTGTATTGATGGAGAAAAATAATACCGTCAGACAGGCAGGCGGTTTTATCATTCAGCTTATGCCCTTTGCAGAGGATGCTACGATTGATCAGTTGGAAAAGAATCTGACAAATCTGAAATCTGTGACAGCTATGTTAGATATGGGACATTCACCGGAAGAAATGCTTCAAATCGTGTTGGAAGGAATGGATGTTGAGATTACGGATACAATACCGACAGAGTTTTATTGCAACTGCTCAAAAGAGCGGATTGAAAAAGCCATTATCAGTATCGGTGAAAAAGATATTAAAGAGATGATTGCGGATGGAAAAGACTTTGAAGTCAAATGTCATTTTTGCAATACCGGATACAATTTCTCGGTGGATGATTTAAAGAAACTATTGAAGAAAGCAAAATAGAGTGGTAAAGAATAGAACGTATTGAAAAAGTAAAGAAATTAAAGATATTAGAGATATTGCAAGATTAGGCAGAGTTTTATACATGTAAGGGAACTGTTAACATATGAAATCAATAATGGAGAACAGAAATGGAAAACGGATTTTTGAAGGTTGCGGCATTAACACCACACATTAAAGTTGCGGATCCGATGTACAATGCAAAACAGATTTGCGACTGCATTGATAAAGCGGAAGAAAAAAGAGCAAAGATTATGGTTTTTCCGGAGCTTTGTATCACCGGTTATACCTGTCATGATCTTTTTTTGCAGGAAAAGCTTTTATCAGAGGCGAAAAGAGCATTAAATATTATCGTAGAGCATTCAGACGGCGTGGATGGTCTGATTTTTGTGGGCTTACCGATGGAGCGTGACAATCGGCTTTATAATGTTGCCGCTGTTATTAATTGTGGTGAAATCATGGGTTTTGTTCCCAAGACTTATCTACCGGGATACGGGGAGTATTATGAGCCGCGTCATTTTGTTTCCGGTAATGAAATTCCGGTTATGGTGGATTATGACGGAATGGAAATTCCTTTTGGTACTAATTTGCTGTTTACTTCTGATGCGATGGAAGGGTTATGTATTGCTTGTGAAATCTGTGAGGATGTATGGGTTGCCAATCCGCCTTCTACATCTCATGCCATTGCAGGAGCTAATGTCATTGTGAATTTGTCTGCTTCCAATGAAGTAGTTGGGAAAAAAGAATATCGGGAAATGTTAATTAAGGCTACATCTGCAAGGCTTGTCTGTGGTTATATCTATGCCAGTGCCGGAGAGGGTGAAAGTACACAGGATGTTGTTTTTTCGGGACATAATCTGATTGCTGAGAACGGTTCGATTTTGGCACAGGCACGAAATTTTTCTTGCACCAATATTTACAGTGAACTGGATATTTTCAGATTGCGTTCGGAAAGAAGACGCATGAACAGTTTTTCAAAGCCGAATGAAAAAGAATATATGATCATTCCCTGCGCGATGGTAATAGAGGAAACTGTTTTAGAACGTAACTTTGATAAGCAGCCTTTTGTTCCGCAAAACCGCGATATGAGAAACCAAAGATGCGATGAAATACTATCCATCCAGTCATATGGATTGAAAAAGAGACTGGATCATACCAAAGCAAAATCAGCTGTAATCGGTATTTCGGGAGGGCTGGATTCGACGCTGGCACTGCTTGTTACCATGAAGGCATTTGATCTGTGCGGCTTGGACAGACATGGAATCAAGGCTGTTACCATGCCCTGCTTTGGTACGACAAATCGGACCTATGAAAATGCATGCAAATTATCAGAGATTGCCGGAGCTGAACTGATAGAAGTGGACATTAAAGCTGCAGTGAATCAGCATTTTTCTGATATCGGACAAGACCCTGAGGTTCATGATGTCACATATGAAAACTGTCAGGCAAGAGAAAGAACTCAGATTTTGATGGATTTAGCCAATAAAACAGGTGGTCTGGTCATTGGTACGGGTGATATGTCGGAACTTGCATTGGGCTGGGCTACTTATAATGGCGACCACATGTCCATGTATGGTGTGAATGTCGGCGTTCCCAAAACACTGGTTCGCCATCTGGTACAGTATTATGCGGATACCTGTGAAGATAAAGAGCTGGAGAAAATATTGCTGGATGTGTTGGATACGCCGGTCAGTCCGGAGCTGTTGCCACCACAGAACGGAGAGATTTCACAAAAGACAGAGGATTTGGTCGGACCTTATGAACTGCATGATTTCTTTTTGTATTACATGCTACGTTGTGGCTTTTCACCAATAAAAGTGTTCAGACTGGCATTGCGCGCGTTTGAAGGTGAATATGATATGGAAACTATATATAAATGGATTTGCACTTTTTATCGTAGATTTTTTGCGCAACAATTTAAGCGTTCCTGTCTGCCGGATGGCCCCAAGGTTGGTAGTGTAGCGGTATCGCCCAGAGGAGATCTGCGCATGCCTTCCGATGCAAGCGCAGCCATCTGGATGGAAGAATTAGAAGCCTTAGGTACCGTTTTGCGACACTTTGGCAGCTGACGCTTTATCCAAAGAAGTTTGGATAGCCTGAATTAAAATTTGAGAGGTATAGTAGCTTTCCTGATCATACGTAATATCGGAAAGTGCTGTACCTTCTTTTATTTGTGCAGCAATCGAATCAAAAGCCGGTTCCATCAGAGGAAACATGGTTGTAATCGCTTCGTTGATATTATTTAATTCAACCGAATTAATATGATTTTCATCTACGGTAACGGAAATATCCACAACCTGATTGTTTAATGTGATGGAAGTGGAATAAATGCCGGGCACATAGGTGGCATCAGCCATTGTTTCAACTGCTTTTTCGGGCTCTTTTTTACCAAACATGACAATCAGTAATATGATAAAAAGAATGGCTAAAGCGACAAAAATGGCGGTATATATTAATTCTTTCATATGAAGGACAACGATTTTTGTTTTGTTTTGCATGGGCGACTCCTTTGGTGGTTTGTTGTTACAATTTATGCGCGTAAAATGATTTTATGCCATTTTTTAAATACGTTAAGCGGAATATAATTTGCCCCCATGATAACAACGGATTGCTACGCGCTTTGTGCCCGCATAATCCTAAAACAAGTCATACTTTTTCATGCATCATGAAAAGAATACGCATTTGATCCTGATATCATATTATTTTAAACATTGACAAAAGACCGTTTAAATTGGTATGATAGGCAAGAACAAGGGCGTTCTTTCGGTAGGGAAAGAATGCCCTTTTATCAAATGTATATGTTGAATTTAAGGAGGATAAACATGGCAAAGTATACCAGAGAAGATGTAGTACGAATGTGTAATGAACAGGATGTGGAATTCATCCGATTACAGTTTACCGATATTTCAGGTACATTAAAAAACATAGCGGTTACCGTAAGTCAGTTAGAGCGGGCGTTAGATAATCAGTTTATGTTTGATGGGGCAAGTGTGGAAGGCTTTGTCAGAGATGAAGAATCGGATATGTATTTATATCCTGATTATAATACGTTTGAAGTATTCCCCTGGAGACCGCAGCATGGAAAAGTCGCAAGACTTTTGTGTGATATCTATACACCGGATGGAAAACCGTTTGCAGGCGATTCAAGATATGTTTTAAAAAAGGCAATCGCTGAAGCGGAGAAAATGGGATATACCTTACAGGTGGGACCGGAATGTGAATTTTTCCTTTTCCATGCAGATGAAAACGGACTTCCTACAACAACCACGCATGAGCAGGCCGGCTATTTTGATATCGGACCTTTGGATCTGGGTGAAAACGCAAGACGTGAAATGATATTAACATTAGAAGATATGGGCTTTATTGTTGAATCTTCTCATCACGAAGCGGCACCTGCCCAACATGAGATTGATTTTCGTTATGACGAGGCGATGATAACAGCTGATAATATTCAGACATTTAAGATGGCTGTTAAGACGATTGCCAAGCGTCATGGTCTGCATGCAACGTTTATGCCCAAACCGAAACCGGGTTGTGACGGAAGCGGTATGCATTTGAATATGTCTTTGGAAAAGGATGGCAAAAATATTTTTTCAGACAAACAGGATGAACTTGGATTAAGCAAGGAAGCATACTATTTTATCGGTGGCATCTTAAAGCATATCCGCGCTATGACATTGGTTTTAAATCCACTGGTTAATTCCTATAAGAGATTAATTCCGGGATATGAGGCGCCTGTTTATACGGCGTGGAGCTGCAAAAACAAAAATCATCTGATTCGTATTCCGGTTTCAAGAGGAGAAAATACCAGAGTAGAACTGCGCAGTCCCGATCCGGCTGCCAATCCTTATCTGGCAATCGCGATTGCATTGATGGCAGGTCTTGATGGTATAAAAAATAAAATTGAGCCTCCGGCGCATATGGATGAAAACGCATCATCCATGACGGAAGAAGAAAGAAAGCAAGCAGGAATTGTCACACTGCCTGATACTCTTATGGCAGCGATTGAGGCATTTCGTGAGGATCCTTTTATGGAGGAAGTATTGGGATCTCAGGTTTATCATACCTATCTGGAAGAAAAACTGAATGAGTGGAATGAATATCGTGCAGTTGTAACAGACTGGGAAGTGTCTAAATATCTCTACAGATACTAACTCTTGAAGTGCAATCATATAGTGGGACGAAACGTTTTTTCGAATATCTTACGTTTTGTCTGATTATACAGGCACGGATAGGAGGTGTATGTAGTGACCGGTATAATTGTAGCGCTTCCCAAAATAGAAGATGCCAAAAATATGAAAAATTTACTGGTTCGAAGCGGGTATTCCGTGGAAGCAATCTGTACGTCCGGCTTGCAGGTCTTATCGGTTGTTGATCAGCTTGATGACGGTATTGTCATATGCGGATATAAACTGACCGATATGCTGTATTTTGAATTACATGAAAATCTTCCAAAGGAATTTGAAATGCTTCTTATGGCTTCACAACATCTTTTGGTCGATTGTCAGGATAATGATATTATTTGTCTGGCGATGCCGTTTCAGATGCGGGATTTGGTAAATACCGTAGAAATGCTCAGCAATTCCATTACATACAAGCGCAAGAAACGTAAGGCACAGCCCAGACAGCGAAATCCGGAAGAAATCGCATTGATAAAAGAGGCAAAATTGTTGCTTATGGACCGGAATAATATGACGGAAGAAGAAGCACACAGATATATTCAGAAGACCAGCATGGATAACAGTACCAGCATGGTTGAAACTGCCCAGATGGTTCTGACCATCATGCGGGAGTAGATATAGAGTTGCAGGGATGCTTCGGGGATTGGAATTGTGGTTTTTCGACTCGAGAAAACAATTCGTTTTTTCTAAATCGAATTGTGGAGATTTGGCATGGATACGGGTCGGGTGCAATTGACATCCATGTCAAAGCACCCTGAAAACCACATCGTGTGGTTTTCACCCTTGGATTATGGAAATTCGATTAAGAAAAAACGGAATTCTTTTCAAAGAGTCGAAAAACCACAATTCCAATCCTCAATGCATACTGCAGGGGAGAAGGCGTAGGTGTGGGTGCTACTCTTTAGAAATTATGCGTTATACTTTGTGCTTTAGCAATACTAGAACATTCGAAATTCGCCCTAATCGGTCTACTTTCTTATGTTTTGCGAATCTCAAAGATGACCTTTTGGCTTTGGTAGCATATAATTTTAAAATAGTCGAATGACATATGCAAATGGCATATGCTACAGATACGATTTGATAATTGGATAAATAGGAGGGATTCTATGAAGTTTACCAAGATGCATGGTTGTGGGAATGACTATGTGTATGTAAATGGTTTTACGGAAAAAATAAAAAACAAACCGGAATTTGTAAGGGCTGTGAGTGACAGACATTTTGGAGTTGGTGGCGACGGAGCGATTTTTATCAATCCTTCGGATGTGGCTGACTTTGAAATGGAAATGTACAATGCAGACGGAAGCCGTTCGGAAATGTGTGGAAACGGGATTCGCTGTGTTGCCAAATTTGTTTATGATAAGAAAATGACAGATCAGACCCAGATCAGTATCGTAAGTGCGGGGAAGATTAAATACTTAGACTTAACTGTAGAAGGCGGTAAGATGATTTGTGCAAAAGTCAATATGGGTGCTCCGATTTTGGATGCAAAAGAGGTTCCGGTTGCACCATACTTATCAGAAAAGAGTACCAATGTAGGAAATGAAATGTTTCAGGATATTCCGGGGTATGATAAAGCTGTAATAGCGGCACCGGTAACGGTGAATGGTAAAGAGTATCAGATTACCTGCGTTTCCATGGGAAATCCTCATGCCATTGTATTTATGGATGATGTTGCAAATCTCGATATTGATGCTGTCGGACCGTATTTTGAAAATCATGAGATTTTCCCGAACAGGACAAATACGGAGTTTGTGGAAGTGGTAGACAGAAGTCATGTCAATATGCGTGTCTGGGAACGCGGAACCGGTGAGACGTTAGCATGCGGAACCGGATGCTGTGCAACTGTGGTTTCCTGTATTTTAAACGGGCTGACCGATGATGAAGTGACGGTTAAGGTTTTGGGAGGAGAAATTCAAATCCATTGGGATCGAAAAGAAAACCTTGTTTACATGACAGGTCCGGCCACCACGGTTTTTGAGGGAGAATTTCCTTGGGAAGATTAGATGAAAACTAATGGGAAGTAATTTATTTTTTCGGAGATATCAAATTGTCTGCGACAGCTCTTTATAGACGTCATCACTTTGATTCAAGTGCAACGAAGAAAAATTATATAGGTTTATAATGAGACGAGTTCGCACCGGCAAAGGCAATTGGTATCGAGAAGAAACCAGACAATTGGAAAACGAAAAGGAAAAAGGAGATACAAAAATGGCAAAAGTAAATGACAATTATTTGAAACTTCCGGGGAGCTATCTTTTTTCAACAATAGGAAAAAAGGTAAATGCTTATGCCGCTGCAAATCCGGATAAAAAGATTATCCGACTTGGAATTGGTGATGTGACACAGCCTTTGGCACCGGCTATTATTGATGCATTGCATGGCGCCGTGGATGAAATGGGAGTGGCAGAGACCTTTCGGGGTTATGCTCCTGATTTAGGATATGAATTCTTGAGAAATGCGATCGCAGAAAACGATTACAAGGCAAGAGGATGTGATATTTCACCTGATGAAATTTTTGTTTCTGATGGTGCCAAATGTGATTCCGGTAATATTCAGGAAATTTTCAGTGTGGATAATAAGATTGCGGTTTGCGATCCGGTGTATCCGGTATATGTGGATACCAATGTTATGGCAGGAAGAACCGGTACTTATGATCCCAACACAGAGACCTGGAGTGATGTGATTTACATGCCTTGTACCGCAGACAATGATTTTGCTCCGGAATTGCCAAAAGAAGTTCCGGATATCATTTATTTATGCTTCCCGAATAATCCGACCGGCTCTACCATTACCAAAGCGCAGTTGCAGGAATGGGTCGATTATGCCAATAAAAACGGTTCTGTCATTATTTATGACGCAGCTTATGAGGCATATATTTCAGAAGATGATGTACCGCACAGTATTTATGAGTGTGAGGGTGCAAGAACCTGTGCGATTGAGTTGCATTCATTTTCCAAAAATGCCGGATTTACCGGTGTGCGTTTAGGATATACGGTTATTCCGAAAGATTTGGAAGTAGAAGGAACAAAACTTCATTCTCTTTGGGCAAGAAGACACGGCACCAAATACAACGGAGCTCCGTACATTGTCCAGCGTGCAGGTGAAGCGGTTTATTCTGCAGAAGGAAAAGAACAGCTTTCAAAGCAGGTTGCTTACTATATGAACAATGCAAAATACATTTTAAACGGATTAAAAGATGCCGGTTACACGGTTTCCGGTGGTGTGAATGCACCATACATCTGGTTAAAAGCACCGAATGGCATGACCAGCTGGGAATTCTTTGATTATCTGTTGGAAAAAGCAAATGTAGTAGGAACACCCGGTTCCGGTTTTGGACCAAGCGGCGAAACCTATTTCCGTCTGACCGCTTTTGGCTCTTATGAAAATACGGTAGAGGCAATTGAAAGAATTAAGGCATTGTAAGTAAATATAACTAAGGAAAATGTTTTGAAAAATTTTACAAACGAAAAACCGATTATTATTGAACCTAAAAGAAGCTTGTGCTATTGTATAAATTACAAAGCATAAGTTTCTTTTTTTTGTTATGGTGACAAGGCGCAATAACATTTCTATATCATTCTGATATCTCGGGCATATGCCCATCGAAACAATTCGTGCTTTTATTTCATTTATTATTTGAATATGGCAGGAAGTTTCGATGAAGATAATAATTTCGTTCCCTCAGGCTTCCTGTCCCTTAAGGAGGCTGATGGAATGGGTAAAAAAGAAAGAAAAGGAAAGGGCAGAAGGACAAATGTTGAAAAATGCAAAACGGGTATCGCATATCAAAACAAAGATATCGTATCAAAATTTTTTGCAGAGTCATTGAAAGAAAAGTCATTAAACGTGTATGGTTTGAACGTACCAAAGGTAGTCGGTGTTTTGCCAACGAATCTGCCGACGGTGGAGGCCAATGAACTGCGGATGATAAGTCACAAAATACAGAAGCGATTGGAAATCTCAGAAACGGATATGATGAAAATGATTATTTTACCACTGGCATATCCCGGAAAAGAAAAACAAAGAACTGTTACAAATGAGATTGTGGAATTGATTTCGCAGATTCCGGATCAGAGCAAACAGAGATTTTTATTTGCAGGAATTTTATGTTTTACGGATAAGATTATAGATAAGGAAGTTGCAGAGGATATAAGGAGGAAACTGGATATGACAAAAGTTGGAAGAATCATCTATGAAGAAAAAATAGCATATGGAAAAGAAGTTGAAGCTCGTGTAACAAAAGAAGTAACAAAAGAAGTAACAAAAGAAGTAACCAAGAAAGTGACAGAACGTGTGACAGCATCCCAGACGGAAAAAGCAATTGCAGTAATTGCAGAATTGTGTAAAGAGATGGGAGCCTCAATTACAGATGTTGTAGAACAAATTGCTTTGAAATTTGGATTGAGCGAAGATGAAGCTAGAAAAAAGGTCGAAGCTCATTGGTAAGAGAAAATGAGACAATGATTTTATAAAAACATTGTCTCGCTTTTTTTATTGTGCTAGATTAAAACTACCATAAATTTTGCATGCAGAAAACGTATATACATTGTAAGTATGAAAAATGAGAAATTTCGTATGAAATGTTCATGATTGATATTTACGAGGAAAGGGAAACACATGGAAGATCGTGAATTTGACCTTTGCATGGACCGTATGAGACGTGGAGATAAAACGGCGTTAAAAGAAATCTATGAAGCCTATGCCGGATATATTTTTCATTTAGTAAAAGGTGTACTGCAAAGCCATGAAAATGCGGAGGATGTTACCAGTGATTTTTTTATCAAGCTATGGGACATCGCAGACCGCTACACGCCCGGGGGTGGGCACAGAGCTTATCTGGGGAGGATTGCCCACAACATGGCAATCGATTTTTTGAGAGCGAATAAAAAAGAGATTTTATATGAAGGCTCCGATGATGACGAACAGGATGGTTTTGAACAGCTTTTGGATACGCAGAGTAATCGTGGAGATACTACGGCGAATGAGGTGTTATCCGATATTTCGATGAAAGAAATGCTGACGTTACTTAAGCCTGCGGAGCGAGAAGTAATTCATTTAAAAATTGTTGGAGAAATGACTTTTGAAGAAATATCCCAAATGCTCGAACAACCGATGGGGACTGTTACGTGGCGTTATCGGGAGGCAATCAAAAAACTAAGGAGGTGTGGATTTGATGCGTAATTTCGAAGAAGAATATAAAAATTACATAAATGAAGAAATTCCGGATCTCTGGAGTCGTATTGAACCACAGCTTCAGGACAAGATTGTGGATGATAATAAAACTGCTTTTGATAATGAACAGCATGGAAATGATGTTGAAAATACGATTGATACAGCAACTGATAATCAGAAAAATACAATAGATACAATAACTGATTGTCAAGAAAAAGTAATCAATGAAGTAACAAATCAGCAGAACAAAACAAAAAAGAATATTTACATTTTTGTAAAAAGAGCACTCCCTGCTGTAGCTGCTATCTTTGTGCTGGCAATCGGCATTGGTGTATTACAGACTTCCCGATATGAAAAAAACGAAAGCGAAACGGCTGTTGCAACCGATTGTGCACCTGAAGAGGCTACAGATGAAGATTTTTTTGCAGAAGCGACAGAAGAAGAGCCGGATGAATCCTTTGAAGAAACAGAAACATCGGAAGAAGCATGTGAGGCTGTGGCTACAGATGAGTTTTATGAAGAGGCCGCCGAGTCTGAGAGTGAAGAACCGGTTTATGAAGAGCCTGTCGGAGGTGTAGATGAAGCAACCCAGGCAGGGGATGGAGAAATACATAATTCCATGGATGTTGTGCAAGAAAACGAATCTGCATTAAAGTCTGATGCCGGACTTTCCATTCCCAGTCAGGATGTTGTTGCAATAAAAGGTGCTGTGTTAACCGGAATTGAAGTGGCAGATGCAGCAATGAAAGAAAACGGTTATGTCTATATTTACCGATTTACCCTGGCAGATGGCAATAAAATTCGGGCTTATCTGACAGAAGAACAGTGTCAGAGTATAGAAGAAGCAGAACTTGTTATTGCAAGAAAGAAAAAATATGATCTGGATATCATACCTTATTCCGATCGGGATAAAGAAGATGATCTGGCTGACTGTATTCTCTATGATATAAAATCTGCAAATGACTAGTGCAATCGTTTTAAGTTTCCTTTCGAATTTGGATTTTCAATACATATCTTTGCCCACCGGCTTTTGTCAGGTTTTCTAATCCAAATCCGAAAAATCAAAAAATATGCAAAAAACACCATAAATTTCCAAAAGCTCCTGCGTATATACTTTAGAAAGCATACAAACAGGAGCTTTTTTAATATTGCAAATGAAAAATCAGAGTATGAAAAACAAAAGAATGAAAAGTCAGAGGAGGACAAATTTATGAGGAGAAATGTGTTAAAAGGGATTTCATTGGTTTTATCAACAACCCTGCTCGTGGGGATGCTTGCCGGATGCGGAGCCGCAGAGGAAAAGACAACGGCTTATGAAGAGGGGGTTGTGGCTACAGAAGAGCCGGCAGAAAGCGCTTCCGATAGTGGCAGATATGAAGTGACAGAAGAAGCACCGGAAACGGAATATGTAGAAAATGAGTCAAGTGCATATGATGGGTTATACGAATGGAATGATAGTGGCAGCAGAGATTTGCAATCAGAAAAAATGATGGATGAAGTAAACGGTTCTTATCTGTATCCGGATTATTATGAGCCTGTGAATTCCGAAGAATATGAAAAGGCGGAAGAAAATGGATTTTGTATTACAGCGGTAGAACCGTTATCTACTTTTTCTGCTGATGTGGATACGGCGTCCTATTCCAATGTCCGCCGTATGATTGAAGATGGTTATTCGGCAGATATGATTGATCCGGCTGCGGTCCGCCCGGAAGAATTCATTAATTATTTCTCATATGATTTGAAAGCTCCGAAAAAAGGAGATATGTTTGGTGTGACAACTGAGGTGGCGACCTGCCCGTGGAACGAAGAACATGAGCTTTTGATGGTCGGAATGACAACAGAGGCCATTGATCTTAGTAAAGCACCGGATTCGAATCTGGTATTTTTGCTGGACGTATCCGGCTCAATGGATGAAAGTGATAAGCTGCCACTTTTACAGAAATCGTTCAAACAACTGGTAAATGAACTTGGTAAACATGACACCGTTTCCATCGTTACCTATGCAAGCGGCGTGAATACGGTTTTAGAGGGAGTAAACGGAAACGATAAAGATACGATTTGTGAAGCTATCGACAGTTTGTATGCGGGTGGCGGTACAAACGGAGAAGGCGGAATTCAGAGAGCTTATGAGTTAGCTGAGGCTAATTTTATAAAAGGCGGAAATAATCGTGTTATTCTGGCGACTGACGGAGATTTGAATATTGGAATTTCAGATCCTGATGAGTTGGAGAAATTTATTGAGCAAAAGAAAGAGAGTGGTGTTTACCTTTCTGTCTTGGGATTTGGTACGGGAAATATCAAAGACAACAATATGGAACGTTTGGCAGACTGCGGTAACGGAAATTATTCCTACATTGATTCTTTGTTTGAGGCAAAAAAAGTTCTTGTGGAAGAAATGGGTTCTACGCTCTTGACAATTGCGGAAGATGTAAAACTGCAAGTAGAGTTTAATCCCCAGAAAGTAAACTCTTATCGTCTGATCGGATACGAAAACCGGATGCTTAGCGCAACGGATTTTAATGATGACAGCAAGGATGCAGGTGAAATCGGTGCAGGTCACAGTGTGGTTGCTCTTTATGAAATCATTCCGGCGGGCGGAAAGGATGAAATTCAATTAAAATATCAGGATAATACCGCTCATACGGATGTGTTATATACCGATTATGCAACCGTCAGTGTTCGCTATAAGGAGCCCGGGAAAAAGGAATCTAAGAAAAAATCCTACGTTGTTGAGGAGGATTCGTTTGTGAAATATCCGAGTGATGATTTTGTTTTTGCATCTTTAGTTGCGGAATTTGCCATGATTTTATCCGATAGTGACAATAAAGGGGATTCCAATTATGAATACATTCTGGATACATACCGGACATTGGATATTGATGATGAATACAAAGATGAATTTTATTATCTTGTAAAACAAATAGCAAAGAGATAATCTGTATAAAATGGAAGAACAATCATTAAAATCTACAAATTGTATTAAGAAGATTTATTATTTAAAAATATGACCTTTTACCTCTGATATTTGTGCAACAATGATAAAACATGTATAAAAAACACAAAAGTTTTATATATTATATCGTAGATTAGCCTCCGCGAAAGTGCTAAAATTTTCGCGGAGGCATAAATATGGAAAAACTTGTTAAGAAAGACAGAATTATAAAATGCATTTTTATGATCCCAATCCTGATGGTGCTTTGTATAGCAGGAGCCTTATTTGTTCATGGGTTCTTTGGATATACGGATGCAGAGTATGTGAATCGTTTTGCAGGAATTTTTGAAAAAATTTTCTTAACGGCAGGAATGTTTTCTTTCTTTATTTTCCTGTATTTTGCATTGGGGAAAATACTGCCCCGTCTGTCCGATAAAACAGTCCGGATAATGGAAGTGCTTTTTTGTATGACAGCCCTCCTGTTACAGGTCTATTTTCTTTTCTTTATCAAAAGTTATTATAAATGGGATAGTGGTTATGTTATCAGTGCTGCTGCATCTTTGGCAGAACAAGGGACACTTTCCCCGGAATCCTTTCACTATGTTTCAGTTTATCCCAATCAAAATACGTTTATCTGTATGACAGCCGTTTTGATTAAAATAGCGGATTTTTTTCAGATTGCAGTAGAAAACAGACCGGTATTTTATAATGTCTTTAACACGATTCTGATGGATATCGCAATTGGCCTCATCATTCCCGTTTTGCTTAAGGTTGTAAAACGAAGAATAGGCAATTGGGAAATCTGCAGGTTCATGATTTTTTTGTTACTAAATCCTTTTTGGTATTTAGGAACTTCATATTATTATACGATTACGCTTTCACTTCCTTTTACCATGGGATTTTTATACTGTTTTCTGAGTATTTTGGAAGGAAAAGGAAGATGGAAAACAGCGGTTTTAGCCGGTGTTTTGCTTGGTGTCGGATACGATATCAGACCTACTGCGATTGTTTTTGTAACTGCTGCAGTACTGACAGTTTTATATCAACTGCTTATAAAAAAGAATATCATTTGGAAAAAGTGTGTTATCCAAATGGGAATTCTGCTTGTTACAGCATTATTGGCCGGTGGTATTCTTGCTTATGGGGAAAAGAAATACATTGGTATCGATACAACAAACAGTGCTTATCCCACCATACATTGGCTGATGATGTCGGCAACCGCTCCGGGTGGGCATAATATTGAGGATGAAGCCTTTACCGATTCGTTTGCTACGCATGAGGAAAAAGTAGAAGCAGATACAAAGCGGTTTGTTGAAAAGTTGCAGAATATGGGGGTGGCCGGATATTGTAGACTTGCGGTCACGAAAGTGAATCGGACATTTGGAGACGGCTTGAATGGATATATCCAGTTTTTGACAGATGGTTATGGTACCGGAACGATTTTTGACTGGCTGTTTGGAAGTCATAAAGATTTGTGTGTCTTATATCATCAGGGATATTATTTATTTTTATTGGCCGGGATTCTGTGTGCTGTATGGAAAATTCTAAGGAATTTCTCCATGCGAACAGATGATTATGGTCTGTATTGTTTGGCTTTGACCCTGTTTGGTTCATTTTTGTTTTATGTAGTGTGGGAGTCTTCCCCTCAATACAGCATTCCTTTTATGGGATTGATGAGCGTCCTGGCTTTTGCGGAATTTGGCGAGCCGGTTCTATTACAGAAGACTGTTCAAAACCGGTTTGTGGAGATTGCCATCCCTGTTTTTATGTTACTCCTGTTGATATATGGAGTTGTTCGCTACCCGCTGTATGTTCAGACAATACAGCACTTTAGCAAACTTTCGGCAGACCAACTTATGGAGACTGACAAATTGGAAGTAAATGATGAAACACCGCTGTATCAGCCAATCGATTTAAACACGCCATGTAATCAGCTGGTATTTCAATGGCGGAATTATCAAGAAAATAATAATGCGGTATATCGGGTGGATTTCCTGGAAAACCGGAAAGCAATACAGACGGAATATATCGATGCATCGGAATCTGATTATCAGGGCTTTGGTATTTTTTCGTTTGATACCATTATTCCGGATGATGAAATGGAATACGCAATACAGATTCAAAAAATCAGTGGAGATAAAGATTGCAATCTGCATTTTCTGGTGTATGACATGTATGGATATAATCCCTATCCGGGGGGATCAATTCAGTCAGTTTCAAAGAAAGATCGTGATGCGGCTTTGATGTTTGAATTGTCTTTAGAGTATGAGGGAAAATATATATCGCAAAAGAAATATATTTGGATGTTTGTAGCTGCAGAACTGTTTTTGGCAGGTGAGCTTTTCTGTGTTTTGAATTCTGAAAAAGACTTTTTTAAAAAGAAAAGAAAAAAACATCCGGAAGAATGTCTGTAAAGTGGCTTGTTTGCTTGCAAATGAGCCACTTTTATGCTATTCTTTCTAAGATATTGGCATTATGTTCGATATATGAATTACGCCCTGATCGGGCTACTTTCTCATGTTTTGCAGATTACGGATTCATACTTTTTTATCCGGGTATCAGCATACTAAAAATTGGAAGACAAAAAAAAGGAGCAGGACATCATGGCAAACGTTATTACAGACGAAACAATTGATTACGTTGGCATTCTTGCAAAGCTGGAACTGTCTGCAGAGGAAAAAGAGCAGGCAAAAAAGGATCTCGTGGAAATGTTAGATTACATTGATCAGCTTGGAGAATTGGATACAACCGGTGTTGAACCGATGAGCCACGTTTTTCCGGTACACAATGTTTTCAGGGAAGATGTTGTAACAAACGGTGATGACAGAGACAGTATTTTAAAGAACGCACCCGAAGAAAAAGACGGTATGTTCTTGGTCCCCAATACATTTTAAGGAGGCTTTCGACAGATGAATATTTTGGATTACACTGCCGTAGAGCTTTCGGCAGCAATTAAAAAAGGTGAGGTAACCGTAGTAGAAGCTACCGAAGCTGTTCTTGCGCAAATCGAGCAAAAGGAAGCAGAGTTAAACTGCTATGTTACGCTTGATAAAGAAGGCGCGTTAGCACAGGCTAACGACATTCAGAAAAAAATAGATGCAGGTGAGTTGACAGGACCTCTTGCCGGAGTTCCGGTTGCCATCAAAGACAACATGTGTACAGAAGGCATGCTTACTACCTGCTCATCTAAGATTTTAGGAAATTTTATTCCGACTTATACATCGGAAGCTGTTATCAATTTACAAAAAGCAGGTGCGGTTATTCTTGGAAAAACCAATATGGACGAGTTTGCCATGGGTTCCACAACCGAAACTTCTGCATTCGGAGCAACTAAAAATCCATGGAATACCGAGCATGTTCCGGGCGGTTCTTCCGGTGGCTCTGCAGCAGCGGTAGCAGCTGATGAGTGTTTTTATGCATTGGGTTCCGATACCGGCGGATCAATCAGACAGCCTGCATCGTATTGTGGTGTTGTCGGTATGAAACCGACTTATGGTACGGTTTCCCGATACGGACTGATTGCTTATGGTTCTTCACTGGATCAGATAGGACCGCTTGCAAAAGACGTGACAGACTGTGCAACCATTTTGGAAACGATTGCTTCTCATGATTTCAAAGATTCCACCAGTGTCGAAAGAGATACGGACTTTACGAAAGCATTGGTAGATGATGTAAAAGGTATGAAGATCGGAATCCCGAGATCTTATTTTGGAGACGGTCTGGATGCGGATGTAAAAGAAAAAATCTTGGCAGCAGCAAAGGTACTGGAAGAAAAGGGGGCCATTGTTGAGGAATTTGATTTGGATTTAGTAGAATATGCCATTCCGACTTACTATACGATTGCCGATGCCGAAGCAAGCTCCAATTTAGAGCGCTTTGACGGTGTAAAATACGGTTTCCGTGCAGAGGATTGCGATGAGTTGCATCAGATGTATAAACGCAGCCGTTCCCAGGGCTTTGGACCGGAAGTAAAACGCCGTATTATGCTTGGCTCCTTCGTGTTGAGCTCCGGTTATTATGATGCTTATTATTTGAAAGCATTGAAGGTAAAAGCTTTGATTAAAAAATCCTTTGATGAAGCTTTTGCAAAATATGATATGATTTTGGGACCTTGTGCTCCCACGACAGCTCCGAAGCTTGGTGCTTCTTTATCGGATCCGATGAAGATGTATCTGGGAGATATTTATACGATTTCGGTTAACCTGGCCGGACTTCCCGGTATCAGCGTTCCCTGCGGTGTAGACAAAAATGGTCTGCCGATAGGCTTGCAGTTGATTGGAGACTGCTTCAACGAAAAGAAGTTGATTCAGGCCGCTTACTCCTATGAGCAGGCGAGAGGAAAATTCTCACTCAGTGCAAAGGAGGGCAAATAAATGGCAAAACAATATGAAACAGTCATCGGTCTGGAAGTTCATGTAGAACTTGCGACGAAAACCAAAATATTCTGTGGGTGTTCCACTGCGTTTGGCGGAGAACCCAACAGCCACACCTGTCCGGTCTGTACCGGTATGCCCGGATCCTTGCCGGTATTAAATAAACAGGTTTTGGAATATGCGATTGCGGTAGGACTTGCAACGAACTGCGATATTACCAGAAACGGCAAATTCGACCGTAAAAACTATTTCTATCCCGACAATCCGCAAAACTATCAGATTAGTCAGTTATATCTGCCAATCTGTCGCAATGGATATGTAGAAATTGAGACAGAAGAAGGCGGAAAAAAGAAAATCGGTATTCATGAGATTCACATGGAAGAGGATGCCGGAAAGCTGATCCATGATGAATGGGAAGATGCTACGTTAGTTGATTACAACCGTTCGGGTGTACCGTTAATTGAAATTGTTTCCGAACCTGACATGCGTAGCGCTGATGAGGTTATTGCATATCTGGATAAGCTCAGATTGTTAATTCAGTATCTTGGCGCATCTGATTGTAAGTTGCAGGAAGGCTCCATGAGAGCCGATGTGAATTTGTCTGTCCGTGAGGTTGGGGCAAGTGAATTCGGAACCCGTACCGAGATGAAAAACTTAAACTCTTTCAAAGCTATTGCACGTGCCATTGAAGGAGAAAAAGCAAGACAGATTGATTTGCTTGAATCAGGCGAAAAGGTAATTCAGGAAACCCGTCGCTGGGATGATACCAAAGAGACATCTTATGCAATGCGTAGTAAAGAAGATGCCCAGGATTACCGTTATTTCCCTGACCCGGATCTGGTTCCGATTGTTGTTAGCGAAGAAATGATTGAAAAAATCCGTGAAAAACAACCGGAGTTCCGCTCTGAAAAAATGGCCCGCTACAAAGAAGAATTTGATATTCCGGATTATGATATTGATATTATTACCAATACCAAGAGAATGGCAGATTTATTTGAAGAAACCGTTGCGCTCGGTGCTCAACCCAAAAAGGTCTCCAACTGGCTGATGGGTGAGACCATGCGTCTGTTAAAAGAGCAGAGTATGGATCCGGAGGATATTCGTTTTTCACCGGCTCATCTTGCCGCATTGATAGCAATGGTTGATAAAAAAGAAATCAATTCATCCGTTGCAAAAACGGTATTTGAAAAGATGTTTTCTGAGGATATCGATCCGGTGAAATATGTAGATGAAAAGGGACTGAAAACGGTCAACGACGAAGGCGCATTGCGAAAGACCATCGAAGAGGTTGTCGCAAATAATCCGCAGGCTGTTGAAGATTATCACAATGGAAAAGAAAAGGCTATCGGAGCGCTGGTTGGTCAGACTATGAAAGCCATGAAAGGCAAAGCGGATCCTGCCATGGTAAATCAGATTCTGAAGGAAATCCTTTAATGAATATTTTTGAAAGCAGCCCAATCCGGGCTGCTTTCTCACGTTTTGTGGATTTCAAGGTCATGCTTTTTCATGTAAACATGAAAAGTATGACTTTAGGACCCGGATATCAAATTATTAAGTTTTTCAAAAAAAGGTTTTCATTCCGGAAAATATGTAATATAATACAAAAGAGTTTTGGGGTGCTTGCAATAATGTAAGCACTTTTTTGAATTAGATGCTACATCAGAATTAGAATTTGGAATTTGTAGTATTAGCTACATTCATTAAAGAAGACAAGGAATGAATTGTGTTTTCGGGATATTTAGCGTAGATGATTAGTATATCTTAATATTCTGTAAAACAATCAGCACTACGCGACACGGATGTCGCGTAAGGTGCATCCGGACAGGATGTCCAATATGCACCGTGTGCGTCCGGAGCTAATAACCTTCCCAGAATATTTAGATATACTTATCATCGCAGATATATCCCGAAAACACAATTCATTCCGCCCCCCTATCCCCCTCCGGCACAGACCGAAACCAGAAAGTGATATTTATGAGAATACGTCGTGGAAGAAGAAAAAAAGTAAATATTGGAATTATTGAGATTATGTGTATCATTGTTACCATACTTCTTTTGACTTTGCTTATTGCTTATGTCGTTACAAGCCGTATGGATCGCAAAAAAGAAGAGGCAATGCACCGGGAAGAAGTGGTGGAAGAAATTCAGAATGCGGAGAAACAGAATATTTTTTCAAGTGAAATTTATTCGCCCGGACATTTTGCCAATAATCAGGAAACGGTAGACTATCAGGAACTGATTGCGGAGGAAAATTCCTATATTCAGGATTTGTTAAAGGATTTTCATGTATCAAGTGCGGATTACCTTGTGACTGATAAAAAGTTTACTTTATCAGGAAGATGGTATCAAACGATTATCAATGGAGAAGCCTGTTATAACACGGTTACCCAAGGGGCAATGGTTTATTTTCAGATTCGGGGAACCGATAGCTTTGATATCAAATTTGTGGACCGGACGATGCTGGAAACTCCATATTTTGCGTATGTTATTGATGATGGCGAGCCTAAACGTCAATCGATTTCGGAAAATCATGTGGAATTGCCGGATACCGGAGAACACAATGTAATACTTGTCATGGATGGAATGTCAGAACGTGAATTTAAATGGTCCGGAGAAATTGGATTTGCTTTTTCCGATATTGACTGTCACGATGGCGAAATGAATGGTTTCATCCCCAAACAGAAAAGAATTTTATTTGTTGGAGACAGTATTTTGGAAGGTATTATGACACTGGGGGGAGAATCGGTTAGTGAGTTTAACAGTGCCTCACATTCCGTTTCGTGGTATACGGCCCGGGCGCTGTGTGCGGAACCTTACTTTATTGGCTATGGTTCTTCGGGAATAGCAACGGGAGGATCGTTTAATACAACTTCAAATTCTCTGGATTATCTGTCTGAGAAACGCCATATTCCTACAGAAGATTATCCGAACTGTGATTTAATTGTACTTAACACGGGAACAAATGATTACGATACGAAAGATGCAGAATTTACAAAAGGGTATGATGAGCTGTTGAATAAACTGCATGAGCGTTATCCGGAGGTGGCTGTTATCTGTGTAGTGCCGTTTACACAGACACATGCAAAGCAGATTCGGGAAGTTGTGGGAAGGTATGAATGGGCATATCTTGTGGAAACGGCAGGATTTTATTTTGATACTTATGACGGACTTCATCCAAGTGATGAGGGCGCCAGAAAAGTTGCGGGGCTTTTAGTTGATTTTATTACTAAGAATGGTGTATTCTAGAGATAGAAAAAGGGTGAATTTGTAAAAAGGGAGTGATTTTATGAGATATGAAGAAGTTGTAGATAAGGTACAGTCTGTTTATGAAAATGCTGATGCCAGAGATATTTTTGAACATATTGCCGTTCAGATAAATATTGTAGGAGAAGGCAGCGGAGCTTTTTATCTGGAGGTTGCCCAACGCAAGATCTGCGTGGAGCCTTATGACTATCATGACAGGGATGGTTTGATTACAGCTTCTGCGCAGACAATTTGCGACATAGCTGATCAGAAAATTGCTTTTTGGGATGCATACGAACAAGGACTTTTAAAGTATGAAGGCAATATGGACAAGTTCCACATTCTGGCTAAAATCAGATTGCCCAAAAAGAAAAAAGTGACAAAAAATAAAAAAGTTTGATTCTGTTTTAATATTATCAGGATAATAAAGACATATCTTTTGTCAATTATAGCAATGGAATGACATGGGAAAAAGAAACAAAAAAGCCGTTTTATACGGCTTTTTTTATTGACGTAAATACTATCTTGAATTAAAATAAGATTACTTACACTTGGGCAAAAGGAAAGGTGGACGTTTATGCAGGTAGGAGGAATTGGCGCATATTCATATCAGCCGTATATTTACAACACAAATACATTGAGTGCCCGTAGCATGGATAAGATTCAGGCAATCGACAGTGATTTATCCTCAGCAAAAACTGATTTTTCATCTCTTTCAGAAGAAGCTGTCAATATAAATCCGCTTCAAAAAGGGGAAACGCCTGATTTTGCCGGTATTTTTGCTGCGCAGATGCAGATGAGCCGCATGAATGAGGCACGTATTTTTGGTTAATTATTGCTTAAGGAGAGGACATAAAGAAAATGAACGATACGTATATTGAACTTCTGGTTAAAAAACCGGATTCCAAAACAGCATCATTACTTCACTTTTTTATGGTAGGAGTAGGAGCTGTTTTATTTTTAGGTGGTATATTTCTTGACATTCGGCTTCTTCTTGCGGGAATTATCTTTCTGATAGGTTCTTTTGTTCCTACATTATTTAATGATATTGAATATGAATATCTTTTACTGGAAAAAGAACTGACTGTCGACAGGATTAGAAAGCAGGAAAGCCGGAAAACAGTTGCAAATTACAAATTGGATACCATGGTTATTATGGCTCCTAAGGGTTCCGAACATCTGAGCAGATACGCACAGTTAAAAACAATTGATTATTCTTCTGGTACACAAGAAGGACAACCTTATGAAATCGTCGTTGAAGGGAAAGGTGAAAAGGTACGTATTGTTATCGACACCTCACAGGAACTGACGGATGCAATCCGCAAGCTTCGTCCCCGAGACGTTTTTTTGCGATAAATTATGAACAACGGAGGAAGAAAAAATGGGTCAGATTATTGGTGAAGGAATTACTTTTGATGACGTATTGTTGGTACCGTCATATTCACAGGTTATTCCCAATCAGGTAGATTTATCTACTTATTTAACAAAAAAAATTAAGTTAAACATTCCCATGATGAGTGCGGGAATGGATACGGTTACAGAACATCGTATGGCGATTGCAATGGCTAGACAGGGCGGTATCGGTATTATCCACAAAAATATGTCCATTGAAGCTCAGGCAGAAGAAGTTGATAAGGTTAAACGTTCTGAAAACGGTGTCATTACTGATCCTTTTTCATTGACAGCAGAACATACATTGGCTGATGCCGATGCGTTAATGGGTAAATTCCGTATTTCCGGAGTTCCGATTACCGAAGGTAAAAAACTGGTTGGTATCATTACAAACCGTGATTTGAAGTTTGAAAAAGATTTTTCCAAAAAAATCAAGGAATGTATGACATCTGAGGGATTGATTACAGCCAAAGAAGGAATTTCGCTTGAAGATGCCAAGGCTATTTTAGCAAAATCCAGAAAAGAAAAATTACCGATTGTAGATGACAATTTTAATTTAAAGGGCCTGATTACAATCAAAGATATAGAAAAGACAATTAAATATCCTCTTGCAGCAAAAGATGCACAGGGCAGATTGCTTTGCGGTGCCGCAGTCGGTATTACGGCAAATTGCTTAGAGCGTGTTGCCGCTTTGGTAGAAGCAAAAGTGGACGTTGTGGTTCTCGATTCCGCACACGGACATTCCCAGAATGTATTAAATTGTGTCAAGATGATCAAAGAAGCATATCCGGACTTGCAGGTAATTGCCGGTAATGTTGCTACGGCAGAAGGTGCAAGAGCTTTGATTGAAGCCGGAGCAGACGCTGTAAAGGTTGGTATCGGACCGGGTTCTATTTGTACAACCCGTGTCGTTGCAGGAATTGGTGTACCCCAAATTACTGCTATTATGGATGCTTATTCTGCAGCAAAGGAATATGGTATTCCGATTATTGCAGACGGAGGTATCAAGTTCTCCGGTGATTTGACAAAGGCTATTGCGGCCGGCGGTAGCGTATGTATGATGGGCTCCATGTTTGCAGGATGTGATGAAGCACCCGGAACCTTTGAATTGTATCAGGGAAGAAAGTATAAAGTTTACCGTGGCATGGGCTCTATCGCAGCTATGGAAAACGGCTCCAAAGACCGTTATTTCCAGACCGATGCCAAAAAACTGGTTCCCGAAGGTGTAGAAGGACGTGTAGCATACAAAGGATCTGTAGAAGATACCATCTTCCAGCTGATGGGAGGTTTAAAATCCGGGATGGGTTACTGCGGGACCTCTTCCATTCAGGAGTTAAAAGAAAATGGAAAATTTGTTAAAATTTCCGCTGCTTCCCTAAAAGAAAGTCATCCGCATGACATTCACATTACGAAGGAAGCACCGAACTATAGCATTGATAACTAGTACAATGTTTTTAAATTAACTACATCATATCACTTGACTATTTTCCCGATAGCACATGTGAAAATCCTCAACGTAGCCCGCTACGCCTACGTTTTTTCTCAAGCATTCTCAGAAAAAAATTCTTCGTGAATGGTATGGTAATTTAGAAAACATTGCACTAAGCGGTTGTAAAACGGCAGGAAATATGTCGTGACAAATAATCAGTTTTTAAGGATTATGAATCAGGGAAAGTATTTATGCAACAATTATTCGACAAAGCAGAACTTCAGAAGGTGCAGAATCATTTCTGCACCTTATCCCGTTTATTTGCCTATTGTGTCAATAAAGACGGTCAAAAGCTGACAGAGATGTCAGGAGACAAGAAGGGCTTAGCTTATATTCAGAACTATATATCAGAAGAAGATTTTTATCAGGTGTATAAGCATATTGCAGACAGTACACTGGAAGATATTATTGTGGAAACTACCCGGTATCAAAATGTAAAGCTGGCTGCCGTAGCAGTAACGGATGAAGGTGTCCGGACCAATTGCTGGCTGATTTGCTGCGTTTTAAAGGATGTGGAAGGCGATTCAATTTTGGATATTCCGGTAGAGGGCATTACGCTGGATGAATTGTATCATGCGTTGGATATGTTGGCTACTGTGGAGAGAAAGCTTGTTCAAAATGAGAAAGAGGTTCAGGCTGCCAGATCCGAGAGCCGGAAAAGTAAATATTCCGAGACAGAAATGAGTTCGGCTCTCAGGCGGACAGAGGCTATGACCGGTGTTGTCCAGTATTTGGAAAGTACGGAAAGCTTTGAGGAGACAACGAAACAGATATTAAAAATTGTCGGTGAATATCTGAATGTGACAGCTACACGTCTGTTTCAGATTACCAGGGATGGAGAACATGTGGATCTGATATCATTTTATCAGGCTCCGAATATTTCCCGCTTAAACGGACATCGCGTAAAAGGAATTGAACGAGGTGCACTTTTAGGAGAGGATAAGCCTCTGATTTTATCTGCAAATTCTCTGGCATCTGCAACCATGCATGCGGAAATGCTGCAGTCTCACATTAAAGCGGTTGTATCGGTACCTATATATGTCAATAAGAAGCCTGCCATGTATTTTTGTGTGACCGAACATGAGAAAAACCGTGTATGGTGCAAGGAAGATGTCAAATTTATCAGTGATGTGGCTAAAGTATTGCAAAGTTTATTGGATAAGCGGATTCAAAAGAATTCTCTGGTCGGTTCCTACGCATCGTTGCAGGAGATTTTAGATAATGTGGGCACCTGCATTTATGTCAAAGATTCACAGACCGGTAAGGTTTTGTTCGCCAATAAACCGTTTAAACAGATTTTTTCTGCTGAAATAAAAGAAAACCGGATTGAAAATTTCCTATCATTGGCACAGCCTGTTGGATTCAAAGACGGCTATTATGAGATTTGGCACAGCGAAAAGGAGCGGTGGTATGATCTTTACCATGTCTTGATCCGGTGGGTTGATTCCAGACAGGTTCATCTGTATGCACTTTATGATATTACCGATAAAAAACTCTATCAAAAGAAAATTGAACAACAGGCTTATACGGATTTTCTGACCGGATTATATAACCGTATGTGTTGTGAACGCGATCTGGCCAGATTTATTGATCTTGCAAAGCAGAACAAACAAAAAGGTGTTTTGTTGTATTTGGACTTAGATGATTTTAAACATATCAATGATGGTCTTGGACACCAGTATGGAGATGTTCTGTTACAGTCCATATCGCATGGTCTGATGGAAATAGAAGGCGTGGAAGAAACCTGCTATCGCATGGGTGGAGATGAGTTTGTCATTATTGTGCCGCCTAAAAATTACTGGCGCTATGAAATAATTGTGGAAGATATCAAAAAGATATTCAGTAAGCCGTGGTTTTTAAAAGATGCGGAATATTACTGTACTATGAGTATGGGTATCTGTACCTATCCCGATGACGGAGATAATGTGGCAGATTTGATCAAAAAAGCAGATATTGCGATGTATGAAGCAAAGACAAGCGGCAAGAACCGGGTTGCAAAATTTACTGACAATATCTCTTCGGTTTCCAGCAGGCGTCTGGACATGGAAAAAAATATGCGTGACGCAACCGTTAATTCCTGCGCAGAGTTTGCCGTTTATTTCCAACCCATCATTGATGTACTAAAAGAAGATACTCCTTGCGTGGGTGCAGAAGCACTGGTTCGCTGGAATTCGGTTGCGCTTGGATTTATTTCACCGGCAGATTTTATTCCTCTTGCCGAGTATCTCGGATTGATTACGCCGATTGGCACTTATGTTTTACGAGAGGCATGTTATGCATGTAAAAAGTGGAACGATAGCGGGCATCCTGAATACAAAGTAAATGTCAATCTCTCTGTAGTTCAGCTTTTACAAAACGATATTGTGGATGTTGTAAAATGTGCATTATCAGATAGCGGACTGCTTCCTCAGAATTTGACGCTGGAAGTGACAGAGAGCCTTGCCATCAATGATATGGAACGCATGCAGAAGATATTAAATTCCATTCGGGCTCTTGGCGTACGGATTGCGTTGGACGATTTCGGAACCGGCTATTCTTCGTTAAAGCACATCCGGGAAATACCGCTTGATGTTATTAAAGTTGATCAGACCTTTGTAAAAGATCTGACAAAAGATGAGTACTCACAATCCTTCATTAAAATGGTTGCAGAGTTAGCAGCAGCTATCGATGTAAACGTTTGTATTGAGGGAGTAGAAACAAAAGAACAATTTGAAGTTTTGGAAGGAATGAAAGTACAAATGGTGCAGGGTTATTTATTTGACAAGCCTTTACCACGAGCTGCTTTTGAGGAAAAGTATGTTAAACCAGGGGAATAATTCAATTCATGAAGATAGGATTGAGGCTCTTAGACAAAGAGTTGAACAATTAAAAAAAGAATCTGTGGATTATCAATTCAATCAGTATTTAGATCAGGTATTGCGCCAATTGCGGTCTACGGAGGAAAGTATTAATAAGGCGGAACGGCATCTGGAACAAAGTTACCAGTTGTATATGCGCCGCAATGGACTGAAATTGCCGCAACCGGTCATGCAACCGCAGCCAACACCGGTACAGCCGCAACCGGCTATGCAACCACAGATAGCACCGGTACAGCCGCAACCGGTCATGCAACCGCAGCCAACACCGGTACAACCACAGCCGACCATGCAGCAACCAATTCAGCCGCAGATGCCAATATGGAATCAGCCAAATGTTTCTGCAATCATGCCGCAGAATCCGGGAGAGAGAGTACAAAACGGTAAAACACTGGAGTATAAGTTTGGCACCGTTGTTTTGGGAATTGTCGGGATTCTGTTTATTTTAATTGCCTTTGTTTCTTTTGGTCTGCAATATATGAGTACGACTCTGCAGGGAATTATTTTTTATGTTCTGGGAATTGCTATTTTTGCTTTTTCGGAATTGTTCTTATCCCGCAGACTGGAGAAGTTTTCTTATTTCTTAAGCGGTCTGGGAATTGCAGGATTATACATTACCACTATTTTGAATTACCTGTATCTTAAGATATTTCCGTCCTACGTGGCTTTGGTAATTACGTTGTTTATTACGGCATTTTTCTTCTGGCTGAGTTATAAAAAGAACTCCGGAATGATCCGTATCATCTGTCTTTTGGGATGTTATATATCGCTTGTTCCAATAGGAGATTTGAAGAATTTATATGAGTTTGCGATTCCGGCAATCATAATTTTTGTTTTAAATCTGGCAGTTTTTTTGTGCCCGTTAAAAGTTAGGAATGCTGTGATCGATTATGTCCAGTATGCTTGTACGGTTCCGCTTGTGATTTTTATGGGACATCTGCTTTATGTTTCGGGATTACAGATGTGGCCACTTTATATTTTGGTGTGTGCCAATATTTTTACGCTTCATTTAATTTGTATGAAGAATACGGAACTTGTCAGCTATCGTGTGTTGTATATCCTTGGAAATATTGTTTTTGCAGGCATTCTGCTTTATGTAGGAAACCATGAAGATTGGATGATCTGGGGAATTGTCGCTGTTGCAGTTATGTGTGCACTTTTTATGTTCCTTTACCGGAAAACGAAATTGTGCTTTGCTCCGTATATTTTGGCAGCGGGATATGCAATTTTAGCATTCTGGTTGGACGAAAATGAATTCCACTTGCTCTTATGTGGTCTGATCGTTTTTATTTTAAACCGTCTGTTAGCTATTTTCAAAAAAGGATTTGCATTGACGGATGCTGTTTATACCATGATTGCCGTATGGTGTGTCTGTCTGGCAGCAAGGAATGATGAGGTACGGATTCTGGGTTATGTATTTGCCTGTGCCATCCTTGTCGGAGCTTTCTTTGTAAAACAATACAAGAATTATCATTTATATACGGCAGTTTCTTTTGCGTGGTTGTTCTTACTTACAGAAAGAATGTATCCATTAATCTGCAGTGTGTTAATCTGTATCCTGGCAGCGGCTATGATTGGCGGAGGCTTTATGAAAAAAGATAAGCCTATCCGGATTTATGGATTGTGTTTGTTGATTTTTGTGGCATTGAAGCTTGTCGGATATGATTTTAAGGAAGCAGAGGCACTGACCAGAATTGTGATCTTTTTAGTTGTCGGTCTGGTTATTCTGGGAGTTTCATTTTTATATATTTACTTGGAAAAACGGCAGCAGGATGTGCAAACGATAGCAGATGCAAACACGATGCCGAATGTGCAAATGATGCCGAATGCGGGGATTTCTGCTCCGGAATATTCAGAAAAACAGAATTATCAAAATCCGGATAGTCAGAGTTTTCAAAACATTGAAACTCAAAATAGAGTATGATAAAATAGATTGAAAAAATTTGAGGGACAACAGGAGTGGCATAATATGGAAAATGAAGTGAAAGTTGATCATACAGAAGAAACCACGGAAAAGGTTTCTAAGAATTTTATTGAACTTGAAATTGAAAAGGATTTGGCGGAAGGTGTCTATGACACGGTTCACACCCGCTTTCCGCCCGAACCGAACGGATATCTTCATATTGGACATGCTAAGAGTATTATTTTAAATTACGGACTGGCACAAAAATATGGCGGAAAGTTTAATATGCGCTTTGACGATACCAATCCTACCAAGGAAAAGACGGAGTTTGTCGAATCCATCAAAAAGGATATTGCATGGTTGGGGGCAGACTGGGAAGACCGCCTTTTCTTTGCATCCGATTATTTTGATCAGATGTATGAAGGTGCAGTTAAATTAATCAAAAAGGGAAAAGCCTATGTGTCCGATTTATCTGCAGAAGAAATCAGGGAATATCGTGGTACTTTGACAGAGCCGGGCAAAAAAGATCCTTATTCCGATCGCTCAATAGAAGAAAATCTTGATTTATTTGAGCGGATGAAAAACGGTGAATTTGAAGACGGAAGCAAAGTTTTGCGTGCTAAAATCGATATGGCATCGCCCAATATCAACATGCGTGATCCCATCATTTATCGTGTTGCCCATATGCATCATCATAATACCGGGGACAAATGGTGTATTTATCCCATGTATGACTTTGCACATCCGATTGAAGATGCGATTGAGGGAATTACACATTCCATCTGCACATTGGAATTCGAAGATCACAGACCATTGTATGACTGGGTAGTCAGAGAATTAGAATACCCCCATCCTCCGAGACAGATTGAGTTTGCCAAAATGTATCTGACCAATGTTGTGACCGGAAAGCGTTATATCAAAAAACTGGTTGAGGATGGCATTGTGGATGGATGGGATGATCCACGTCTTGTTTCCATTGCGGCACTCAGAAGAAGAGGCTTTACTCCCGAATCCATTCGCAAATTTGTGGAATTGTGTGGTATTTCCAAGGCAAATGCATCAGCAGACTATGCGATGCTCGAATATTGCTTAAGAGATGATTTGAAATTAAAGAAAAGCCGTATGATGGCGGTCTTAGATCCGATCAAGTTAGTAATTGATAACTATCCGGAAGGACAGACAGAAATGTTACCCGCTGCTAACAATATGGAAAATCCTGAGCTTGGTGAGCATGAAGTTCCTTTTGAGAGAGAGTTATATATTGAACGGGATGATTTTATGGAGGAACCGCCCAAGAAGTATTTCCGCCTTTTCCCCGGAAACGAAGTTCGCTTGATGCATGCATATTTTGTGAAATGCGTCGGGTTTGAGAAAGATGAAAACGGAAAAGTGACGGTTGTTCATTGTACGTATGATCCGGCTACCAAAGCCGGAAGCGGATTTACTGAAAGAAAAGTTAAAGGAACCATTCACTGGGTTCCGGTTCACAGTGCAATCAAGGTTAAGACAAGATTGTACGAAAATATTATTGATGAAGAAAAAGGCGTTTATAATGAAGACGGAAGTCTGAATTTAAATCCGAATTCATTGACAGAACTGGATAACTGTTATGTAGAGCCTGCGATTCGCGGAGCAAAAGCATACGATAGTTTCCAGTTTGTAAGAAACGGTTTCTTCTGTGTGGATTACAAGGATTCCACTGATGAAGAACTGGTATTTAACCGAATTGTATCATTAAAGAGTTCTTTTAAACTTCCGAAATAATATCAATAGGATTGCGAGAGTGCAAAGTATGTAGCAATCCGTTGATGCTAATAGGGTCAAACGATATTATTTGGGGTTTGAAAAATAGGAGAAGGATTTTACATGGATCAAAACTTACTGTCCGGATTGAGTGATATGGGACTTGGAAAATTAGAAGGTCTTGATATCTATGACTCTTCGGACCAGGATGGAAAAAATAGCAAAAATGGAAGTGCAGACAAAGAGCCGGTTGTGAAAGAGGAAGATTTTCTTTTTGACAAAACCTATGGCTGTCCGGTGTGTGACCGTGAGTTCAAAATCAAAGCGGTTCGAACCGGACGGGTGCGTGCCATGGAACCGGATATGGATCTGCGGCCGCGCCATGAGCATATTGATACATTAAAGTACGATATGATCGCCTGTCCCTATTGCGGTTATGCCGGATATGGGAAAGGATTTCAATATTTAACGCCAAGTCAACGGAAAGCAATCAAAGAAAATATCTGTGGTAGTTATAAACCGAAAAAAGAAGAATCACAGCTTCCGTATTATACTTATGACGAAGCGCTTGAGCGTCATAAACTTGCATTGGTTAATGCGATAGTAAAGCGTGGAAAAGCAAGTGAAAAAGCCTATATTTGCTTGAAGACCGGATGGCTTTTTCGAGGTATGAGAGAAGCTCTTTTGCCGGACGAACCGGATTATGATAATAAAAAACTCGAATATGAACAGACGGAAAATCAATTCTTAAGAAATGCATATGATGGATTCATTCATGCAAGAGAAAGTGAATCATTTCCGATTGCTGGGATGGATCAGATGACTCTTGATTTTCTCTTGACGAATCTGGCAATCCGTTTTGAGGAATATGATACCGCTTCCAGACTGGTGGCATCTTTGTTATCTTCTAAAACAACACCGGCTCGTATTAAGGACAAAACAAGAGATTTAAAAATGATGATTTTAGAAAAATTGAGAGAGCAAAAGGCCAATGAATGAGCTGATGATCCCGTTACAAAAAGATTCGGATGATCACTTGTATCTTCAGATTTACAATTATATAAAGAATGAAATCCGGAAAGGAAGCATGCCTGCCGGGCAAAAGCTTCCTTCTACCCGTGCGCTTGCCATGCATTTACAGGTTGCAAGAAGCACGGTGGATTTTGCCTATGGACAGCTCTTATCAGAGGGATATATTGAATCAATCCCCTATAAGGGCCATTTTGTTTGTGAAATCAGTGGTATTTACCAACCGGCGGAAGTGACTGTCGTCGATGCAGAACAGGAATTTGAAGAAGCGTATCTTTTTGATTTTTCACCAAACAGTATTGATATCAGTGCATTTCCTTTTGATACCTGGCGACGAATCTCCAAAACAGTTTTTTTGGATGAAGACAAAGATATATTTGCTTTGGGAGATGCGAGAGGAGATTTCAGATTGCGACAGGCCATCTGCCATTATCTGCATGGAAGTCGTGGGGTTCTTTGTACACCTGATCAGGTGATTGTCGGAGCAGGCAATGATTATCTGCTGATGCTTTTACAAAAAATACTGGGAAACAACCATAGAGTTGCGGTCGAAAATCCGGCATATATGCGGGCTGCCCGTATTTTTGCATCCGGTGGAGACTATGTTTGTCCTGTTGAACTGGATGAAAACGGCATGCGGGTGGACTTACTGCGTAAATCAGGTGCTGAAATTGCCTATGTAACGCCGTCTCGCCAGTTTCCGACCGGTATTGTCATGCCTGTAGGAAGAAGGAGTGAGATTCTCTCCTGGGCGGATGAAGAAGAAGGACGTTTCATTATTGAAGACGATTATGATAGTGAATTTCGATATAAAGGAGTACCTATTCCTTCTTTGCAGGCGCTTGATAGAAAGGGGAAGGTCATATATCTGGGCACCTTTTCCAAGTCCATAGCACCTGCCATACGTGTCAGCTATATGGTTCTTCCGGTGAAAATGGTAAAATTATATGATGAAAAGCTCTGGTTTGTTTCATCAACGGTTTCAAGGATTGACCAGGCTATTTTATATCATTTTCTGGAAGAGGGGCATTTTGAACGTTATCTGAATAAGATGAGAAAGCTTTACAAAGGAAAGCATGACTTGCTTTTAGAAAGGCTCAAGCCATTTAGAAAGTATTTTACTATATCCGGTGAGCAGGCGGGACTTCATGTGATTCTGACTGCCAAAGGCAGGAAGCTTACGGAAGAAGAGTTGTTAGAGAAAGCAAAAGAGCAGGGATGCCACGTATACTGCATGAGTCATTATCGGTTGGATGACATGTACCGTGAGACCATATCGAAAACAACGGAATCCAAAATGGTGGAAAAGCCGACAGAAGGTTTAGCAATGCTGATCCTAGGCTATGCATCCATGTCAGAACGTGAAATTTGCGAGGGCATTGAGAGACTAAAAATGGCATGGGAGATAAAATAAAAAACCGACCTTTCTACAATTGCGTGTCTGATGAATAGGAATATTCCATCGCAGACGTGTTTTGCTTGGACGCACAGTTGTAGAAAGGTCGGTTTTTAGTTTGAATGTAAAATGTTGAATATAGAATTAATAAATTAAAAAAATGAAATGGAGCTAAGCTTCTTCATCTTCCAAAGAAGTAGTTTCTGCTTCGCTTTCATCCTCATCTTCTTCATCGAAGAATTCTTCGACAACTTCTTCTTTGGATTCTGGTTTTTCTGCCTTTTCTTCCGTTTTTTCTGTACCGGGATTTAACTGAACATAATTGCGTTCGCGTTCACTTTCTTCTTCAAAGAAATCAAAATCATCGTCATTATCTTCATCATCAAAAAATGCTTCGTCCTGTTTCTTTAAATAGAAATATGCTCCTGCGGCTGCGGCACCGATGGTTGCGCCTAAGATCAATAATGTGTTTAATTTTTTTGCCATGTATAACTCCTTTCCGGCATGTTGATGCCTGTCACAGAACATATTTTATATGATACCCCTATCTGTGAACTGATAGTTTTATTTTAATGGAAAACTCGGTATAAAACAAGATGCAGAACGTTATTTTTAGAATGTATTTATAAATGAATTTATAGAATGAGAAATGCTATATTTTATAGATTTTATATAGAAATTATTGTATGATGTAAGTGATGTTATGATACCAACAGATTGAGAAAGTACGACTTTCTGACACTGGTATCATATTATAGCTACAAAATTTTTTTGGAAAGGTATATATATGAAAAAGCAGATTTTGAAAAAACACTTGGTTTTGCATGTGCGTTATTCTTTGGTGTTTCACTAAGTTCAGTTTGGACAAATGCTACCACTCTTAGTGAAAATCAGATCGGGCCGACTGAAAAAGAGGAAGTCACAGTTCCCACTCAGGAAACATATAACAGTGCTGTTGAAGATGGAAATGAGACATCCGGTGAGAATTTAAATGTCGAATCCTGCTATGGAACTTTGGTGGAAAAAGGTAATTATGGAAGGGGTGTATATGATTATGAGCTACATGATTATGTCAAGGGTTCCAATGTGCAGTGGGCAGTTTATAATTCCGGTACTGCGGCAAATCCTGACTATACACTGGTAATTTCCGGAACGGGACAAGCTAGTGCGGCTGATATTATTTACAATCAGGACGATCCTGCTAATTCCACATTGGTTGCTCCATATGCAAAATATAGTCAATATATTACAAAAGGTGTTGTTGAAAACGGAGTAACGGATACCGGATATGGTACCTTTGCCTTTTTAAAGAATCTGAAAACAGTATCCCTTCCTTCATCGTTATCAGAAATAACATATGCTGCATTTGAGGGAAGCGGTATAGAAGAAATATATCTTCCGGACAGCATTACGACAATTCGAGATGGCGCTTTTACGTTTTGCAGTGATCTAAAGAAGATACGCTTTTCCAATAATCTGAATTTGATTGAAAATCATGCCTTTGGAAGGTGTACTGGTTTGGAAGAAATTGAACTCCCCGATTCATTAAAGGAAATTCCGAGTGGTTGTTTTGATTTTTGCTCCAACCTAAAAAAAGTAAAGTTGCCGAGGTATTTAGAAACTATAGGCTCAAGTGCTTTCGGAATGAATGAAAAATTAAGCGAGATTGATATTCCGGATACAGTTCGAAAAAATTGGTGAATTTAGTTTTCAGGCAGCTGCCTTTTCCTATGTGAATTTGCCGGAAGGACTTCAGACCATTGAAGAAATGTCTTTTAACTATGTACAGACGGAATATATTGAGATTCCAAGTACGGTAACAACGATAGAGACACGGGCATTTAGTCATAATCATGCATTGAAAACACTTGTGATACCGGAAAGTGTAACATCGATTGGTGAGCTTTTGTTTCGGGAGGATGGTTCGCTGACGGATTAATATCTGCCTCCGTCTATTACCTATATCCCGGATAATATTTTTGAATATTGTTCACAAAATATTACCATACATGGTGTGCCGGGAAGTGCAGCAGAGGCGTTTGCCAACAGGTATTCTAATCTCACATTTGTGGGCGATTATTATAATGCACCAAAGAATACTGTGAAATCGGTTCGTCAGTTTGTAGAAAGACTTTATGAGGTTTGTCTGGATCGTTCTTCTGATACTGCAGGTATGAATGATTGGGCAGGACACCTGGCTGATCGGTCCATTTCCGGTTCTGAGGCTGCGTATGGATTTGTATTCTCACCTGAGTTTAAAAGTCACAATTACTGTAATGAATGCTATGTTGAGCATTTGTATCGTGCATTTTTAGGAAGAGAATCGGATCCACCCGGAAAGGCTGACTGGATCAAACAATTGGAGAGTGGCAAAACAAGGGAAGAGGTATTTAATGGTTTTGCACTGAGTGTAGAATTTTCAAATCTGTGTAAATCCTACGGAATTGAGTTGGGAAAAGGTATCTCCGTTCCTAAATATGGCACGATTCCAACCGGAAGATGCTCCGGCTGCAATGCGGAAGATGGAGTGACGGTATTTGTAAAAAGGCTTTATCGTGTATGTTTAGACAGAGAGGCCGATAACAGAGGTTTAAATGATTGGTGCAATCAGTTGTGGAGCCGTAAAAAAGGTGGAACGGATGTTGCATATGGATTTGTATTTTCAGAGGAGTTCCAGAATAAAAACCTTTCCGATGAAGAATACGTAGAGTACTTATATAAAGTATTTTTTGATAGGGGTTCTGATCCGGAAGGGAAGCGGACCTGGTTAGGAAAGCTCCAATCCGGAAGCAGTAGAAAAGAAGTATTTGATGGCTTTACAGGAAGTAAGGAATTTGCTAATCTTTGTAACAAATGCGGCATAAGAAGATAGTAAAAGAGAAAAAGATACTTTTGTAAAAATATACATAAGGGGATTTGCTTGTGAATGAAAAATTTTTTGATTTGAAAAAAGAAAAACAGGATCGCATGATTAATGCTGCATTGAAGGTATTTGCCATCAATGGATATCAGAAGGCGAGTACGGATGATATTGTCAAAGAAGCCGGTATATCCAAGGGGCTGCTGTTTCATTATTTTGGCTCCAAAGCAGGCACTTATACCTTTATGTATGAATATAGCTCCCGTTTTATGATGATGGAGCTTGAGAGAGCTGTCAGCCTTCGTGAAAAGGATTTGTTTCGCCTGTTAGAACAGATGGAAGAAGCAAAATCGGTCTTACTAAGTAATTATCCTTATATGCAAAAGTTTCTGCTAACTCATATGAGTTTAACGGATGAAAATATCAAAGAAGCCATTGCACCTTATGTAGATAAGGTGCCTCAGATTATGGGGGAAATCATGGAGCGCGCGGACTATTCGCGTATCAAAGATGGTGTTGATACGGATCTGTTGGTACGTACCATGTATTATGTCACAAGAGGTCTTATGGAAATGGCTCTTGTGACAGGAATGGGACCGGATGTCGTTTTGAAGGAAGCCGTGGCTTACTATGAAATGATGCGTTCCCAGTTTACAAAAGAAGATTATTTGTAAAAAATGACCGGTTTCGAACCTCAGATTTTGTTTTCTGACAGTTGAAACCGGTCATTTTTTTGTTCGCTCATGCCACTAAGAAAGACACGAAAACTCGTGATAATCGACAAAAAGATATATAATAAATACATCATTTATTTTGCTGATAAAAAGGATCGGCCGGATAGCTTCCCCAGAGCTTTTGCATGCCGCGCTGGATGGAATCTTTGGAGTTTTTCCAGTCGGCATCTTTATTTCGGTAGTCAAATTTTTCAACAAGCCAGGCAATATCTTCCCCCACCCGTTTCATGTTTTCCTGCATCAGTTCAAATAGAAGAGGATAAAATACCTCTTTTTGTTTATCATTTAATTGTCTGTCTGCTTCTGCGCAGATATCTCCAAAATGATGGAGGCATAGCCCTTTACTTTTCTTTAACATTTCTGTCATTTCCTGATCTTTTTTATACATATAAAAGAAGGTGTCCAGATAACGTTGATAAGTTGTGGAAAATGAATTGCAGATATAGCAGGACTGTTCTCTTTCTTTAATCCAGCTTGCCATGGAATTGGTGGTATCTGCATTTTTTTTCATTTTGTTCATAAGTGAAACCTTGCCGGGAGAAAACATTTTAACCTGTTTGTCCAGTTCCCGGTTGATTTGGACATAGTGGGTCTTTAAAATCCATGCATTTCCCAATGTATTTCCGTATTCAAACATTTTTTTGAAATGGTTTCGGCAAAAGCCTGCCTGATCAGTCTGACTGCGCATATCGCTTTCCATATAGGATGAACCGGAACCAAGGACAAGGTCCAAAAGATCCTGCTCTACATTTCTTTCAATGTAACAGAAAGGACATTCGTCATTTGCTAAAAAGGCATCGGTTAGTGGAATGGTATACAATGTTTCTTTCATAGGGGTCTCCTTTTGGATATGGGTTGTTTGGCATTTGATTTGTTTGCAATCAAAAGATATTTTATTTCTTTGGTACCAACGGATTGCTGCGCATTTTATGTTTTCAGCATCTAAACCATTTGAAACTCGCCCAAACCGGGCTGCTTTTCGGATTTGTGTTTCCAATAGATATCTTTGCTGCCTCATACTTTGTTTTCTAGACTTTCTAAGCGGTATGCGCACAAAGTATTATAATATTTAGTTTGTATTATTTTGTAGAAAAAATCAACTTTATTTTTGTTTCGTAAGCAGGATGCATATTTAGTTATTTTTTGCTGGTAAAACACAAGATGATGTGTTATTATGTCATTCAAGAGGGGTTAAAGCCTTGAATGACATAATTATTTTCATACATGATGGGAGGAAAAAATAGTGGAGACACAAAAAACAGCTATCCGAGATGCCAAACAGCTTGGAATTCCCAAGATGCTTTTGTTAGGCTTGCAGCATATGTTTGCAATGTTTGGCGCAACAATTTTAGTTCCGATTTTAGTTAATGGTTATTTCGAAGGCGAAGGGTTATCGATTCAGGTTACTTTATTCTGTGCCGGCGTGGGAACATTATTTTTTCATGTTTGCTCCAAGTTAAAGGTACCTGCATTTCTCGGTTCATCCTTCGCATTTTTAGGCGGTTTTGCTTCTGTGGCAGCATTAAATACCGGAAAATATGCAGACATGACAATGGGTGAAAAGTTACCCTATGCATGCGGAGGTATTGTTGTTGCAGGACTTTTATATGTCGTACTGGCGCTGATTATCAAAGCAGTCGGTATCAAGCGGGTTATGCGTTTCTTACCGCCTGTTGTGACCGGTCCGATGATTGTCTGTATCGGATTAAGCCTTGCTCCTTCTGCTATTTCCAATGCTTCCACCAACTGGATTTTAGCATTGATTGCATTGGCAGTTGTTGTAGTGTTCAATATCTGGGGCAAAGGGATGTTGAGAATCCTTCCCATTCTTTTGGGCGTTGTGATTTCCTATATTGTAGCAATCATTTTTCAGGCAGTCGGCTTTACAAATCCCGACGGAAGTGCAATTTTAAACTTTTCCGGAGTTGCCAGTGCAAGTATCATCGGATTGCCGCCTTTCCAGCTTTGCAAATTTGATCTTACGGCGATTTTGGTAATGGCTCCGATTGCCATTGCTACCATGATGGAACATATTGGTGATGTTTCAGCGATTTCTGCTACCGTTGGCGAAAACTTCATTGAAGAACCGGGACTTCACCGTACCTTAATCGGAGATGGTATCGCAACAGCATTTGCAGGTATCATCGGCGGTCCTGCCAATACAACATACGGAGAAAATACAGGCGTTCTGGAATTATCTCATGTTTATGATCCTTCGGTTGTTCGCTTGGCAGCCATATACGCTATTGTATTAAGTGCTTTCCCCAAGGTTGCTGAAATAATCGGTTCTCTTCCAGCTTCCATTATCGGTGGCATCAGTTTTATTCTATATGGAATGATTTCCGCTATCGGTGTTCGCAATGTTGTTGAAAACCATGTTGATTTTAAAAAGTCACGCAATCTGATTATTGCAGCGGTTATCATGGTTTGCGGTTTGGGATTTACAAACGGTATCACATTTATGATTGGTTCTACCAGTGTTACCCTGACATCTCTTTCTATCGCAGCAATTGCCGGAATTATCTTGAATGCTGTTCTGCCCGGTAAGGATTATGAATTTAAAACAAGTGAAACATAATCGAAAAATAGTCGTATCAAAGAACAGAAAATAGAATTGGCAAATCAAATAACAATGCCAAATGAAAAGCAAAATAAACATGTTTCAAAAACGTTCCGAAGATTTTAATCGGGACGTTTTTGTTTTTGACAAAATATGATAGACTGTAATAGAAAATAAGTTATACATTTTAAGCCTGACATCATAATCATCAGGAAAACGAAAGATTAAATGATAAATACTGTAAGGAAATATAAGGGGATAAGATAGAATAAGAGAAAGGATCCTATATGAAAGACAATAAGGGAAAAACAAAAGGAAAAGCAAATGTAACAGGGAAATCGAAAGAGCAGACAAAGGTGCAAACACACAAAAAGAAACCGGATTTTCCACTCCATTGGTATTATATGGCGACATCTGAAATCACGGTAGAAGATTTGAAGACTGCTGTTTCTTCAGATGATTATGACATCGAAATCTGGAAAGAAGCCGGTGTTTTGGAAGTCGGAATCGAAGAGAAAGCTTCTATGGACTTTGAGGCGTGTGAGCCGGATTTGAGAGACGAATACAGCAATCAGTTTTTAAAAGACCACGAGGTAAAGGCGTTATTCTTTGTTACGCTTCCGCCCATTGCGTTTGAAAAATGTGAAAAAGTCATGCGAAAAATCATTTCTGCCAACGAAGGATTTTTCTGCGCCGACACAGACGATTTTACTCCCGTCATCGACTAGCAGGGAAAAGGACGTTTGGAGACGGACGTTAGCCGGGACTTGTATTCTCTCGAGTTTTGATTACGATATATAAGTTTATCTAAATATTTCGTGATGGTTTTTGGGCATCGGACGCACCGGTGCACCCGGACATCCATGTCCGACGTGCACCTTTCGCGACATCCATGTCGCGAATTGCTGAAATGAAACGAAATATTAAGATAAACTAATATATCTGCATAAAAAACTCTCAAGAATACAAGTCCCAGCCAACTGTATGTTCCAATCTCAATGGAGTGTTACGCGTTTTGAGCTCTTGCAATCCTAAAAACAGTTGAAATACGTGCTGATTGAACTGCTTTCGCCTGTTTTGCAGATTGCATGAAAAGTAGCATCTTTTAACTCTGAGATCATCTATATGTAATATTCTGCTTTATGGAAATGGAATTGATGGCAGCAGTAATAATGTATACTGCCGATTCACTAAGTTGCGGGAAGATATTGTATTTTACCACTATTTGGCGGAAGTTCATTAGTTTATCTTAATATTCCGACAAAGTATCAGCACTTCGTGACATGGATGTCACGAAAGGCGCATCTAAGGCAGGATGCCGCATATGCGCCGTGTGCGTCCGGTTATTAAGACATTGCTCGGAATATTTAGATAAACTTATGAACGAACGCATAGTGGAAAAATACAATATCTTCCCGCAACGACAGCAATGGCAGCGATGACAGCAATGGCAGCGATGACAGCGGTGGACAAAAACAGGAAAGACAGTAAAAGGAAAGTTGATATGTCACTTCAGTTTTATATTGGTGCCTCCGGCACCGGAAAAAGTACAACTGTATATAAAGAAGTGTTAAAGCGTGCGAAACAAGAGCCTTTCAGACGCTTTTTTGTCATTGTTCCGGACCAGTTTACCATGCAGACCCAGAAGGTGCTCTGCCATCTGTCCGAGCATGGCGGAATCTTAAATGTGGAAGTATTGAGCTTCGGCCGACTGGCACATCGAATCTTTGAAGAACTTGGATTTGAGAGCCTGCCGAAACTGGATGATACCGGCAAAAATCTGATTCTTCGCAAAGTGGCTGCAGATTGTGACAAGCAGTTGTCGGTGGTTGGTGCCAATATGAAGAAAGTCGGATATATTGCACAGGTGAAATCCATGATTTCGGAATTTGCACAGTATGGAATATCACCGGATGATCTGACAAAATTTTGTGAGCAGACAAAAGAAAAAGGAAATCTTAGCGCCAAGCTGTCGGATTTGCAGATTTTATACAGAGGGTACAAAAAATATATTGCGGATAAATTTATCACAACCGAGGAAAGCATGGATGTGTTGGTGAAAAATTTGCATCGGTCAGCTTTGGTTCGGGACAGTGTTGTTGTGTTTGACGGTTTTACCGGTTTTACGCCCATACAGGAGCGTTTGCTGCAGGAAATGATGCTTCTTTGCAGTCAGGTGATTGTGACGCTGTTGGGTGATACAAAAGAGGACCTGGCTGACGGTGATATCACGCAGAGCATGTATTATCTGACGGCGAAAGCCTATCGGAGATTGTGTAAGCTTGCCGCCGATCAAAATACGGAACGAGACGAGGATGTCGTTTTGACAAAAAGACCGGCTGTGCGGTTTGAAAATCGGCCTGGACTTGCTCATTTAGAGCAAAATCTGTTTCGTCAGCATCTTAATCCAAAGGTTTCCTGCAAAGAACAGATTTCACTGATTCGCTGTACAAATCCCAAGACTGAGATTGACTGGGTGTGTCTGAACATCCGGCGCTTAATACGGGAGAGGGGGTATTGTTATCGTGATTTTGCCGTTATAACGGGTGATTTAGAAGCCTATGGTCAAATACTTAGGGAAAGCTTTGCAGAGCAGAAAATTCCCCTCTTTCTGGATCAGAATAAAAGTCTGTTATTCCATCCGTTGATGGTATTTTTGTTGGGCATTATAAAAGTTCTGACAACGGATTTTTCTTATGATGCCGTTATGGAGCTTTTGCGTGTCGGATATTTTAATCTGCAAGAAGAGCAGATTGACTTATTTGAGACTTTTATCTCAAGCCGTGGAATACGAGGAAAAAGAAAATACCAGACTTCTTTTTGCGAGATGAGAAACAGAGAAAACGAAAAAAATGGGTTAGAAAATCCTGAAGAAGCGGCGGAAGCGGTTCGTAAAGAACTGATATCCTGTCTGCAGCCGTTTTTAAATATGACAGATAAAAACGCCAGAAACTATACCCGGTTGCTGTATGACATTTGTGTCAGATTGAATTTAGAAGAAAAACTGCAGAAGCAGGCAGATGATTTTTTGACAAAAAACATGCCGGCACGTGCAAAAGAGTACGAACAGGTATATGGTGCCGTAATGACTTTGTTTGATCAGATTTATGCCTTATTGGATGAGGAAATGGCACTGGATGAATACGGAGAGATTTTAAAGGCCGGATTTGCGGAGCTGAAAGTCGGAAGTATTCCGCAGAGTGTGGATCAGGTGATTGCCGGCGATTTGGAGCGTACGCGTTTAAAACCAATCAAGGTGTTATTTGTTGTTGGGGTAAATGACGGGATTATTCCCGGACATGGTTCGAGCGGAGGCATTTTGTCGGATTTAGAGAGAACCCTTCTGACAGATCTGGGTGCGGAGCTTGCACCGACACCACGTCAGAAAAGCTTTGAGGAAAGACTGTATCTTTATATGAATATGACGCAACCGTCAGAAAACCTGATCCTTTCTTTTTCGGAGGTTGATGAAGGCGGTAATCAATTACGGCCATCTTATTTGATACATACCGTTTCCAAATTGTTTTCCGATTTGGAGGTTATGACCGTTACCGATGCGGATATGCTCGGGGCGGTGGAGAGTGAGGAAAGCGGATTAAAGCTTTTGTCGCGCCTGATGCGGGAGTATGTTTCCGGCATTGTTTTTCGTGATTCCAAAGAATGGGAAAAGCTTCTTTGCCTTGCCAAAATTTATAAAGATCAGGAGATTTTTGAAAAGCTTTTAGACTCTGCTTTTTTTCAATACCGGGGTGGAAAGCTTTCGCAAGGTGTTGCAAAAGCACTGTTTGGAGAAAAGCTGTATACCAGTGTCAGCCGGCTGGAAACATTCAGTGCCTGTGCATATGAGCACTTTTTGAAATATGGTCTGAAGCTCAAAGAGGAGGAGACGTTTGATTTTTCACTGACGGATTTGGGTAATTTATATCATGATACACTTTATCAGTTTGGTAATTATCTTAGCGTAAAGGGATATGACTGGAATTCGTATAAAAAAGAAGAGGCAGATGCCTTTGTTGATGATGCGGTGGAACGATTTGCAAAGGAATACCGAAATACGGTTTTGCTGGATACGGCACGTAATGAGGCATTGAAAGAGAGAACCAAGGATATTTTAAAGACAACGTTAGACAGTCTTTCTTATCAATTAGGAAAGGGTGATTTTGTTCCGGCAGATTATGAGCTAAAGTTTCAATATATGGAGAATCCCAGGCTTTACGGAAGCATCGATCGTCTGGATATTGCGCAGGATAAGAATGGAATTTATGTGAAGATTTTGGATTATAAATCGGGAAAACACAGCTTTGATATTGCGCGTTTGTATCATGGGCTGGATTTACAGCTGTCAGTTTATATGAATGGCGCTGTTGCCGCATGGCAAAAAAAGAATCCGGATAAAAAGGTCATTCCTTGTGCCTGCTTTTTTTATGAAATTGCAGACCCCATGCCGGTTGGAGATACGACAGAAAATCCACTGGAACGAAGGGAAAGAATTCACAAAGAACTTCGGGTGCAGGGCTTGATCCTGGAGAATGACGAAGTACTGAAACATCTGGATTCAACACAGGAAACCGAATCATCGGTGATTCCGGTAAAATATAAGAAAAACGGAGAACTGGCAAGTGCTTCGCAAACAGCAACTGCAGAACAGTTTGAATTGATTCGCCAATTTACGGATGCGAAGGTGAGAAAAATCGGACAGGATATCCTGAATGGAAAAATCGATATCAATCCGGTCATGGAGCAGTCTGCGCAGAGCAGTTGTCAGTATTGTGCTTATAAAGGTATATGCGGATTTGATAAAAAACTCCCCGGTTATAAAGAGCGCGAGATGCTTCTTAAGGGTGATCAGGTATATGAAGAAATAAAAAAGGAGCTGACTGAGGATGGAATTTACGACAGATCAGAAAAAGGTCATAACGATTCGAAATCATAATGTATTGGTTTCCGCAGCAGCCGGTTCCGGAAAAACGGCTGTTTTAGTCGAGCGCATTTTGGGACTTGTGACCGATAAAGAACATCCGGTGGATATAGACCGGCTATTAGTGGTAACTTTTACCAACGCTGCGGCTGCAGAGATGCGTGAACGTATTCACCGGGCTATTTTAGAACGTTTAGAAAAGGACCCGGAGGATATTTTTTTGCAGCGCCAGTCCATCTTGATTAACCATGCCATGATTACCACCATCGACAGCTTCTGTCGTTATATTTTGATGAATCATTTTCAGGAAATTGATTTGGATCCGGGCTTTTCCATCGGTGATCCCGGCAGGATGAAGTGGATGCAGAAAAAGGCTTTGGAAAAGACCATAGAAGATGCATATGCAAAAAAGGAACCGGATTTTCTGAATTTAGCGAATGCATTTTCTGTCAAAGGACGGGATTCGCAGCTTGAGGAAATGGTCAATCAGATTTATGCATTTGTCATGAGTCAGCCATATCCGGAAAAATGGCTAAATCAGACCCTTTTTGATTATGAATGCAAGGATTATGGTGAGTTTTTAAACAGTGCTTTTTTTCGGGCCATGTTAAAAGAAGTGCGTTTTGAAATCAAAGGACTGCTTGATTATTATGACCGTATGCTTTCTTTATGCGAAAGCGGTGGCGGACCGGAGTCTTATCTTCCGGTTTTGACCAAAGAATCGAAAATGCTTGAAAAATTAGCTGATGCTAAGGATTATGAAAGCCTGTGTCAGGAAATTCATGAAATGGAATTTTTCAGACTTCCTGCCGCAAAAAAAGACAGTTGTGACGATGCAATCAAAAATCAGGTGCAGGCGCTACGTACAACGGTAAAGGAGCGAATCAAAAAACTGCAGGAAAATTTCTTTTATGAATCCGGACCGGATCTTTTCGAGGATATGCAAAAGGCGGGAGGATTGTTAAAACCGTTAATCAGACTGACCTTATCTTTTATAGAGCAGTTTGCAATGGATAAACGAAAAGAAAATATCATTGACTTTTCGGACATGGAGCATTATGCACTTCAGATTTTGGTAGATGAAGACAATCAACCGACAAAGACAGCGCTCTGGTATCAAAACTATTTTGAGGCTGTTATGATTGATGAATATCAGGATAGCAATGATGTACAGGAATTGCTTCTTTCCGTAGTTTCCCGCGAACGGGATGAAATGCCCAACCGTTTTATGGTTGGGGACATGAAACAGAGTATTTACCGTTTCCGTATGGCAAGACCGGAGATTTTTATGGAAAAGTACAGCCGATACGCCGAAAATGAGGCGCCGGGCTGTGCCCGAATCGATTTAAAACAAAATTTCAGAAGCAGACAGACGGTACTTGCGCTGGTAAATGATGTCTTTTATCCTCTCATGCATCAGGATGTGGGCGGCGTGGAATATGATGAAGCTGCTGCTTTGTATCCGGGAGCGGTTTATCCAGAGGACGAGGAAAAAACAGATGCTTATCGTGCGGAACTTTTGTTATTTGAACAAAACGGTGAAAACGGAGAAAAGGCTGAGATGAAGGCAGCTGAGGGTGAGGCTGTCATGATTGCGCAGAGAATTAAACATCTGATGAAAGAGACGCAGGTAACGGATAAAGAAACCGGAAAACTGCGCCTGGTGAAATATGACGATATTGTCATATTGACCCGTTCCATTGGGACTTTGGAAAATAAGCTTCAGGAAGTCTTGAAACGCGAAGGAATTCCGACGGTTGTCCCGAGTAAGACCGGTTATTTTTCCGCAGTGGAAATCCGGGTTTTGTTGCAATATCTGGAAATTTGTGTTAATCCTTACCGGGATATCCCTCTGGCAGCAGTTTTAAAATCTCCTCTGTATGGATTTAGTGACGAAGAGATGGCAGAAATTGCACTGATTCAGTCGGAAGATGAAAAAGAACTGTCCTTTTATGAGAAATTGAAACGCTGTGACAATGGAAAGGCAAAGGCGTTTCTTGATGAACTTACAGGGATGCGTATGCTTGCAAAAACAGAAACGGTGCATGATTTTTTATACACATTTATCAGAAAGCACCGCTATCTCGATTACGTTTCTGCCCTTCCGGCAGGTGGTAGCCGGCGCGAGACCGTTGAAATGCTTCTTACTCAGGCAAAGACCTATGAACAGAGTCGGATGCATGGCTTATTTGGGTTTCTGCAATATATGAAACAGTTGGAAAAATATGAAATCGACTATGGGAATGGTGGAGAGGATCATGCAAATGCGGTTCGTATCATGACTATCCATAAGTCGAAAGGGCTGGAATTTCCGGTGTGTTTTGTATCGGGACTGGCAAAACGCTTTAACCGTAGAGACATCAACGGTTCCCTATTGTTGCATACAGATCTGGGTATCGGAATAGAATACCGTAATTATCAGGACAAATTCCGAAGAAATACCATTAAGCAAAAGTGGATTGCCAGACAGCAATTGGTTGACAGTATGGGAGAGGAACTTCGAGTCCTTTATGTTGCTCTGACCAGGGCAAAGGAAAAATGCATTTTAACAGGTACGGTTTCCGATTATGAAAAGACCTTAGAAGCGTGTGCTCAGATGGTTGGAGATGAAAGTCATAAAGCAGTATCGGTCCGCAAACTGGATGGACAGCTGATTTTGGAATGCAATCATTATTTGAAATTGATTTTTTATGTGATGGCTTTGTACCGGGATCAGCCGGAGAAACTGTTTGAGGTTACCCTTTTTCATGAAGATGATTTACAGCTAAATCAGGCCCGACAGTTTTTGGAAGACAGAATGAAAAAAGATGTTTTCTTAAAAACTCTGAAAGCAGCAGATGAGACAAAGAGCCGGGAACTTTCCCGGGTAATTCATGCTGCCTATCCGCATCCGGAACTGGAAGGTTTATATAATAAGACCAGTGTCTCGGAATTAAAGCATGCTGCTTTGCATGAAGATGAACAGACTATGGTGGTGTTTGATACAGAGAAAAAAACACAGATTATTCCGGAATTTATGAAAGAAGAGGTGAAGGTTTTAGGTGCCGCCAGAGGAACCGCCTATCATAGATTGATGGAGCTTTTAGATTTTCAATCCTTTGCACAGAGTTTGCGTGAAGAAGATGCAGAAAATGTTGTAAGTGATAAAATACTTCAGGAAAAATTTGTGAAAAAGGCGGAGAATGAAGCAGAAAGAACAATAGCAGAAGAAAAGATAGCAACAGAAACAGCAATAAAAAAATTAAAAGAGAATTTAACAAATGAGAAGAAGCGCATAATTGAGGCGAAATTGATGTCTGAAAGAGATATGGATTTGGTGGATGATAGAAAAATTGTGGCTTTTCTTTGCAGCGATTTAGCTAAAAAAATGATGGCGGCAAATGAAAAACAATTGTTATTCAAAGAGCAGCCGTTCGTTATGGAAATTCCGGCAAAACGCGTAGATGAGATATTTCCCCAGGATGAGACCATGTTGATACAGGGTATTATCGATGCTTTTTATGAAGAAGATGGAAAAATCTACTTGGTTGATTACAAGACAGACCGGGTAGAAAAAAGAGAAGATCTGATTAACCGATACCGGGTTCAGATGGATTACTATAAAGAGGCATTGGAGCGGATTACGCAAAAAACAGTGGAAGGTGTGAAAATTTATTCCTTTTTCTTTTCTGATGTTTTAAACCTTTCTTAGCGGCATAGCGAACAAAAAGGAATGCCCGGTTTCAACTGTCTGAAGACGAAGTCTGAGTTTTGAAACCGGGCATTTAATAACTACTTTGTGAATATGCCGCTTCATTTCATTATTCGGAAGCTAACATCTGCCGATAGTGTTCGGCCTCTTCCAAATTACCGTTTTCGGTGCAAATGTCAATCAAGGCATTTAATGGAATGGTGGTATGACATTTCAAATCTAAAATACTTTCGGTTTCAAATGCTGCATTGTAATACCAAAGTGCGGCTTCTGAAGTGTTTTGCTCAATGTTTTTATAATATTCTGCCAGACAACAGCAGATTTCGCTGCAGCCACCGATTGCCATGGCTTTAGTTGTATATTTAAAAAATTCCAGAAAGTTTTTGGAAATCAGACTGGCCTTGGTACAGATGCAACACGCTTCCAAAATCTCATCCGGTGTCCGATCCGGGTCAACAATGGATTTTTCAAACGCAGGATAGGCAGAACGAAAATCTTCCGGTTCGCCGGCAATCATCAATTCTTTTGCATACAGGTTATGCAGTCTCTTGTTTAATCTGACATCGTCTTTGCAAAGTCTTTCAAACGCAGCCAGATCACGGCCTTTATGATTGCAGGTAGGACGGTGGGTAATCACGATGTCACTATCATAAATTAAAGGATCTAAGCGGACTGCTTCGTGAATCGCACTTTCCCAGACGAAATGTCGAATCCTCCGATACAATTTGGGACGAAGCTCTTTGTCATAATTATAAATGGTATTATAAGAAAGCTGATTATCATAATACATCTGGACGATATCGATTTCCGGAAGTAATCCTTTTTTTAACATAAGAAATTTCTGATGGTTTTCTTCGTCAAGCACTTCATCAGCATCGGCACAGTATATGTAATCCTTGGTGGCTTTTGAAAAAGAAAAATTACGCGCATCGCTAAAACTTCCATTCCAGGGGAAATCATAGATGCGATCGGTATAACGTGCTGCAATTTCTTTGGTACGGTCTGTGGAGCCGGTATCCACAATGATGATTTCATCCATTAAATCAGCAATGGAATTCAAACAACGAGATAAAACTTGTTCCTCATTTTTAACAATCATACATAAACTGACAGAAATCATAGAAAAACCCCCTTATTACGCTTTTTTCTATTTTATCATATTAAAAAGCGAGTGGCAAAAATACTTTTACCACTTGGAGATATCGCTTAATAAATTATAAAAATGCAAAATAAACGCATTACATTGTGTTTTAATTGATCAGCATGTCAACCTTATTCTTCTGCCCAGAAAATTTTGGGAACGGTATAAGCAAGAATTGCAACGACAACAGCTAAAATAATGGTATCGGGAAGCATATATGCTCCGTTATAAACAAGGCTGTAGTATGCTGCATGCATTCCTTCGGGTGCGTAGCTGCCCCAAAGAAGCCATCCTGACAGGAAACTGCATAAAAATCTTAAGATACATACACAAACAGAACCTACAATAAAACCGATTTTTTTATTGTTTTTCAAAAGTGATGCAAAAAGCGGTGCCAGTCCCAATACTGAAAATGCTAACAAATAATCCAATAAAATACAGCCGATTTGAGAAATCAGAGTTGCACAGTACATGACATTGGAAAAACCGATGATCATCTGTAAAAGACCATGAACAAAACCTGTCAGACACCCCCATTTAGGACCTCTTCGAAGTCCCATGATGACTAGGGGAAGCATCTCTAAGGTGATGGACCCGCCAAATGGCATTTCAAAGATTTTCAGATAGGAAAGAACGGTTGCGAGAGCAATCAGCATAGCTCCTTCCACAAGAATACGTGTTTTTGAGTTTCTGGACATAAAAAAACCTCCTTGATAAATTGCTTAGGAGGGGAGTGATGGCGTTTTAAGCTATCGGCAGAAAACAACCACAAAAATGTATGATATCTGTTTGTAATTCTTTCGTATCACTATTTGATATGGTTATTTATCAGTATTTTACTTAAAACTGCTTCCTTACGCCGGTATTATCCGGTTCAAGTAGTGAGGGTTAGTGATCATATCACAATCTCAGCCGGTGGGCTCCCCTAGCAAATATTTATTTGTACGTTCAAACTATAACGGTTTTGGCAATGTTTGTCAATGGTTAAATAAATCAGCTTATATGAACAAAGTTTTTCTTATCGTTATGTATGTCTCGAAAACCAAACGTATGTTTGGTATAATAATTAAGTGCTACTATATACGGTAGGCGGTTAGCCTTCTCCAGAGAGTCATAGCTCTGTTTACATAGAAATCCACTTGTGGAAATCTTGTGAGGAGGTTTTGTGCGTATGCTTACAACGGAACTTTTTATAGCCATTATCAGCTTGTGTTTAACTTGCTTTGCTCTTGGTTATACCGTGGGTTCTAAGAGCAAGAAATAAACACAAAAATAACCGCCCACAGTCTGCAAACTTGGCGGTCATTTTTGAACCTCAATATCAGGCTAACCGTCTATCGGTAGCACCTTTTGCAATTATACTACCATTTCACCGATTATATGTCAAACGCATATTTATTTTCAAAGAACTTCACTAATTTTATTCCACTTTACTGATTTTATTAAAAGGATAATAGCGGAACATGGCCTTACCTAATATCTGCTCACTTTTTACAAAGGTATGGGTCCAGTAACGGGAATCGTAGGAGTTGTTTCGATTGTCGCCCATGACAAAGTAGCAGTTTGATGGAACATAATATGGTCCGAAACTGGTTGAAGCAGGGATTTCTTTGGTAAAAGAATCATCCAACGGAGTCGTACTGTCGTTGATGTATACTTTTCCGCCGGTAATGGTTACGGTTTCACCGGGGAGACCGATAATTCGTTTGATGTATAACTCTGATTCGTTGTCCGGAAATTTGAAGATAATGACATCAAAACGTTGTGGAATATCATTTTTATAAGCAAGACGATTGCCGATCAGACGGTCGCCGGTCATGACGGTATCTTCCATGGATGCGGATGGGATACGGGCATTGATAATGATATATTTGTTTAATAATAGCATGACTACCAGTGCAATCAGAAAAATCAAAACATATTCTACAATTTCTTTTATCAATTCTTTGGATATTTTTTTGTTTTTAATTCTCTTTTTAATTTTTCTTTTCCGGGATTTGTCAGCGTTTTTATCTGATTCTGATTCAATGTTATCCTTATTCTCGTTCTTTTTTTCTTCGCCGTTTTCTATGATAATATATTCAATGGAAGAATCTTCTTTTTTTTCTTCGGTCATAAACTCTTTCATGTTTTCAATTATGCTCCATTTATGTTATTCTTGTGTATGCAACGCATTGCTTTGTTGCCAAGCAACGTTCAACCGATTGTCAAAAGTGAATTTTGTTACTCATTGATGTATTTGGATGGCTGGATTGCTACGCAATTCACGAACACATCATACAATGATTATACATTCAATTAGTAAGATATACAACTTTTAGAAATGAGGAAAAAGATGTATCAATATGTCTTGTTTGACCTTGACGGAACTTTGACGGATCCGAAAGAGGGGATTTGTAAATCGGTGCAGTATGCACTGCATGAAATGAAAATAGATGAACCGGATTTAGATAAGCTGGAATGTTTTATCGGACCGCCGCTTCGAAACAGTTTTCGCGATTTTTATCATTTGAGTGATGAACAGTGCGAACTCGGGATCAAAAAATACAGAGAGCGTTACGCTTCGATTGGTATTTTTGAAAATGAACTTTATCCCGGTATGAAAGAGCTTTTAAAAACTCTGCATGATAGGGGCGTTCACATGGCTGTTGCTTCAAGTAAGCCAAAGCTTTTCGTAGAACGGATTCTGAAACATTTTGAGATTGAGCAGTATTTTGAAGTAGTTGCCGGAAGTGATATGAGTGAAAAGAAAGTGGAAAAAATTGATATCATGCGGGAAGCACTTTCTTTGCTGTTTCATGTTCCGGAAGAAAAAATCTTGCGAAACAAGGACAAAAGGATTATTCCGATTGATCAGATTCTGATGGTTGGTGACCGCAAATTTGATATTGAGGGCGCAAAGCATTTCTTTTTGGACAGCATTGGTGTCAGTTATGGATATGCGGCGGAAGGAGAACTAAAAGAAGCGGGAGCAACCTATATTACGGATAATCTGGATGATGTGTATGAAATTATCTTGGGAGAAAAACCCGCTTTGCAGACTGGAACATCCAATACATTTAAAAAGAGTTTTCATGTGCTGATGCCTCTTGTATATAATTTTGCCCTGACCTATGCGGTTTTATTTATTTTACAGATTTTGCTTGACACTGCTTTAAACGGTGCATTCCGTTCTTATGCAGGATGGTTTTCGACGCATTCTTCAAGGGTGGCGGTTTACTTTGATGCATTTGCGACTTTGGTGTGTGCTATTGTCTTTTTGGTGTTGTATCAAAAGGAGAAGAAAAAGCCGATTTCCCTTGTTGTAAAAAGACGGAGGGACAAGCGTTTGCTTCGTGACGTTGCATGGATTGCGGGGCTTGGAGTTACATTGGCGTTGTTTTTAAATCTGCTTTTCTCCTATTTTCAGATTATGACTTCGTCACAGGCTTATAAAGAAGTGGCAGGGGTTCAGTATTCGGTTGCAATCGGATGGGGACTTTTGATTTATGGTCTGATTAAGCCGGTCGGAGAAGAGCTGATATTTCGAGGCCTGATTTATGGAAGAATGAGGCTCTATTATCCCGTGATGTTCTGCATTCCGATTTCAGCTTTGATTTTCGGTGCGTATCATGGAAATTTCGTTCAGCTTTTATACGGATTTATTATGGGCTGTCTGTTGGCATGGATGTTTGAAAAATATCGGAGCTTGAAAGCAAATATCCTTTTCCACAGTGCTGCTAACATTGCTGTTTATCTGGTCAGTGTTATACCGGCACTTAATCAGGCGATGTTTCATGTGGCTAGTGTTGTTGGTTGCGGTGTTTTAGCAGCGGTGCTTGGACTTGTGCTTATAAAAAAAGATAAAGCAGCCGGTTTCAAAACTCAGACTTCGTCTTCAGACAGTTGAAACCAGGCATTAATTTTGTTCGCCATGCCGCTAAGAAAGACACAAAACTTCGTAAAAGTCGGCGGACAAAGATATATCATTTCTGCAAGGGCGCCTTCCTGGGTCTCCAAAGCTATAAATAATTAAAAGTAAGAAATGTCGTGAAGATGCCTAAAAAGACAGAAAATTCAATAAAAAATCAAAAAACAATAAAATGAAATGTTGAATTGTCTAATTATCTGACAATTCAAATAAAATTTTTTGCTGACAACTCTTTACAAGTAAAAAAAATGGGTGTATATTCATTTCAAACAAAAATTAATCATAAGAAAAAACTAAGGAAGGAGATTCCACATGTTTGACGCAAAGTTAAGCGTGCCAAAGTCTCCCTTATACAGGGAAGAATTTGAGCATGACAACTGCGGTATCGGTGCATGTGTAAACATTAACGGAAAGAAAAGCCGAGAAACAGTTGAGAACGCATTAAAAATTGTAGAAAACTTAGAACACAGAGCAGGCAAAGACGCCGAGGGTAAGACCGGAGATGGAGTAGGTATCTTAACACAGATCCCACACAAATTCTTCACAAAGGTCACGAAAACCCTCGGCATTTTTATTGGTGAGGAAAGAGAATACGGTGTCGGTATGTTCTTTTTTCCGCAGGATGAACTTCAGAGAAATCAGGCCAAAAAGATGTTTGAAATCATTGTAGAAAAAGAAGGCCTTTCATTTCTTGGCTGGAGAGAGGTCCCGACCAAACCGGAAGTTTTGGGTCACAAAGCAGTAGAATGTATGCCTTGTATTATGCAGGCGTTTATCAAAAAGCCTTCGGAACTGGAAAAAGGTCTGGAGTTTGACCGCAAATTATATATCGTCCGTAGGATTTTTGAACAGTCCAACGATGTAACGTATGTAGTTTCCTTAAGCAGTCGTACTATTGTTTATAAAGGTATGTTCTTAGTCGGACAGCTTCGTACATTCTTTCAGGATTTGCAGGATCCGGACTATTTATCCGCAATTGCATTGGTACACTCCCGTTTTTCAACCAATACCAATCCGAGCTGGGAGAGAGCACATCCGAACCGTTTCATCGTGCATAACGGAGAAATCAATACGATTAAAGGTAATGCCGATAAAATGTTGGCGCGTGAAGAAAATATGGAATCTGAGCATTTAAAAGGGGAATTATATAAAATTCTTCCGGTTATTGATGCGTCCGGTTCCGATTCGGCAATGCTTGATAATACACTGGAATTTTTAGTTATGAGTGGCATGCCGTTGCCGCTTGCTGTCATGATTACGATTCCGGAGCCCTGGTCAAACAACAAGACCATGTCACAGAAAAAGAAAGATTTTTACCAGTATTATGCAACGATGATGGAGCCGTGGGACGGACCGGCTTCTATTCTCTTTTCCGACGGTGATATCATGGGGGCGGTACTTGACCGTAACGGCTTAAGACCTTCCCGCTATTATATTACCGATGACGGAGAGGTTATTCTTTCTTCCGAAGTCGGCGTGTTACCGATTGATCCGGCTAAAATTGTGAAAAAAGAGAGACTTCATCCCGGAAAGATGCTTTTGATTGACACTGTCAAAGGTGAAGTGATTGATGATGAAGAATTAAAAGATTCTTATGCAGGCAGACAGCCATATGGTGAATGGCTCGATTCAAATCTGGTTAAATTGAGAGAATTGAAAATTCCGAATGTGCGTGTTCCTGAATTTACCTATGAAGAAAGACAAAGAATGCAGAAAGTGTTCGGATATACCTATGATGAGTTGAAACAGGTCATTCTTCCGATGGCCAAAAACGGAAGTGAAGCAATTGCTGCCATGGGTGTTGATACACCAATTCCGGTTTTGAATAAAACATACCATCCGTTATTTGACTATTTTAAGCAGTTGTTTGCGCAGGTTACCAATCCGCCGATTGATGCCATTCGTGAGGAAGTGGTTACTTCCACAACTGTATATATCGGAACAGGCGGAAACCTTTTGGAAGAAAAGCCGGAAAACTGTGATATTTTAAAAGTGGAAAATCCGATTTTAACCAATACCGATATTTTGAAAATCAAAAACATGAAAGCTAAGGGCTTTAAGGTAGAGGTTGTGCCGATTACTTATTACAAAAATACGAGTCTGGAAAAGGCAATCAATCGTCTCTTTGTTGAAGTAGACCGTATTTTCCGCGAGGGTGTCAATATCATTATTTTGTCCGACCGTGGTGTGGATGAAAATCATGTGGCAATTCCTTCTTTACTGGCGGTATCTGCATTACAGCAGCATCTGGTTCAGACCAAGAAACGGACTTCTGTTTCTGTCATCTTAGAGACAGCAGAACCCAGAAATGTACATCATTTTGCAACCCTGTTAGGTTTTGGCGCAACTGCAATCAACCCATATCTGGCACAGGAATCAATCAAAGAGTTGATTGATAATCATATGTTAGATAAAGATTATTATGCGGCAGTGGATGATTACAACCATGCGATTATCAGCGGTATCGTAAAAATTGCTTCGAAAATGGGTATTTCAACCATTCAGTCATATCAGGGTTCCAAGATTTTTGAAGCAATCGGTCTGGATTATGCGTTGGTGGATAAATATTTTGCCGGTACGGTTTGCCGGGTAGGCGGTATCAGCATTGCGGATATCGAAAAAGAAGTCAATGATCTTCATTCTCTTGCGTTTGATCCGTTAGGACTGGAAAGTGATCTTACACTGGATAGTCCCGGTCATCACAAAGCACGCAGCGGTGGTGATGAACATTTATACAATCCGCAGACCATTCACTTGCTGCAGGAATCAACACGTCGCGGTGACTATGACTTATTCAAACAGTATACAGCCTGTGTCAATGATGAGAACAGTCCCAAGACTTTACGCGGCCTGATGGATTTCAATTATCCGGCAAAAGGAATACCGATTGACCAGGTTGAAAGCGTTGATTCTATCGTAAAGAGATTTAAAACCGGTGCCATGTCCTATGGTTCCATCAGTAAGGAAGCACATGAGTGTCTGGCGATTGCCATGAACAATCTGGGCGGCAAATCCAATACCGGTGAAGGTGGCGAGGATTTGGAAAGGCTTTCCATCGGACCGGACGGATTAAATAAATGCTCTGCTATCAAACAGGTTGCATCCGGACGATTTGGTGTTACCAGTAAATATCTGACAAGTGCGCAGGAAATCCAGATCAAAATGGCACAGGGTGCAAAGCCCGGCGAAGGTGGTCATCTTCCGGGTGGAAAGGTTTATCCATGGATTGCCAAAACGAGACATTCAACCCCCGGTGTTGGTCTGATATCACCGCCGCCTCATCATGATATTTATTCGATCGAAGATTTGGCGCAATTAATTTATGATTTAAAAAATGCCAATAAAGATGCCAGAATTTCCGTAAAACTGGTTTCTGAAGCAGGTGTCGGAACCGTCGCAGCCGGTGTTGCAAAAGCCGGTGCACAGGTTATTCTGGTATCCGGATATGATGGAGGTACCGGTGCGGCACCCAGAAATTCCATTCACAATGCAGGACTTCCGTGGGAGCTTGGTCTTGCGGAAACACACCAGACCCTGATCCAGAATGGCTTGAGAAATAAAGTTCGTATCGAGACAGACGGAAAACTTATGAGCGGACGTGATGTTGTGATTGCGGCTTTGCTTGGTGCGGAAGAATATGGTTTTGCAACGGCTCCGCTTGTAACCATGGGTTGCGTCATGATGCGTGTATGTAATCTGGATACTTGTCCGGTCGGCGTGGCAACACAAAATCCGGAGCTTCGCAAACGTTTTCGTGGAAAACCGGAATATGTAGAAAACTTTATGCGTTTTATCGCACAGGAGATGCGTGAAATTATGGCAGATCTTGGTGTGAAGACGATTGATGAACTGGTTGGTCATACCGAGTTTTTGAAGGTAAGAGATACTCTGGATGAGCGCTATGCAAAAGTGGATCTTTCCAATATTTTAAATAATCCGTATGTCGGAAGCAAAGAAAAAGTAATCTTTGATCCCAAACAGGTTTATGACTTCGGACTGGAAAAAACACAGGATGAAAAGGTTTTGTTAAAACAGCTCTCTAAAGCATTGGAAACCGGTGCAAAGAGAAGTATTGAAGTGGATGTTACCAACACAGACCGTTCTTTCGGTACAATTTTAGGCTCTGAAATTACAAAGAAATTTTACAATACCTTACCCGAGGATACGTATCGTGTGTTATGTAACGGCGCCGGCGGTCAGAGCTTTGGAGCATTTATTCCGAAGGGCCTGACTTTAGAGCTTGTCGGTGATTCCAATGACTACTTTGGCAAAGGCTTATCCGGCGGAAAGCTGATTGTTTATCCGCCGAAGGGATCTACCTTTAAACAGGATGAAAACATTATCATCGGAAATGTGGCTCTCTACGGTGCGACAAGCGGAAAAGCGTTTATCAACGGTGTTGCCGGAGAACGTTTCTGTGTTAGAAATTCCGGTGCCATTGCAGTAGTCGAAGGCTGCGGCGACCACGGATGTGAATATATGACGGGAGGCCGTGCGGTCATCTTAGGAAGTATTGGCAAGAACTTTGCAGCCGGTATGAGCGGTGGTATTGCTTACGTTCTGGATGAAAACAATGATTTGTATACAAAGACCAATAAGGATATGGTTTCTTCTTATGAAATTACTTCTAAATATGATGTTTTGGAATTAAAGGAACTGATTAAAGAGCATGTAGCATACACCAATTCCGAAAAAGGTAAGCAGATTTTGGATAATTTCGGAGAATATCTGCCGAAATTTAAAAAGATTATTCCTCATGACTACGAAGAAATGCAGAAGGCCATTGTCCAGATGGAAGAAAAAGGTCTGAGCGCAGAGCAGGCACAGATTGAAGCGTTCTATGCCAACAAGAATAAATAGGAGGTGCAAAAATGGGAAAACCTACAGGATTTTTAGATTATGAACGTGTGAATGCAAAAGCAGAAGCACCGAAAAGCAGAATAAAACATTTTAATGAGTTCCATGAGTATCTCCCGGAAGAAAAACAGAGATTACAGGGCGCACGTTGTATGGAGTGCGGCGTGCCTTTCTGTCAGGCAGGAGCCATGCTTATGGGAATGGCAAGCGGTTGTCCGTTACACAATCTGGTTCCCGAATGGAATGATCTGGTATACAACGGAAACTGGGAACAGGCATATAAGCGTCTGAAAAAAACAAATAACTTTCCGGAGTTTACTTCCCGTGTATGCCCCGCATTGTGCGAAAATGCATGTACCTGCGGATTATATGATGAACCGGTTGCATCAAAAGCAAATGAGCATGCAATTATAGAACATGCCTATGCGAACGGATATGCAGCTGCAAAACCGCCGAAAGTACGGACCGGTAAAAAGATTGCGGTCATCGGAAGCGGCCCTTCGGGACTTGCCTGCGCCGACCAGCTCAATAAAAGAGGACATTCGGTAACCGTTTACGAGCGCAATGACCGTATCGGCGGCCTGCTGATGTATGGAATTCCGAATATGAAGTTGGAAAAACATATTATTGACCGTAAAATCAATATCATGAAAGAAGAAGGCATTGAATTTGTGACAAATGCCAATATCGGTCAGGATATCAAAGCATCCAAAATTCTGGCACAGTATGACAAAGTCGTGTTGTGTTGCGGTGCTTCCAATCCGAGAGATATCAATGCACCGGGAAGAGATGCAAAAGGAATTTATTTTGCTGTAGACTTCCTTACCAGAAACACAAAGTCGTTGTTGGATTCTGATTTCAAAGACAAAAAATACATTGATACAAAAGACAAAAATGTCATTATTATCGGTGGTGGTGATACCGGAAACGACTGCGTGGGAACCAGTATCAGACATGGCGCCAAATCCGTTACACAGATTGAGATGATGCCAAAAGCACCCGACTGCAGAGCAGAGAATAATCCATGGCCCGAATGGCCGAAAATCTGCAAGACCGATTATGGTCAGGAAGAAGCCATTGCCGTTTACGGACATGATCCCCGTATCTATGAGACAACCGTAAAAGAGTTCATCAAAGACAAGAACGGCAATTTAAAAGCAGTGAAGCTTGTAAAACTGCAGTTTGTCAAAGATGAAGCAACCGGAAGAAATAAAATGGTTGAAGTGGAAGGCAGTGAAACGGTTATGGATGCGGATATCGTTTTGATTGCAGCCGGCTTTTTGGGAAGTCAGAAATATCTCACGGATGCTTTTAAAGTGGAAGTAAACGAAAGAACAAACATCAAAACCGAGCCCGGAAAATATCAGACCAGCGTTCCCAATGTGTTTGCGGCAGGAGACGTACACAGAGGACAGTCTCTGGTGGTATGGGCAATCCGCGAAGGACGGGAAGCGGCAAAGGCCGTTGATGAAAGCTTGATGGGTTACTCTAACCTGAATGTTCAGTAGTATATTAAATTACCGGATTCTGATTTTTGAACATGTATTCAATCATGATTGATCGTTAATTTTGTAATTGGCCGTAATGAATGGTAAATAATTGTATTAATCTTGATCGTGATTGATATCATTGTTCGTTATTGACATTTTTAATATGATATTCTTTTTGCAGCGCTGTTTTATAATCATCATTGGACAGCGCTGCTTTTATATCGGATAAACGTCCGTCTTTGCGAAGCTTATCGGCAAGCTCACGCATTTGTTCTCTATCGGTCTGGGAACTCAGATTTGCTTCTTCCATACCACGTTCTAATGCAGCATTCTGTAAATTTAATGCAATATATTGATTCATCTTCTCCATTTGTTAAATTCTCCTTTAATAATTTTAAGAAATGTCTATTTAATGCTATTTATAGCAGATTTGTGATAGGCTTATATGGATATTAGTATTTCCGTTTTTGAGAATCTTATTAATATTAGAAAAGTTATATTTAGAATTTATTTCTCGAATTTTGACAAAAAATGTATATGTGCAATCTTTGGTAAATTTCGGAAAACCAAATTAAATGACTAAACAGATGTTGATGTAATAGAAAACTTTTGATACGCTTAAAATAATAAAAGCGCAAGCAGGCTGTCTGATAAAATCGACGATCATAGTTGTCAAAAAACGGATGAAACGGACTGAGTATGAAAAGGATACATGTGACAAACAACGAATGATATAAAATCTGACTGCAGGAGAGAAAATGGGACTTGAAGTTATAAGACGAAAAATTAAATATGGGGTAATGCCTTTTTTCATTCTATTGGGAATACTTTGTTGTCCGGTTACACTGAATGCAACAGAAATCGCAGAGAAAAGCGTTTCTGAAAATGCCATTGTTGTTGTCATTGATCCCGGACATGGGGGAAAAAATGCGGGAGCGATTTATGGTGGTTATATTGAAAAGACCCTAACGTTCAATACTGCAAAGGCTATGAAAGAAGAACTGGAAAAGTATGATGGCATAAAGGTGTATCTGACACGGGATAGTGATGTGGATATGGAACTGGGAGAACGGGCTGCGTTTGCAAAAGAAGTAGATGCGGATCTTTTGTTAAGTCTGCATTATAATATGTCAGAACTCCACAAACTGTTTGGAACAGAGTGTTGGATTTCAGCTTTCGGAAGATGTTATGCTGTTGGAAGGGATTTTTCATTAATTGAGTTGGAAATGCTGACAAAAGAAGGATTGTATGACCGTGGCATCAAGACGAGGTTAAATTCGAGAGGAACAGATTATTATGGTATTATTCGTTCGAGTACGGCGAATGACATTCCGGCAGTGATTATTGAACATTGCCATTTGGATCAGGTAAATGATAAATCTTATATCGATCATAATACCTGGCCACAAAAATACGGCGTTCTGGATGCGACGGCTGTAGCCAGATATTTTGGATTAAAGTCGGAACAATTGGGTGTGGACTATAGTAATGAAGTGCATGAGGCAACGCCGGTTCCAAATGAGAGAATGTCTCCGGATGATACGCCGCCGGAGTGGTGTGAGGCAGAAGTGATGGAGGTGGATGAACAAACCGGCATGATCCGGGGAAAATTGTCTGCTTATGATCCGGATAGTAGAATTCTATATTATACAGTCAGTTTTAACGATGGAAAAACGTTTGGTGAATATTATCGATACGAGCCGGACGAAAACGGAGATGTCTATTTTGAAGTTCAGGCTCCGAATAAGAAAAGAACCCGCCTGGTTGTTGCTGCGTTAAATATGTATGGCGGACTGGCTCAAAGTGAACTGTTATATGTAGGGCGTCTTACTTACCTGTTGGATGAAGAAGCTGTGGAGGAAACGATTGTAACAACGAGGCAGACAGCAGACTTGGTCGAAGAAAGCGAAAATCCGGATGTGGATGATGTGCCTGATGAAGATACAGAGCCTTCGAAAAGGATGAAGTCGGCGTCTTATTTTGTGTTATGGGTGCTGGTTTTTGGACTTCCAATTTTGGCGATTGGAGCTGTATGGAAATGTTTTATCGACAAGAAAAGGCGTAAAACCAAAGAAAATTGCAAAAATTAAAAATAAATTTAATAAAATCAAACGGAAAAATTTAACACGTTGTAGCGAAAAAGGATTGCACGAAAAAAAGTGCTTTACATTATTCCTTATTTCGCTATAATTCTTTCATAAAGGGTGCAATGTAGTGGGAATTGACAGCTGGAAACAATGAACCTTGCACAAAGTATATGCGGTTTGCATATGATAAAGTGCATGGAAAGTTAATGAAAGGTGGCTTTTATCATGATGGTAGTACGTAAGATTTCATTAGGACCCGTTGAAGCAAGAGAATTGGTTAAGATTGCATCAAAATGCGATTTTGATATCGATATCTCTTACAATCGTTACACAGTAGATGCAAAGTCTATTCTAGGTGTACTTGCTCTTGATTTTTCCCAGGTTCTGACTGTTTCATATAATGGAACCGATGAAAAATTAGAAGCATTTCTTTCCAATTATGCGATTGCCAGTTAAAGAGTGATATGTCGGTTGGCAGTTGTGATTTTGGATGAAAGATGCATTAAATCAGAAAGAATGTCAAAGTAATTGAATAATTTAGCGGAAATGGCGGGAATGACAGATTCTCGCCATTTTTTGCGTTATGATTTACGAGGTTAAGGCAATTATACATGCATAATTTCATTGGACGTACATGAAACAGATGATAAAACTCTCGTAGTGTGTTTTATTGCTAACAATGGATTGTTGGTTGTGCTAAAGGCAGGTAAGTGGTACACTTCATATATGGGCAAACAATTGTTCTGATTTGTGATATTTAGCAGTTAAATTTGAAAGGACCAATCGTTTTGGAAATACAGATTTCAGTCCGTGCGTTTGTTGAATTTTTGATGCGCAGCGGTGATATTGACAATCGAAGAAGTGTCGGAAGTGAAGATGCGATGGCTGAAGGCGCACGTATTCATCGTATGATCCAGCGCAGGATGGGAGGAGAGTATCATGCAGAAGTGTCACTTTCCCATACTGTGCAGCTTGCTGATTATGCCATTTTAATTGAGGGGCGTGCAGATGGAATAATAGATCGCCAAAACGGGGATATGGTTGTAGTTGATGAAATAAAATCTACATATCGGGAATTGAAAAGGATTAAAGGACCGGAGCCGGTTCATCTTGCCCAGGCACAGTGTTATGCCTATATTTATGCACTACAGAATAAATTGACGCAGATTGGCGTCCGTATGACCTACTGCAACATTGAGACTGAGGAAATCAAGTATTTTCATGAAAATTATTCGTTTGTCCAGCTGGAAAAGTGGTTTCTTCATATGATTGATTTGTATCGGAAATGGTCTGATTTTGAATATGAATGGAAATTAAAATGCCGGGAAAGCATCCGTGAGCTGTCATTCCCGTTTGAATATCGCACAGGACAAAAGCAACTGGTCGGTTATGTGTATCAGACCATCAATGAGCACAAAAAACTGTTTATAGAAGCACCGACGGGAGTTGGTAAGACGATTTCTACGATTTATCCTTCTGTGAAAGCGGTGGGAGAAGGGAAAGCGGAAAAAATATTTTATCTGACGGCAAAAACCATTACAGGAAGTGTAGCCAGAGAAACGTTTGCGCTGTTGCGAGAACAGGGCTTTTGTTTTAAAACAGTCACCATTACGGCAAAAGAAAAAATGTGTCCGCTTGAGGAATGTGTATGCAATCCATTAGCCTGCCCTTATGCAAAGGGGCATTATGACCGCATCAATGATGCTGTTTATGATCTGCTGACAAAAGAAGATGAATTTGACAGAGAGACCATCTTGGAATATGCGTTGCTGCATGAAGTCTGTCCCTTTGAGATGTGTCTTGATATGAGTTTATTTTCGGATGGTATTATTTGCGATTACAACTATTTATTTGATCCGTATGCCTATTTAAGGCGCTTTTTTGCAGAAGGACTGGGCGGTTTGTATCTGTTTTTGATTGATGAAGCACATAATCTCGTGGAACGGGGCAGAAATATGTATTCTGCAGTTTTGGTAAAAGAGGATTTTCTGCGTTTTTGCGCAGATGTTAAAGAAATATCGCCGTATATTGCCAGGTTATCCGAAAAGTGTAATAAGGAAATGCTGGCTTTGAAAAAAGAGTGTGAGCATTACAAGGTTCTGTCCGGATGCGCGAAGTTTATCAATGCGTGTAATAAACTGCATGGTGCCATTAATCAATATTTAGAAGATCATGATGAAAGTCCGATCAGGCAGATTTTATTAGATTTCTATTTTGAAATCGGCCGTTTTTTAGATACTTATGATCGAATGAATGCGGAACACTATGTGACCTATACCGGTTATGATGAAGAAGATCGTTTCTTTATTAAAGAGTTTTGTGTGGATCCGTCTGAAGAGTTGAAAAAATGTATGGATAAAGGTGTAGCTTCTGTGTTATTTTCGGCTACCTTTTTGCCAATTCAATATTACAAAAGCCTGTTAGGTGGTAAAGACGGCGATTATGAGGTGTATGCAAAGAGTACGTTTTCGCCGGATCGACAGATACAACTGATTGGACGGGAAGTGACCAGCAAATACACTAGACGGAATGAAACGGAATATGAAAATATTGCAAGATATATTCATGCGGTGATTGATGCAAAAGATGGTAATTATATGGTGTTTTTTCCGTCCCATGCTTTTTTGGAGCATGTCTATGATGCTTTTATGAATTTATACGGACAAGAAGAGCATGTGAGAATCTTACGGCAGAAGTCCCGGATGAGTGAAGTGGAGAGAGAGGATTTCCTGAAATTTTTTTCTTATAGCGAGCCGCCTGACTTTGAGGGGAAAATCGATATGGAAATCGCTTTTGAAGAAGAGGCTGAAAAAAGCGCCGAAAATGCCGGAAATTCAAGTTTTTTTGAGCAGATTTCTATGCAAATTGAAAATGAAAATGACAATATGGGAGACGAAAAGGTACAAATCATTGAAAAAACTCTCTCATATGAGCATACAGAGATAAATTTTTCCGGTAATAAAACCGATTGTGAACCGTTTTTGGAAGACACGTCAAAAGTGCTTTTAGGGTTTTGCGTCCAGGGAGGTATTTTTTCAGAGGGAATTGATTTGAAACACGATTCGTTGATTGGGGCGATTGTCGTTGGAACCGGATTGCCGCAGGTGGGACCGGAACGGGAGATTTTAAAGCAACATTTTGACAGCATGGGACAGGATGGTTTTGATTATGCTTACAAATATCCCGGTATGAACAAGGTGCTACAGGCTGCCGGTCGTGTCATCCGAACCAAAGACGATGCCGGGATTATTGCACTCTTGGATGAACGTTTTTTACAGGCAGGTTATAAAAAAATGTTTCCGGCAGAATGGAAACATGTGAAATCGGTTGGAATTTCCGAGATGTATCTCTATGCAAAGTCCTTTTGGGAAGAACTGTAGTTTGAGTTATATATATTGTGCAGATAAAATAACGGCCATACGGTCGTTATTTTTATGCTTTCTTTTTGGATTTGTGTTGGCGGTATTTACCAATAAAAAGATGCAAATCGGTCATCTTTACAAAAAAAGGGGTGTTATGATAAACAAAATTATCCACAAATAATACAAAAAACGATATATAACACGCGATATGGTTTACATAAAGTACGACACAGAAAAATGACGATAAAGAATAAAAAAGGAATTAATAAGGCGAAAAATGAATGAATATGACAAAAAACTTGCAAGATTAATACGAAAATGTGTCTGAAAAAAACTAAAATTGAAATGTGCATAAGTATGTGTAAAATGTGGATTTATGGAAAAATAAATAATGTTATGCAATATTTTTGCAAGTTTTCTCCCAGATTGATTTGCAAGTTTTTATTCTCATAGTTCAAAATAAATAACATGATGTAATTGATTTATGTAAATCTAATGAGTGATTGAGAAAAATACACGTGTTTTTACAAATGTTTTCACAACTAGTGTTTTTCAAATGCTTAAGCATGCCGCTGAGAAAGACACGAAACCTCGTAAAAGCCGGCGGACAAAGATATATAATGGGAACACAAATCCGAAAAGGGAAAAATAATTTAAAGAATCATGATAGTTGTCAGAAATGAGCGTTTAAGTGCGAATAAACTTATAGATATTGTAATGTTGATTTTTTCGGGATTTGACCCCCGCAGATTTTTTGAGGATTTGCCCCATATCATATTTCTTATCTTGTATGTATGTGGTACAATTAACACAAAATATTGTGATGACAGCAGGAGGATGCGTTATGTGGGCATATGAAAGTGTATTTTATCAAATTTATCCTTTGGGATTTTGTGGGGCTCCCTTTGAAAATGACGGGGTGGAAACTTCCAGAATATTGAAAGTGATTGAGTGGATTCCGCATATCAAAAAGGTTGGAGCAAATGCTATTTATTTTTCGCCTGTGTTTGAATCGGATACACATGGATACAATACAAGAGATTATACGAAAATCGATTGTCGTCTGGGCAATAATGCGGATTTTAAAAAAGTTTGTGATGCATTGCACAAAGAGGGGATTAAAGTTGTTTTGGACGGCGTTTTCAACCATGTCGGTCGTGGCTTCTGGGCTTTTCAGGATGTGCTGAAAAATAGGGAGAATTCTCCCTATAAAGATTGGTTTTACCGAATTGATTTTGGCGGCAATTCCAATTATAACGATGGGTTATGGTATGAAGGCTGGGAAGGAAACTATGATCTGGTAAAGTTAAATCTTCGGAATGATGCTGTAAAAAATCATATTACGGAGTGTGTGAAAGGCTGGATTGATGAATTTGACATTGATGGTCTGCGCCTGGATGTGGCATATTGTCTGGACCATGATTTTGTCAGACATCTGCGTTGGTTTTGTGACCAGCAAAAACCGGAGTTCTTTCTTTTAGGTGAAATGCTTCATGGAGATTACAATCAGATGGTCAACGATTCCATGCTGCACTCTGCAACTAATTATGAATGTTATAAAGGGCTGTTTTCCAGTTTCAACAGCATGAATATGTTTGAAATCAATCATTCTCTGCTTCGACAGTTTGGTCCGGAAGATTGGACGTTATACAAAGGAAAGCATTTGTTATCTTTTGTGGACAATCATGATGTGACAAGAATTGCAAGTAATTTGACAAACGAGGCACATCTTCCGTTGATTTATGCTCTGATGTTTGGAATGCCGGGAATTCCCTGCGTATATTATGGAAGTGAATGGGGAGCTAAAGCGCACAAAAACGAAGGGGATCCTGCTTTGCGTGCATGCTTTGAAAAACCGGAATACAATGAATTGACAGATTGGATTCATAAACTGAGTGAGGCAAAAAAGGCTAGCAAGGCTTTGAATTACGGTGATTTCAGATCCGTTGTTCTGACCAATAAACAGTGTATTTTTGAAAGAAAATGTGAAGATGAACGTGTGTTGGTTGCAATTAATGCAGATGGAGAAAGTTACACCGCCCATTTTGATGCCGGATGCGGAACCGCAGTTGATCTGATAACAGGAAATGCCCATGATTTTGGAGGAGGAAGCGAACTTCCGGCATATAGTGCGGCATTTTGGAAAATGGAAAAGTAATTTTAAACAAATATTAAGAAAGTGTTTACATTGTGTTGACACATCTTAGCTGTGAATGTACCATCATATATTATGATATGAAATTATTTTCTTTTTATTATTGTGTTTCAGAAAAATTCTAATGTTTTATCGCTGATGCCAAATAGTAGGATTTTTTGGAAACACAATTGAAAAAAGGAAAGAAAAACAGAGGGAAAAGAAAATCTATGGCGGAGAAAAAGCCTGTAATCAGGGTAAAAGATTTATATAAGGTATATAAAGTGGGCGACACAAAAGTCAGGGCGTTAAACGGTGTGAGTTTTGATATTTACCGTGGAGAGTTCTGTGCGATTGTGGGTGCATCCGGATCCGGTAAGTCTACATTATTAAATATGCTGGCAGGACTGGAAAAGCCGACGAAGGGTGAGATTGTGATTGCCGGTGAACATATGGAAACAAAGAGCGAAAATGCTTTGGTTGCATTCAGACGTAATCATATCGGTTTTATTTTCCAGTCGTTTAACCTTTTGCCTACCATGACGGCCGTGGAAAATATCGCCTTACCTCTGACCTTTCAGGGAATGGATAAGGAAAAGAGGACAAAGCTTGCGAAGCAGGCGATAAAAATGGTGGGACTTCAAAAGTATAGCCGTCACAAACCGACACAGATGTCAGGAGGACAGCAGCAACGAATCGGTGTTGCCCGCGCGCTTGTTGTAAATCCGGAAATTATTTTTGCGGATGAGCCGACCGGAAATCTGGATTCGAAGACATCGGAGGAAATCATGGGGCTGATGCGAAAGGTTGTTGTGGAAAATAACCAGACATTGATTATGGTTACGCATGATAATCATCTGGCAGAATATGCAGACCGGATTTTTCATATTAAAGATGGTAAGATTTTAAAAATTGAAGATAAAAGACTGAAGAGGCAAACCGGTACATAGAGATTTATATAGAAAAATGTCTTGAAAAAAGTATTGTAAAAGCAGAGATGTGTATATGAAATTATCGGATTATAAAGTAGAGGATAAAAGAAACATGAAAAAAGTTAAAAGAAGCTTGAATAAAATTAGAAAAAGCGTTACTATGCTGGCAATTACACTTTTTGTGATATGCGGAGCCTTCATAATACAGGGCGGGCAGACGGACGTGTTTGCAACTACGCTGAGTGATAATGACATGGAAGATGATATTGATACAACTCCTATCAGCACCAGTGATTTTATCATGGTCGGTGGCGACTGGGTAACCCCTACTGCAGTTCATGGCAGAACGGTTAATGTTGTGCTTCCGGTTGTCAATATGTCGGTTACCAATCTGACCAATGTAATTGTGACACCGGTTATTGCTTCCGATACGAAAGAGTGGCCTTTTGAAATTCAGACAAGCGGTTATACGCAGACCATTCCGGATTTGCCCGGTAAAGGAAACGGACAAAATGATATGGATCGCCGCAGGGAGTTAACCTGGACATTCCAGACGAGAGAGGATGTGTTAAACGGCTATTATAAAATTCCTTTTAATGTCATTTATTATAGTGGAACATCTTATGAAACCGTGACCATCACAACGTGGGTTAAGGCCATTGGTGCCCCGGGCAGTGGGCAGCTTTCCAACGGTGGTTCTGCTTTATCTACGCCTCGTGTAATAATCACGGGATTTGATACCGTGCCGAGTAAAGTTTATGCGGGAGATACCTTTACCCTGACCTTGCATTTAAAGAACACGTCAAAAAGAACGGCTGTTTCTAATATGCAGGTGGATTTATCGGCACCTTCAGCCGGAACAGATACCGCGTCCACTTATGAAGCGTTTTTACCTACCAGCGGTTCCAATACTTTGTATGTCGAGCGGATTGGTGCGGATGCGACAGCAGATGTTTCGATTGAAATGACGGCAAAAGCGGATTTGTCTCAAAAGCCGTATGCTATTGCAGTGAATATGGCCTATGAAGATTCGGATTATGCTGCATTTACAGCAAAAGCGGATGTGTCGATTCCGGTAAATCAGGATGCGCGTTTTGATATCAGTTCTATGGAAATCATGCCGACAGATATCCCGGTGGGCGGACAGAGCAATGTGATGTTCAGTATTTATAATACAGGGAAAACGACGCTTTATAACGTTCAGGTAAAATTTGAAGGAGATTCGATTTCCGGTGGCAGTTGCTTTATCGGAAAAATTGATCCGGGCGGAACAGGTAATGTGGACGCCATGGTAGAGGGTGTTGCGGCAACTGCGGATGATGGTATGGTAAAAGCCGTTATTACATATGAAGATGAATCCGGAAATGCTTTTACGCATGAAGAAATGTTTACATTATATGTATACGAAGAAAGCGTTGATGAGGAAATGATGTATGATGATTCATATTATATGGAAGAAGAAGGCGGAAAGTCACATACGGGGCTGGTTGTCGGTATCGTTATAATCCTTATCATTGCTGCAATGATAACAACCGTTATCTTGATAAAGAGGCGAAAAAGAAAAAAAGAGCAGCAGGAATTAGAAGAGGAACTTCTGGATGATGACAGTGCATTGAAGGATGCGACAGATAATGCTGCAGATATTACAGATGAGAGCACTCTGCCTCAGGAGCAAAAAGTAGATTCTAAAATACAAGAGGTTGAGACAAAAACGGATTCAGAGTCGGAAGAATAAGAGCCGGTTATAGGAGAAGCAGTATGAAGTTTCGAGATTTATTACGGCTTAGTACAAGCAATTTGTTTAAAAGAAAATTAAGAACCGTTCTAACGGTACTGGGTGTTACCATCGGTGTGGCTTCGATTGTAGTCATGGTTTCTCTGGGGCTGGGGCTGAGCCGGTCGGTAACAGAAGAAATGTCGAATTACGGAAGTCTGACCAGTGTGGACGTTAGGGACGCGTCAAGTGGCTATTATTATATGGGAGAAGATTCTCAGGATGTTGATGAAAATAAGCACCTGGATGATGACGCCATTGAAGAATTGAAGGCGTTACCCAACGTTGTTGATGTGATTCCCATGCTTTCTATAGATGTTATGATTAAGAGCGGTGCGTATGAAGGAAATTATATCACTTTGTATGGCGTACCTGACGGATATCTGGAAAGCCAGAATGTGGAGCTTGCATCCGGAACCTACCCGTCTGAAAATGGCGGCGTGCCAAGTATTTTGTATGGCAATATGATTCTTTCCCAGATGTATAACGAAAAGACTCAGAGCGGATACTGGTATGACGGAGTGCTGGCTGATGTGGATCTTATGAATGATCCGATTACTTTTATTTTGGACCAGGATGCCTATTGGCAGTATCAGTCAGGCGTAACCGGAGAGGATGGAACGGTACCGCAAATGCCGAAAAAGCATTTATTTGAAACCAGTGGTGTTATTGCAGGTGGTCCGGATGAGTATAGTTCCTATAGTTACTATATGTATTGCAATATTGATGATTTGAAAGCCGTTTTAAAGAGGGATTTTAAAAATAAAGTTATCCCCGGACAGCCTACTACAAAAAGCGGTAAACCTTATAAACAGCTGTATTATAGTCAGTTAAAAGTTATGACGGATACCATGGATCATGTATCGGACCTGCAGAAAGAAATCAGCAGTATGGGCTACAATGCTTCCAGTGATGCGGAGTGGATTTCGCAGCAGCAAAAAACCATGGGCTATATCCAGCTTGTGCTCGGAGGCATTGGTGCGGTTTCTTTGTTAGTTGCGGCTATCGGCATTGCCAATACCATGATGATGTCCATTTATGAGAGAACGAAAGAAATCGGTATCATGAAAGTGCTTGGATGCGATATGCGTAATATTCAGGGAATGTTTCTGATAGAAGCCGGTTTTATCGGTTTGATTGGCGGAATTACCGGACTTGCCATCAGTTATGGGTTATCAGTGACTGTTAATTTTCTGGTTGCCAATATGGCCGGTGATATGGGAATTAGCGGCGGTATTTCTTATATTCCTTTGTGGCTGGCGCTTATGTCTTTGGTTTTTGCGGTTTTTGTGGGAATGTTAGCAGGTTTCTTCCCTTCTCTTCGCGCAATGAAACTCAGCCCTCTTGCGGCAATTCGAAATGAATAAACTAATCCGGCAGTTTGACTATTTGCCTTTTTGTTCGCTTATGCCGCTAAGATAGGTGCAAAACCTCGTAAAATCCGGCGGGTAAAGATATATATTGGGAACACTAATCAGAAAAGTGATAAAATAATTTGCAAATTTGTAGTTTTTTTATAGAACATTTTCAGTCTTTATGGTATACTTTATTTAGTATTTCGGTATTGTTTTTCGTTACAAAAATCAGAGATACCGGGGGATACAAATATTGGATATAGGGGCGAAGAAAAATGCAGGATAACGGAATGGACGCAGCAAGAAAGGCTGCAGAGGAAGCAGCAAGAAAGGCAGCAGCGGCAGCAGCTATGAAAGCAGCAGCAGAAGCCGGAGGAGATGAAGCTGCACAAAGACAGGCAAAGCAGGCAAGAGAAGCACTTGCAAAAGCAAAACAGGAACAGCATCAGGCACAGCAACAGGTTCAAAATGCTGCTGATAGTGGAAATAGAGCCGGATCTGCAGAAGAAGCAAAGCGTCAGTCAACAGAAATGGCCGCAAAGAAGAGAGCTGTTGATTTGTCGCAAAAGGTCGCAGAAGAAGTTGCAAGACAGGCAGCTCACGAGGCTGTTGAGAAAGGCTCGAGTGAAAAAGATGCAGCACGCAAGGTGATGGAAGAAGAAACCATTCGTAAGGCTATTACCGATTCGACGAAGCAACTGGCAGAGGAAGTTGCAAAGCGTGTGGCAGATGAAAATAACGCAAAGGTTGCGGAAACGGTTAAAAAGTGTGATGAGATAGTACAGAAGGCAAAAGCTGATGCAAAAGAAAAGGCAGAAGCTGAAGCTAAGACACAGCTTGCCGATATGCTGATTAAGGCACAGGATGCGTCTGAAAAGGCCCTCCAGGAGCTTATGGCAAAAACCGAAGAGGCTGCCAATAAGAAATGTGAAGAAAGTAAAGCAAATGCAAAGAAAGCTTTAGAGACATCTGAGGCTGATGCAAAGAAGAAATTAGAAGAAACCCAGACTACAGCCAAGAAAAAATACGAAGAAATTTTGGCAGAGGCTAAAAAGAATTATGAAGAAACACTCGCTTCTTCTCAAAAGGAATGCGAAAATACCATTGCTGAAAGTCGTGAGAAATGTGCAGAGGCTTTGAAAAATGCTGATGACACAGCAAAATCAACCATTGATGCAACAAGGGCAAAAGCAGAAGCAGAAGGAAAAGCAAAAGTTCTTGCTTTAAAGACAAAGGCTGAAGGCGAATCCAATGCGGCTATTGCAGATAAGGTAAAAGCAGCAGAGGAAGTTGCAAAGGTAAAGGCATCTGAAGAAATTCGTAAGGTTGAAATGGAAGCTGCCAACCGTGTTGAAGAAGTTGTGAAAAGCGAGATTGTCAAAAAAGCAATTGCTGATGCTGTTGACGCAATGGAACAGATTGAAGCTGATAAAGCCAGAAAGGCAGAAGAAGAGAGACTTCGTCAGGAAGCAGAAGCTGAGCGCTTAAGAAAAGAAGCAGAAGCAAAAGCAAAAGCAGAGGCAGAAGAAGAAGCTCGTCGTGTGGAAGCAGAACGTTTAAGAAAAGAAGCAGAAGCAAAGGCAAAGGCAGAAGCAGCGGAAAAACAGCGCAAAGCTGCAGAAGCTCTCGCATTCAGACAGATTCAGGAAGAAGAAAGAAGAAAAGCGGAAAAGGCCGGAGCTACATATACCCAGCCGGGATTTACATCAACTCAGCCAGGACCGACATCAACACAACCAGGACCGACATCAACTCAGCCCGGTGCAATGTCAACCCAGTCCGGCAAACCTACTATTACGATGCCTGGCGGTGGCGGAAAACTCTCCTTTGCTGAGTTTGAACAGGCTGCTAAAAAGCTTAAGATTTTGTTAGATAATGGTATTATTTCTCAGGAAGAATTTGCTGCAGAGAAACAAAAGCTGGTTGCCAATATGGAGATTTAGGTTTCAATTTTCACTATTCATCAAAAGTATTTTATTTTAAACTATTAACAAGGAATCTTATGAGGTTCCTTGTTTTTTTGCGAATTTTTTAAAATTGGGTCTTTTCAAGTGAGAAACTTTATGTTATAGTATGTCTTGTGCCGTGGTGTGGCTCAGCTTGGTAGAGCGCTACATTAGGGATGTAGAGGTCGCAGGTTCAAATCCTGTCACCGCGATTAATCGGAGTTCTTTTTGAATTCCGATTTTTTTGTTGTTCATATTAATCGGAAATGATAGATTTTTTCCTACTATATAAGGTATAATGAAAATAATATGATACAAGGGTCAAAAGGTCATACAGTGCGTAGCAATCTGTTGGTATCATGGGGAGAGAAAACCATTGTACTAGTCAAAAGATAAAGGGGAAAACATGAAATACTATGTTGTGATTGATTTGGAAATGTGTAAGGTTCCAAAAGGGGCGGTAAAATCTTATGGAAAATCCAATGAGGTAATACAAATTGGTGCGGTTGCATTGGATGAACAGTATCAAATTTTAGAAGACCGCTTTATGACTTATGTTAAACCACAGTATGGGAGTCTTGATACGTTTATTAATCACCTGACCGGAATTACACAAAAGGATTTGAAAAATGCCCCCTGTTTTGAGGAGGCTCTCAGACAATTTAAGTTATGGCTTCCTGACGGTGAAGTTGAAATGGTTTCCTGGAGCCGGACAGATTTAAAACAATTACAAAATGAAATGCAGGCGAAAAGCATTGTTTCAGAATGGTTTGAGAAGATTTTTGAAACATGGAATGACTGTCAGAAAACATTTTCCAATAAAATGGAAAAGAAGCGGGCTTATTCATTGGAAGAAGCATTGATTGCAGCCAATATCATACAGGAAGGGCAGGCGCATGACGGTTTGTCTGATGCTTACAATACGGCTTTGCTGTTTGCTAAAATGGCGAAAGAACCGCATTTAAAGCTGAATCCCATTTATGAAGAGGCGCGTTCGGAAAAGGTAAATCATTTAACCGTGTCCATGGGAGAGTTCTTTGGTAAAATTGACTTGAGTTCATTGCCGGAGTCTTAAAATTAAGAAGCTATTAAGGAAAAATGAGTTTATATTTGATTGCGGTGTCGCAATGTATGGAGAAAAATATATAATATGAAAAGAAAACGAAAGGATCGTGGAATATCATGGAAACCTGGTATTATGAAGTAGAAAGCATAGATGGAGATTATGCAAATTTAAAAAGAACAGATATAGAAACAGATGATTTAAAGCTGGTTGCAAGAGCCTTGCTTCCTGCAGAAATTGTAGTCGGAAGTAAATTGAAATATGAGTTTATGCAATATGCAATGATGTAAAATGATTTTTCATTTATTATTTGGTATGCTACCACGTTTTGTTGCATGTTGTACAAATTGTATTTTAGTATTTGGTATAATTGTTACAGTTTGTCATAATGCACACCGGTTATGATATTAGCATAAAGTGTAGGAGCGACAGTTGGTTTACAACATAAAATGCAGGAACAACAGTTGGTTAATAACATAAAATGCAGGAACGAGAGTTGGTTTATAACATAAAGTGTAGAAGCAATAGCTCATTTATAACATAAAATGTAGAAACAACATTTAGTTTATGGTATAATAACATGATATTAATGGGAAAATTTGATCTGTTATCTGTTTGGGAAATAAAGAAATAATCGCCATAAGACGATTGTTCCTAAGGATAAATTAAGGAGTGTCAATCAAACATGAGCAAAGAATTAGCAAAGACATATGATCCTCACGGACTTGAGGACCGCATTTATGAAAAGTGGCTGCAGAAAAAGTATTTTCATGCAGAAGTAGATCACAGTAAGAAGCCTTTTACAATCGTGATTCCACCGCCGAATATTACCGGTCAGCTGCATATGGGACATGCTTTAGATAATACCATGCAGGATATTCTGATCCGTTTTAAAAGAATGCAGGGTTACAATGCGTTATGGCAGCCGGGTACAGACCATGCAAGTATTGCTACCGAAGTCAAAATTATTGAAACCTTAAAAGCACAGGGAATTGATAAGCACGACCTTGGACGTGAAGGATTTTTGGAGCGTGCATGGGAGTGGAAAAAAGAATACGGCGGACGTATTATCAGTCAGTTAAAAAAACTTGGTTCCTCCTGTGACTGGGACAGAGAACGTTTCACCATGGATGAGGGATGCAATAAAGCCGTTACCGAAGTTTTCTGTAAGATGCATGAAAAAGGATGGATTTATAAGGGTGCCCGCATTATCAACTGGTGTCCTGTTTGTAATACATCCATTTCCGATGCAGAGGTAGAATATGAAGATCAGGCCGGACATTTCTGGCATATCAAATATCCGCTGGTTGATGAAAATGGACAGCCCAGCAAAACAGAGTTTTTGGAGTTTGCAACCACAAGACCGGAAACCATGCTCGGAGATACTGCAGTTGCCGTTCATCCTGATGATGAAAGATATACCTATCTGCACGGAAGAAAGGTTTGGCTTCCGATTGTAAACAAAGCAATCCCGGTTGTAGAGGATACCTATGTTGATATGGAATTTGGTACCGGTGTTGTAAAGATAACACCGGCTCATGATCCGAATGACTTTGAAGTTGGAAAAAGACACAATCTTCCTATTATTAATATCATGAATGACGATGCCACCATCAATGAAAATGGCGGGGCATATGCAGGTATGGATCGCTATGAAGCAAGGGAAGCTATTGTAAAGGAACTGGATGCACAGGGACTTTTGGTTAAGATTGAAGATTACAGTCACAATGTCGGCACACATGACAGATGTAAAACAACCGTAGAACCTCTTGTAAAAGAGCAGTGGTTTGTCAAGATGGATGAGTTGATCAAACCTGCCGCAGAGGCTGTTAAAAACGGTGAAATTAAATTGGTTCCCGAGCGGATGCAGAAGACCTATTTTAACTGGACGGACAATATCAAGGACTGGTGTATCAGCCGCCAGTTGTGGTGGGGACACCGTATTCCGGCATACTATTGTGATGACTGTGGTGAAACCGTTGTTGCAAAAGAGGCGCCGACCGTTTGCCCCAAATGCGGTAAAAATCATTTCACACAGGATCCGGACACTTTGGATACCTGGTTTTCATCTGCATTATGGCCGTTCTCAACATTGGGCTGGCCGAAAATGACAGAGGATTTGAAATATTTTTATCCGACCGACGTACTGGTTACCGGATATGATATTATCTTCTTCTGGGTAATCCGTATGATTTTCTCCGGCTACGAACAGATGGGTGAAAAGCCGTTTAAGACGGTATTATTCCATGGTCTTGTCAGAGATTCGCAGGGACGAAAGATGAGTAAATCTTTAGGAAACGGTATTGATCCGTTAGAGATTATTGATCAGTACGGTGCCGATGCACTCAGACTGACACTCATAACCGGCAATGCGCCCGGAAATGATATGCGTTTCTACTTTGAAAGAGTAGAGGCGGCACGTAATTTTGCAAACAAAGTATGGAATGCTTCCCGTTTCATCATGATGAATATGGAGGATAAAGTCATCCCCGCAAATGCAAAGGATTCTTTAGAACCGGTTGATAAATGGATTATCAGCAAGCTCAACAATCTCGTGAAAGAAGTTACCGACAATATGGAGAAATATGAGCTTGGTATCGCTGTTCAAAAGGTTTATGATTTTATTTGGGATGAGTTCTGCGACTGGTATATTGAGATGGTAAAACCCCGTCTTTACAACAGTGATAATGCAGCCAGCCAGAATGCGGCATTGTACACATTAAAGACTGTATTAATTGACGCATTAAAATTACTGCATCCTTATATGCCCTTTATTACAGAAGAAATTTTCTGTACATTACAGGATGAAGAGGAATCCATTATGATTTCCAACTGGCCTGTATATGATGAAGCAAAGGCATATGAAAAAGAAGAAACTGAAATTGAGGTGTTAAAAGAAGCTATTCGCGGCATTCGAAACGCTCGTACCGGAATGAATGTACCTCCGAGTCGAAAAGCACAGGTATATGTTGTTACACAAAAAGACGAGGTGGCAGCTATTTTTAATGAAGGTAAATTGTTCTTTGCTCCGTTAGCATATGCTTCTGAAGTAGTGGTACAAAAAGATAAAACAGGCATTGCAGACGATGCAGTCAGTGTTGTGATTGAAAATGCAACCGTTTATATGCCGTTTGCCGAACTGGTGGATATCAGTCAGGAGATTGAGCGTTTACAAAAAGAAGAAAAGCGATTACAGGATGAAATCGCACGTTCCAACGGTATGCTCAACAATGAAAAATTTGTGAGCAAAGCGCCTGCCGCAAAGGTAGAAGAAGAGAAAGCAAAGCTTGCAAAATATACGCAGATGCTTGAACAGGTTCAGATGCGTCTGGCAACATTAAAATAAGCGTTTGTTACTTATATAAACACTGACAACGGATTTGATAATTGAATGAATAAGGAGGGAGTCTTATGACAGATGAGAAAAGCATGGGAAAAGAAATGCAGGAATTAAATGTCAGGGGCTTCCTCGTTGACATTTATGACAAAACACAGTCTTATGTGCGGGTGACGGAGGATGATCAAGAGGCATGGCTGTATCTGGTTGAAAAAGAAGATGAATCATTTTATTCCAAGGAAGAACTACTGGACTTTTTGGAAAATAACGGGGTTCGATATGGCATCAATGAGGATAATCTGATTGCAATGGCGCGTAAGAAGGTATATGAACGGGAAATCAAAGTCGCTGTTGCAACAGAGGCAATTGCAGGTCAGGATGGATATTATGAATACTATGTGGACGTGACCGGTGATGTGAAGAAACCCAAAATTCGCGAGGATGGCTCTGTTGACTATCAGAGCATGAATATGGTCAACAGTGTACAGGCAGGTACACCACTGGCATTATATCATCCTGCAAAAGAAGGAATTCCGGGTATTGGTGTAACCGGAACCTCGATACCGGTGAATTCGGTAAAAAATCTGTTACCACTGCAGGGACGCAACATCATTCATTCTGAGGAGGATCCCAATTTATATATTGCGCAAAAAGAAGGAAAAGTGGAATATAAAGACGGCAAGCTGGATATCAATTCGGTTTATGAATTGCGTGGAGACGTCGATCAGCTGATTGGAAAGGTAGAATTTTACGGAGACGTGGTGATCTCCGGAAATGTGGAATCAGGAGTTGTTATACGAGCCGGAAAAAGTCTGACTATTGAGGGTACGGTTGAAGCGGCAACGATTGTGGCCGGCGGTGATATTATCCTTAAGAGAGGAATACAGGGAAATCAAAAGGCGAGTATTGTATGTCGCGGAGATCTTTATGCTGACTTTATTGAACACACACAGGTCAAAACAAACGGCAATGTGGAAGCCAATATTATTTTGAGTTCTCAGATCGAGGCGGAAGGTAAGGTGACGCTTACCGGCAAAAAAGGTGCTATTATCGGTGGATATGTCCATGGAACAAAGGGAATTGACTGTAAAAATCTGGGAAACGACGCAGAGGTCAAAACAGAAGTGCATGCCGGATGTCAGCCTGAGATATATCAGGAAAATCTGGAATTGAATAAACGACTTGAAAAATTGAAAAATTCCCAAAAACGGCTTGTGAATGATTTAAAAGAAATAGAAATGCATGTTAAAAAGACAGGTGCAATTACTCCCACATTTGAAAAGAGAGTTGCTGAGATTAAGGAAGAAATGAAAGGGCTTACGGAAGATATGCAGTCCTGCAACGGTAAACTGGCTTCCATTATGGTATATATGCAGAAAGCAAAGGATGCATTGATACGCATTGACGGTAATCTGCATAAAGGAAGTATTATCTGTATCGGACAGGGAAGACTGCCGATTGAAAACAGCACAGTCTATATGGAATATCGGAATATATCCGGAATGATTGCCGGAAAGGTTATTGTAAAGAATTAGATGGGGGAGTGTTTTTTCCGGACGTTTTATGAGTATATTATTTACTTGGTGTTAGGTTACGATGTATAAGATATTCTAATTATTCCGTTGAGATGTGTTGATGGCAGACGCACCGGTGCACCCGGACATCCATGTCCGTCGTGCACCTTTCGCAGCATCCATGCTGCGAATTGCTGAAATAGAACGGAATAATAAGAACATCTAATACATCTTCACAATAACACCGCATAAACAATATACTCATAAAACTGCGTAACAAATTCCTCTTATATTATTCTTTGTACATCATACTTTCTGATAGCTTCAAATCGGATGGCTATAATTCTGGATAAAATGCCTTGTTCCCCTGTTTGCATGTTTTTTAATATATTGGGATATACGGCCTATGTGCTAAGTGGAGAAGTATAATGATGAATGATATGGAATTCAAAATAAATTGCATGAAATCGAAAATAAAAAGAAATTCGAGATTTCATGAACATGTTTCAATAATGATAAAATTGATTTTGAAGGTATAGAATAATATAATATCTTCAAATGCGTGAACGACTTGAATAAATGAGTAAATTGATATGCTCAGTTGAGGAAGGATTGTTTGTTTTTGTGAGATTTGAGGGAGTTGATTAGTTTATCTTAATATTCCGACTAGATAATCAGCACTTCGTGACATGGAAGTCACGAAAGGCGCATTTTAGGCAGGATGCCGTATATGCGCCGTGTGCGTCAGGGAATTAGATATTTTTTCGGAATATTTAGATAAACTTATCAACGGACGTATCCCACAAAAATAAACAATCCTTCCTCAACGACCCTCAACGACTGAAATGACAAAACGGGAAATATAACATGAATTTGACCAATTATGCTGATATTGAAAACTACATAAATGCGCTTCCGAAGTTTGCAGTGGGTAACGGTCTTTTGCGGACGAAGGAGATGCTTAAGAGGCTAGAAAAATGGGATTGCGACATTCCACGGATTCATGTGGCAGGTACGAATGGAAAAGGAAGTACGTGTGCTTATCTGCAAAGGCTTTTTTGCGAATACGGTTATAGAGTGGGGGGATTTGTATCTCCCCACTTAGTGAGTATGCATGAAAGATTTCTGATTAACTGTCAACCTGTTGAGAATGAATTGTTTTTGCGCGCGTTCCATACTGTCTATTTGTCTGCGGAGCAGATGCGAAAGGAAACGGGACAATTTCCGACTTTTTTTGAATTCTTGTTTTTAATGGCTGTCATCATCTTTGGCGACAGCCATGTGGATGTAATGATTTTGGAAACCGGACTTGGAGGAAGGATGGATGCGACCAACGTTTTTGATAAAACGGATGTGTGTGTGTTGACGTCCATTGGTCTCGATCATTGCCATATTTTAGGGGATACCAGAGAAAAAATTGCCATGGAAAAGGCTGGTATTATTAAAAATGAATCGGATGTCATTTTTATTGATTATGAGGATTCTGTTTCAGATGTGTTTTACGAGAAGGCCAAAAGTTGTTCGGCTGTTGTCAATTCAATTAGTAAAAACCAGTATTCTGTAGAAAAAATAAAACATAAAAGCATTGATTTTTCTTATAAATCTAGCTATTATAATTATATTAGTCTTACTCTGTCAACATATGCGCTTTATCAGGTTGATAACGCATCCTTGGCATTGCGCGCATTTGAGGTGTTTTTATTACGCAATCATTTGACACCAATGTCAAAAGAAAGAATGCAGAAAGCTTTATGGGAAACCTTTTGGGAAGGGCGTATGGAAGAAGTGGGCAAGGATGTTTTTTTTGACGGAGCCCACAATGAAGATGGAATAAGGGCGTTTTTGAAAACTGTTTCATCGATACCCTGTGATGGAAAACGTATTCTGTGTTTTTCCGCTGTCGATGATAAAGATTATGAACAGATGATAACGTTACTTTGTGAGAGCGGTTTGTTCTCCAAAGCAGTTGTGATAGATATGGAGACCCAAAGAGGTCTCAGTATAGAACAGTTACAGTGTTATTTTTCCCGCTTTAGCCTGATAGATGTTTATTATGAGAGGGGAGCGGAAGACGGCATCAACAGATGTCTCCGTATGAAAAAAGACAATGATCAGGTTTATATTGTGGGTTCCTTATATTTGGTTGGCCTTATTAAGGCTGTGTTTAGGAGGAAATACAATGATTAACTTTGAAGAAGAATTGAAGAAGTTTCACCCCAGTCTGGAGATTGATCAGGCTGAGGAAGCGATATACAATCAGGACCTTACCGATATGGCAGATTTATTGGTGAATCTAATCAGAGAGAGTCAGGAAGAACAGCAATAATACAGGATCGATAGGAGTAAAGTCATGAGATGTTATCAATGTGGCGCCGAACTGTCTGAAAAAGATTTCTGTACAAATTGCGGTGCTGATGTAGTTTTGTATAAAAAAATCATGCATATGTCCAACCGTTTTTATAACGAAGGGTTAGCAAAAGCTACTGTGCGTGACTTAAGTGGTGCTGTTGTCAATTTAAGAGAGGCACTAAAATTTAATAAAAATCATATTGATGCCAGAAATCTGTTGGGATTGGTTTATTTTGAAATGGGGGAAACGGTTGCCGCGTTAAGCGAGTGGGTTATCAGTAAAAATATCCGTCCCCAGAAAAATATAGCAGATGATTTTATCAATGATATTCAGTCTAATCCTGCACAGCAGGAGATGTTAGATCAGGCTACCCGTAAATATAATCAGGCGTTAGCATATTGCAACCAGGATAGCAATGATCTGGCAATTATACAGCTTAAAAAGGTAGTATCCACATATCCCAGATTCTTGAAAGCGCAGCAGTTACTTGCACTTTTATATATTGAAGCTGAAGAGTGGGAAAAGGCACGCCGGGTTTTAAACCGGTGTCTCAGGGTTGATGTTAACAATACGACAACGCTGCGTTATATCAAAGAAGTCGAAATGATGTTAGACGGCGATGAGACGGCAGCAGTGAAAAAGAAAAAAGCATCAAACCCCAATGCATACACATACCAAAGCGGAAATGAGACGATTATCCAGCCAAGACCGACGAAAGAGCCTTTAATCGGTCCCAATACGGTTTTAAATATTATTATCGGTATTGCAATCGGTATTGCAGTCTGTATGTTTTTGATTGTTCCTGCGCGTGTCCAGTCGGCCAAAAACAGTCTCAACGATGAATTAAAGCAGATTAGTGAAAATTCAGATAAAAAAACAGCTCAGATTTCAGATTTGGAGCAGAGAGTTTCTGCTTTGACAGACGAAAATGAAAAGATGAGTGAGCAGCTGAATTCTTACTATGGTGAAGGCGGAGCTTTGCAGACGGTTGACTCGCTTTTGACGACCGTTGCCCTATATATTCAGGATCGTGAGAATCTGACAGCTGTTTCGGATGGTTTATATGGTATTGATAAAAACTTCGTAGAAAATGAAGCTTCGGAATCATACCGTGAATTATACAATGCAATCATGACGCGTGTGGGTCCGGATATTGCTACCCAATGCTTTGAGACAGGCTTATCATTAAAAAATCAGGGTGATTATACAAGCGCCATTGATAAGTTGGAAAAAGCATGGTATTTTAACAATACCAATCCTGAAATATTATATAATCTGGCTGCAACCTATCAGGCTTCCGGCAATATGGATAAAGCCAATGAGTTGTATAATGAGCTGGTTGGTTCATTCCCCGAATCAGAATTTGCAGGTATGGCTGAACGCAATATCGCCAATGCAAATACCGTTCCTCAATCAAACACCGGTGAGGTTCCGGACGGTGACGGCGGAACGATTTCGACGGAGGATAACGTCATCGACGAATAATAAAATGCAATTTTGACAAATCACATTAGAAGTAAATATAGAATAAAAATATAAAATGCTCCATTAAGAAAAATTTATAAAGCTATTTACAAAAGAGAACATACCCATGTTCTCTTTTTTTGTTATGGCGACGAGGAAAATGCAATGTGCTTGCACAATTGCATTTGACGACCGCTAATCAGCGGTGAAACAATATAATAATTCAAAAGGAGGATAGATTATGGAAGAAATGTATGCGGTAAAAGATAACTGTCTGTTTGTGATGATGCCAAAAGAAATGGATCATCATAAAGTAGATGCAATACGAATGAAAATAGATGAATATCTGCTGGATCATAGAGCGCAAAATGTTATTTTTGATTTTGAGAATACGAGGTTTATGGATAGCTCGGGAATCGGTCTGATTGTAGGACGTTATAAGAAAGTATCCTGTTTTGGTGGAAAAATTGTGGCTATGCATGTCAATGCACGAATTCAGAAAATATTACTGATGTCCGGTTTAAAAGATATGATCGAAATAGTCTGAGTGGAGGAGTAATAATGGTTAAAAAATGTGAGAAAAACTGTGAAACAGTCTGGAAAGAAAAGAAGTTAGCTTCGGATAACTATGTGGAACTTGAGTTTGATGCGATTCCGGAAAATGAGGGATTTGCAAGAGTGGTAGTTGCTGCATTCATGGCTCAGCTGGATCCTTTGTTGGAAGAGGTGGACGATGTGAAAACTGCGGTTTCTGAGGCGGTAACGAACTGTATTATTCATGGTTATGGTGATTACAATAGGGAAAACAAAGAGAAAAAATATGGTCTACTGAAGGAAAATGATAGCAGGAAAAATGACGACAGGGAAAATTGCAAAAGAGAAAATGCCACCGGAGAAAATCACAACACAGATAACAATAGCAGAGAAAAAGGCGAAAGAGATAATCATAAAGAAAACGCAAACCGAATGGTACATATGGAATGCTTCCGGTGTCAGAATGAATTGTATGTTTTGATTGAAGATACAGGGATTGGAATCGAGGATGTGAAGCAGGCGATGGAACCCTTGTTTACGACCAAACCGGATATGGAACGCTCCGGTATGGGCTTTGCATTTATGGAAGCATTTATGGATGAGTTGTGTGTGGAGTCCCAAAAGAATATGGGAACGAAAGTCTATATGAGTAAAAGGATTGGTGAAAAATAAAATATGATGGACCCGACGACGCAGTTGTTGTTACAGGCGAAGACGGGCGATAAATCAGCCAGAGATACATTGATTGAAGAAAATCTTGGTTTGGTCCATTATATTGTAAAACGTTTTTTAAACAGGGGTTATGATGCGGAGGACTTATTTCAAATCGGTTGTATCGGATTGATGAAATCCATTGATCAGTTTGATGTCTCGTATCAAGTGAAGTTTTCGACTTATGCGGTTCCGTTAATTGCGGGAGAAATCAAACGCTTTTTAAGAGATGACGGACTGATTAAGGTTTCCAGGAGTTTAAAGGAAAACAGCTACCATATTATGAAGGCCACGGAAAAGTTTGTACAGGAATATAACCGTCAGCCGACCATGCATGAAATAGCGGAAATCACCGGATTGTCAGATGAAGAGATTGTTATGGCAATGGAAGTGAATACACCGGTCGAATCAATTTATCAGACGGTGTATCAGTCGGATGGCAATGAGATTTTTTTAGTGGATCAGATTTCACAAAACGGGCATATGGGTGGAAGTACAAATGATAAAAATGATTTGGAAAAGGACAAGCTTCTAAACCATATTCTGATCAAAGAGCTTTTGGAAAGATTGGATGATGATGAGCGCAAATTAATACAGTGGCGTTTTTATGAAGAAAAAACGCAGACAGAAATTGCTCAGATGCTGCACATTAATCAGGTTCAGGTCTGCAGAATGGAAAAAAGGATAGTGAGGAAGATGAGAGAAATGGCAATGGAGTAAGCTGCTGGTAAATAACATTTTAGTAAGCATTTGCTAACTTGACAAAATGAAAGATTTTCAGTATTGTGAAAGTCACTGGAGGATTACATTATGATAAACATGATATGGGATTGTTTTCTGGATGCAGCAATTGACAGCTTGAAAATATTACCCTTTCTTTTTGTGACATATATTGTTATGGAATACGTAGAGCATCGGATGGAAGAAACATCAAAGGATGCGATTCGCAAATCGGGGAAAATGGGGCCTTTATTTGGTGCACTCTGCGGTGTTGTGCCACAATGTGGGTTTTCTGCCGCCGCATCCAATCTTTATGCCGGACGGGTCATTACAATTGGTACGCTGATTGCGGTTTATCTGTCAACATCAGATGAGATGCTTCCTATTCTCATTTCCGAGCATGTTCCGGTTGTTACGATGATAAAAATTCTGGGATTGAAATTTCTCATCGCCCTCATTATGGGATTTTGTGTAGATCTGATTTTTGCACGCAGTATGCATATGCGTGCTTATGCCGAGCGGGTGCCGGAGGATGAAGCCTTTTTTATTAAAAAGATATGTGAGAGTGAACAGTGTAAGTGCAATGACGGTATTTTGAAATCGGCAGTTAAGCATACTCTGCATATTATTTTATTCCTTCTGCTTATTTCCTTTACTTTAAATGTGGTATTGACAGCAGTTGGAGAAGAAAGTCTCTACAATTTCATTTTAAATAAGCCTGTCATAGGTGTATTCTTATCAGGCATTATCGGATTGATACCAAACTGTGCTGCATCGGTTATTATCACGGATTTATATTTAAAAGGCTTGATGAGTTTAGGCGCCATGATGAGCGGATTGCTGGTTGGTGCCGGTGTCGGACTGGTCGTATTATGGCGTGTTAATAGTTCTTTCAAGGATACTTTGAAAGTTATCGGTATTTTGTATGTATGTGGAATTAGCGCAGGCTTACTTTTGGAACTGACTCATATTGTATTATAAAAAGGAGTTGTACGGATGATAAAATGGATGAATGAAAAATGCAGGTGTGCGGTGTCAGTATTTTTAATGATTGCACTTGTCATGACAGGATGCAGTTGGGATTCTGCTTCTTCAAACAATGGGACAGATAATTCCGGTCAAATATCGGAGTATTATCCTGATGATACAGAATTAAGCGCTTCAGAGAGGTTTGATGAATTCTCAAAAAATATGTTTGTGGGTGAGATCGTAGAAAATACCATTGATTTGCATTATACCGTTGCGTATCCCCAAAATTATGGAATAGAAGATTATGAAGTAGAGCTTGGTTCTTATGAAGCTTCTGATGCTGCGGATGCAAAGAATGAGTTGGAAGAATTGCAGAAGACGTTGCAAAAGTTTTCCAGAGATGATCTGACAAAGGAACAGCAGATTGCATATGATATTCTGGATGATTATGTGGAGCTTGAGCTGGCTTCGGAAGATTTATATTATTACGGAGAAATTTTTTCGCCGCTTACCGGGATGCATACACAGCTTCCTGTTTTACTGGCTGAATATACATTTCGCTGTGAACAGGATGTGACGGATTATCTTGCATTGCTTTCTCAGGTTGATGAAACATTTTCCTCTTATTTCGTGTATGAACAGGAAAAGGCAGATGCCGGATTGGGTGTGCCGGATTTTGCTCTGGAAGATACGATTGAAGCCTGTGAAGAATTCACCAAAAATCCAAAGGACTGTTATCTGATCGATACATTTAGTATTCGTATCGCTCCTTTAGATGATATTTCTGATGAAAAAAAGGAAGAATACAAAAAGCAAAATAGAGAGCTGGTTCTTGGCGATGTCATGGATGGATATCGTAATCTTGCCAAAAATCTTGAGACTTTAAAAGGAAAGGGAAAAAACGAGGCTGGCCTTTGCAATTTTGAAAAGGGTAAGGAATATTATGAATATCTGGTTCGGTCCAATGTCGGCAGTGATATGAGTATTGCCGAAATAAAAAAGACCACGGAAGAGTTTATAGATACTCGCATGAGTGCCATATTTGATACACTGTATGATGATATGGAGTTATACTATATGTTTTTGAATGATGAACCGTTATCAACCAAGGAACCGGATGAGATTATGGAGGATCTGATTGAGAAGTGTCAAAAAGACTTTGGAAATATTCCGGATGTCAATTATGAAATAAAAAATGTTCCCATAGCGATGGAAGAGCATCTCAATCCGGCTTTTTATCTGACACCTCCGATTGATGATCCGAATGATAATGTAATCTATATCAATCAGAAATATGAAGATCAGGAGGATTTGTATCCGCTGTTAGCGCACGAGGGGTATCCCGGACACTTATATCAGATTGTTTCGTCTGCTTCTTATGATCGTCCTTTAGTCCGCAATTTGTTTTCTTTTCCGGGATATACAGAAGGATTTGCCACTTATGCTGAATTGTATTCTTATACACTTGCGGATGTCGATGCTGATTATGCAAAGATGAAACAATATGATAATTCAGTTACATTGGCACTTTCCGCATATATTGATATTTGTGTTAATTATTATGGTTGGAGCGAAGAAGATGTATTTGAGTACCTGGAGGAAACGGGAATGGGCGATGAGGAAACCGCCAAAGAAGTATTTCAAATGGTTGTCGAAGAGCCTTCCGAATATTTAGAGTATTATGTGGGATTTTTAGAATTCATGAATCTTCGAAACGAGGCAAAGGAAAAACTGGGAAGCCGGTTTAATCTGCGCGATTTCCATGAATTTTTAATCAGTGTGGGTCCGGCACCTTTTTATCTGATTGAGGATTATATGCAGGAGTGGATCGAGGAACAAAACTAATATCATATATCTTTTCATAACAGAAGCGATATCGTCAGTTACATTTTATATGTGCCTGATGATATCGCTTTTTTAATAAAAATCACCCTTTTTGGATTTGTGTTTCCGAAAAGGGGTTAAAAAATCTAAGAATAAAACGGGAAACATCTGGCAATACTGATAAAAAAGTCCGGAGATGATATTAGATGGATGTTGTTTACTTGAAATTCGAAGCAAAGATTCAGACGGATCAGGAAAAGATATATGTTTCTGATGTAGCTGAGATTGTCTGCAGGAATGATCAAAAGAAAGAACAGATAAGAAATATTGCCATTTATTCTTTTGGTATTCCTGACAGGGATGTGGTAACAGCTTTATATATTGTCAATGAAATCGAAAAGCAGGTGCGCGATGTTGTTGTGGTTCCGTTGGGAACTGAAAATATAATTCTAGAACGAATCAAAAACAAACAGCCATCCCGTTTGCTTGAAATTGTAAAAGTTGTTTTTGTATCCATGGTGTGTTTTTTCGGAACCGGATTTACCATTATGGCATTTCACAATGATATTGGAATTCGCGGAGTATTTGAGCAGATTTCATCTTTAATTACCGGTACCGAAGGATTAGGAGTCATGATTTTGGAAATCTCATATGCATTCGGTCTGACAGCCGGAATTTTACTCTTTTTTAATCATATTGGAAAAAGAAGAATTACAAAAGACCCTACTCCCATAGAGGTATCGATGCGCAATTATGAGGATGATGTGAATAAGACATTGTCGGAAACCTGGGATCGGGAGGGTAAGATTATTGAAGCTCATTAGGTTTTCCTTATTGGGATTTGCCGGGATGTCATTTGGCGTACTGGCAGCGGCAGGAGTGTTTACGGTTTTGGTGGCGGTCGGGCTCGTGCCGCGATTTGCGGGAAAAACACATACGGCAAGCTATATTCTTGTGTATGAGGAATTTGTCATCTGGGGAACAATCTGCGGCATGCTGTTTAGTATTTTTGAAGCATTACATCAAATTAGTAAGCTGCTGCTAATTCATGTGGCTGTCGCGGCGGAAATGGTGTTTGGATTTTTTACCGGATGTTTTGTCGGTTGCCTTGCTTTGTCGATTGCGGAAATGCTGGATTCGATTCCGATTTTTACAAGAAGAATCAGGATGAAGTGGGGGATTGGTATCTGTATTTTATTCGTGGCACTGGGAAAGCTTGTAGGAGCAGTGATTTATTTTACCTATGGGATGGGAAATGGCAGTTGAGAAAAGGAGGCGTCATTATGAATTCAAACAATGAAAATAAAAACATGAATGAGAAATTTCAACAGGAGGCAGATGAGAAAGAAAAACAGAAACAGAAAGCAAAAGATTATGGTGAATATGTAAAACAAATTACACCGACCAGAAATCTGCCGCTACAGATGTTGAAGGCTTTTTTGGTGGGTGGAATCTTTTGTACACTTGGACAGTTTATCCTCAATACACTGACAAGTTTAGGACTTGATAAAGAAACGGCGGGTATCTGGTGTTCTGTACTGTTGGTGTTACTCAGCGTCATTTTAACCGGCTTCAGTTTATATCAGAAGATAGCTGATTTTGGTGGTGCCGGTGCATTGGTACCGATTACCGGCTTTGCAAACAGTGTCTGCGCGACTGCGATTGAATATCAGCCGGAGGGACAGGTATATGGAGTCGGTGTAAAGATTTTTACCATTGCCGGACCGGTAATATTATATGGCATTTTCTCAAGTTGGGTATTTGGCTTGTTATATTGGTGCGGTAAAATCCTTGGAATTGCATAAAACTCACAGTTCAGAAAAGCCACTTTTCGTATATTCAATAAAACGTCACGAGAAACTATACTAAATGTATCAAATAAAACAAAATGTAAAAAATGACACATTTGTTTATGGCGATTTCCTTGTCGGCTTAGCTGAAAATTGCTTAACAGATAAAATGTTTTACAACAAAGTGTGTAAATTCAAGGAGAATGATTATGGATTTCTCGGAAATGGGAAACAGAATACGGAAACATAGGCAATTAAAATCTATGACACAAGATGCATTAGCTGAGAAAGTTGGCGTTTCACCTGCGTATATTGGAATGATAGAGAGAGGAGAACGGGCTCCGAGTTTGGATGTATTTGTTTTGATTGCAAACGAACTGAAGGTAACTGCAGATGAGCTGCTGACCGGATTGGTTTCGGAATGCTATAATGCCAGACTTGCAAAGTATGGTGAACAAATTTCAAAATTAAATCATGCGGATGCTGAAAGAATTTTTTCAATGATTGAGATTGCTCTTCGCATGGGAAAGGACGAATAGAATGCCGTGAACAGATAAGCTGTTCGCGGTTTTTTAATTCTTTGTTTTTCTTCATAAATATTTCGTGTTTTTGGCAAAAAATGTGTTAGCAATAGTTTACTCTTTTAAACTTGATTTATACGTAAAGACACGATTTATTAGGAGAAGAAAAATGAGAATAGCAATATGTGCGTATGATCAGGAGATGATATATCGTATATCAAAGCTGTTAGTTTCTATTGCAAATCATATGATGCTTACAGTAAATATTGATTATTATGACAATGCAGATGCTTTAGAATTAGAAATAGAGAATAAACGATATGAACTTATATATTTTGATTTACAGACAATTGGAGGCGATTATTTAAAAATAGGCGAAAAATTAAGGGAAAAAGATAAACTGGTATTTATCATATATATTTCAAGAGGAAGAAGATATATAGAAGAAATCGTTGAACAAAATTATGTTGCCTTTATCAATTATCCTGTCAGGGAGAAAATGTTCGAACAATCTTTTCGAAAAGTATGTAAAAATCTGCAAAGAAATAATAAGGTTTTTGAGTATAAGTCATTTCGGAAAACGATAGGTGAGAAAATTCAGGATATTATGTTTTTTGAAAGTGAGGGGCGCATTATTCATATTCATTTGAAAGGCGGACGGATTAGTATGTTTTATGATAAACTGGATCATGTTGAGGAAGACATAGCAAATGAATTGGGATGTGACTGCTTTTTAAGAAAACATAAGTCTTATCTGGTAAATTATAATTATATATATCGAAGTACTAAGAAAGATATGACTTTACTTGACGGACAAAAACTGCCGATTAGCCGAACTTATCAATAATATGATTAAAACAGCTTGTGTATTTTTGACACTATTTGTATATTCAACAAAATAGAAACAGCAACTATACTAAAAGTGTCAAATGATACAAACGGGTGATGGTAAGGGAAATGGCAATGTCAAGTAAATCAATCAAAGATGCCGAATAACAAAAGTACTGATAATAAGCCGGGACAGCTATGCTGTTTACGGCTTTTCCTTTGCAAAGAAATATAAATGTTGTCAGGAACGAAAGATTGTTTGAAATTGCAATTTAAACGAATTGTAAGCGTTCAGTGTCATTCTGTTTAATCAATATAAACTATCGGAGTACAAAAGATGAAAAGAGTATTAATTTTAGAGGATAATAAAAAAGCTACACTTTTGGTAGCTAAAATTTTAAAAGAATTAGAAGGTGACCTGGAAATTGTTACTGCAACAAATTGCGCCGAGGCAAAGCAACAGTTGCTTGGTGATGATTTTCGGTTATTCGTTGTAGATATTTTGTTGGATGGAAATAATCCGAATGATGCTACAGGACTGGATTTTGTCCAGTTTCTGAGAAGTTTTAAAAAATATGAGTATACACCTGTGGTCATAACAACATCGGTTGCTGAAATGAAAGATCATGCTTATGATAATCTGGATTGTTATAAATATCTGGAAAAGCCGTATGATTGTGATCGTGCAAAAAGCGTTTTGAAAAAAGCACTGGACATGCCTTTGCAATATGATGATAATCAGTTTTTTCATATGAAATGTGACGGGATTGTAAGAGCAGTTAGATATCATGATATTGTTACCGTTCATTACAGAGACCGGAAAATCACTGTTCAGATGACAAATGGGATATTGACGGCATATTATAAATCTTTGACAGAAGTTTATCGGGATTTGCCAAAAACCATTTTCGTAAGATGCAGCAAGGATGTAATTGTGAATAAGAAATTTGTTGAATATGCAAATGGACGGGAAGGAAAGGTGTATTTGGTTAAGCCATATCAACCGGTTGCTATCGGTAGTACATACAAAAGAAGAGTGATTGAGGAGCTTGGAAATGGTTGAGAGAATTTATTTGGTATTTGAGATTGTATCAGCTTTACTTATTTTGTGGATGTTGCATGGAAGTAAAAAGAGACCGGGAATATGTACAATTGCATATGTATGTTTGGAATTGATTATAACTTCTATGATTGCAGAGGGATGGATATCTGTAAAATATATAGTTTTTGCATACCTAGGAATTGTAGTTGTAGATATATATGAATTTAACGATAGAGTAAAAAACGGAATAATATATACAATTGCAGATTGTTTAATTATGTACATAATACAGGTTTTAGGTGCGTTGATATATTCAATTTTATACCATAGTGATGATATAAGCACATTAGAAGTGACTTTAGTTAGTCTGTTTTTACTATTTATTCTATATTTCATTTTTAGAAAATGTAATATAGAAAAATTTTTTAGATCGTTTTTGGAATTAAATTTTTATGGAGAAGCTGTAATTGTTATTTTTGGTATTATTCTGTATATTATGCTAAAGCATGAAAGCATTAAGGTGATAGTCAACTGGGATTTGTTAGTATTCCTTTTGCTGTTTTTGCTTATCATAATTTTGATTATTGTAAAATTGGAGAAAGAACGAATACAGAAAAATAAATTCATAGAATATTTGCAACAATATGAACAATATAATGAAGTATATAAAGATTTAATTTCTGATATTAGACATCGTCAACACGATTTTGATAATCACATACAGGCACTTTATAGTATGAGTATATCATGTGAGAATATTGAAGAGTTGAGAAATGAACAAAAGAAATATTTAGATGAATTATTGGAAGATAAGCATTCATACAATTTGCTTAAAGAAAGCGTTTCATCTGTTTTGACGGCCTTCCTTTATTTTAAATTAAGGGAAGTTGAAGAAAAGGGAATGAACATTTACTATAATATCCATATTGATAGGTTGGAAAAGATTATACCTTTTCCTGATATTGTGGAGTTAGTTGGGAATTTATTAGATAATGCAGTAGAAGCAACAATGAAAAACTCTAATAAAAATATATATTTTGAAATAATGGAAAAAAAGAAAGATGTAAGTTTTATCCTCATGAATCCTTATGAATGGATTGAAGGTGAAAATTTTAATAAATTTATGGTTGATGGAAAATCTACCAAAAAAGAAACCGGTCACGGATTTGGCTTAACAAATATTAGCAAGATGGTTGAAAGATATCATGGAGTTATACAAGTTCAATTTGAATATGATCAGGGTGTGAAAGTAATTCGATTTGAGATTGTTTTGCCAATTACCTGCGAGGGGCATTAATGCCCCTCTTTAGATAACGTTTACTCTTCAGGAATATCAATGTCAGGTTCACCAAAGAAGAAAAGACAAAATGGACCAGTGTGTAGACATGATATACGCATAAGTTTTTCAAAAATTGTAGATACAGAAAAAATGTGTAAATTTTTATTCATTTGATATTCTCCTTTCTTTTTTTATTATCACTTAGGCGTTTGCGAAACGCCGCAAGCCGCATAATTACGGCATTTTTTTGTTACTAAAATCAAAAATCTCCTCACGGTTTGTGGTATAATGGAGTTGCTAGAAACCATAAATCACGCCCCGAAAGGAGATATATCTATGATAC
>JAGAJL010000049.1 GCA_017626095.1 Lachnospiraceae bacterium
ATGAGAAAACAATTCACGCCGATTTACTTTTAGCAGGTATATCACAGTTATTAACTGTAGTTGTGGCAGATAAAATGAATCAACGTCAACACATCAGAAGCTTAAAATCTTACATAGCTTAGGGCTTACCAATTCCATAAAACCAAAGGCTTATTAAAGTGCGCCTAAAATGTCCCATTATCCACATTTCATTCCAGAATTCGTACCATGTACGAATTCATCCTTGTTTTTAATCAAGATTGCGAACGAGCTTATCGAGTTTCGCAATTACCTATGTAATATTTTAACGTTTGAAACTTTCGACAGAATTGTCGAGAATAGATTTAGAATGCCCCCGCCACAGAGCGGCGGGAGCATGTGAATTCAAATAAGTACCAGAAGTTCTGGATTTAGAATACCTGTGTACGCATCTTTTCGGGATCACGTGCGTACTGAATACAGCTTTCTTTTGAAATCTTGCGTTCCATATACAGCTTCATCAGATAATCATCCAATGTTGACATTCCTTCTCGTTTACTTGTCTGAATGACAGATTGAAGCTGATGGGTTTTACCTTCACGAATCAGGTTACGAACAGCTGAATTTGCATGCATAACTTCGAATGCAGCCACACGACCATCTTCTGTGACATTCGGAATCAAGGTCTGAGAAATAATGCAGACCAATACGGCAGACAACTGTACACGAATCTGCTGTTGCTGATGTGTCGGGAATGTATCAATAATACGGTCAACAGACGAAGAGGCGTCCATGGTATGTAAGGTAGATAATACCAAGTGTCCGGTTTCAGCTGCTGTGATCGCTGTTGAGATTGTTTCAAAGTCACGCATCTCACCTACCAGGATAACATCCGGGTCTTCACGAAGTGCACCACGAAGTGCATTTGCAAAACTCTGTGTATCCTGATTTACTTCACGCTGATTGATCATGGACATCTTATGTGTATGTGTATACTCGATAGGTTCCTCAATTGTAATGATATGTGCATCACGATTCTCATTTATCTTATCAATAATGGATGCAAGAGTGGTCGATTTACCGGAACCGGTAGGTCCGGTTACCAAAATTAAACCTCTCTTACGCTGATATAAATCAACAACCGACTGAGGAATACCAAGCTTTTCAGTTGTAGGGATTTCTGTTGTTACAGTACGAAATGCGATACCGATACTACCGCGCTGCTTATAAACATTAACACGATAACGTCCGATATTGGGATAACCTACGGACATATCGTATTCACCCATTTCCTCAAAACGTTCTCTCTGTTTTGGTCTTAACAAGTTAACTACAAATTCCAATGTATCATTCGGTGTCAATACCGGCAAATCCAATTTTTGTAAGTGTCCATTTAAACGCATAATCGGCGGCACGCCTACAGTAATATGGCAGTCAGATGCGCCTGCATTGTACGCAATTCCTAAAATTTCCTCTAACGTTGCTGGATATCCCATTTCTTATCTCCTTTACCTTCCCAACATTTTACCTTGCTGTGTCATCCTCAAATCTGGCCCGAAGTTTTCGCAAAGCCTTTTTTTCAATTCTGGATACGTAGCTTCGTGAAATCCCAAGCATCTGACCAATCATACGCTGCGGCATCTCCTCTTCCCCATCCAATGCATATCTGAGGCGAATGACCTGCAATTCTTTTGGCGTTAATGTCTCTGTCAGTATCGCTCGAAGTTTTTTGATATCATCCTGTAATGACATTTTTTCAAATGCATCAGTATCTTCCGCACAGGTAATGTCGAGAAGGCTGATCTCATTGCCCTCTTTGTCAATACCAACCGGTTCATATATCGATACATCTTTTGAGGATTTTTTCTTGGCACGCAACATCATCAGCAGTTCGTTATCTATACAACGTGCCGCATAAGTAGCCAATCGGTTTCCTTTGCTGCCATCGTACGTCTGAATAGCTTTAATCAGACCGATGGTCCCAATGGAAATCAAATCCTCGGGACTTTCATCCACATTTTGATATTTCTTTGCAATATGCGCAACCAACCGCAAATTTCGCTCTATTAAAATCTGCCTGGCTCCTTCGGACGCCTTATCTTCGCCCTCCAAATACATGCGGATATAGTAAGCTTCTTCTTCCTCGCTTAAGGGTTGTTTAAATGTTCTCATCCAAAATCCCCGAAAACGGTTTTACTATATTCTATGCTTAGGGCTTAATTAAGGTTTCACAACATATTTATTATACAAACTATACTTTCAAAGTGCAAGTTTGTTCTGCTTAATTTTTCATCTTTTCTAACCGTCTCTCAACTATCCGGCACAATAATCTGCCACTATAAAATTGCTAATTACATACACGATAAGACGAAAATCTACTTTTTTCTGTCTTTAAAAGCCCAAAATTTGTTTAAGATAAAATTAATCGGTATGGTAATCAACAATGTAACAAGTGGTGCAATAGCTTCGGGAACATGTAAAAAGCGAACCCAGATTACCAACAAAACATTTTCCAATACAAGGCCGGTTCCGGCATAAGACAAAAATGTTTTCAAAAATGCCTGCCACAAAGATCTTGTAGCATTTTCCTCTTTTACAAAAACATATTTATTGTTCCAGTAAAAGGCATTGATCACGCTGACCAAAAAACCAATGACACTGGCGATCAGATAATGGCATCCGGCAAAAATGCAAATCAGATAGGTAAAATAATGTATTAAAGTATTGGATACACCCACAATTCCAAATTTAATAAATTGTAAAAAAGCCTCCCACTGTGCGTCGGATAAAGATATGCGAAATACTTTTCGAATAATAAAATCCAAAATGAGGACAAGTATTTCCCACAGTTTATTAAGTAATTTAATCATCTTTTAATTTTCCTTATTGCAGTTTCTATTTTCATTTCTGATTTTCTTTGTTAAAAATCTGTATCATTCTATTCTTTGCAATACTTTATTGATCATTTCCACTATATGAATTTTTCAAACACCCAATTGCTTACATCCATGCCAAATTCGGTAAGCGCAATCCGTTCCTGTTTCCGGTTAACCAAAATCAGTTTCTCTTTTTCAAGCTCCTGCAGTTCTTGTGAAAAACATTCAAAAACCGAACAACCGAATTGAGTTTCAAATTGCTGTATGGAAACGCCCCTTGTCATGCGAAGCCCCAAAAAGAAGTATTCTGCCATAGCGTCTTCTTTGGATAGTTGTTCTATCTCATCATATTGTTGATACAAAGCTTCATTGCTATCATTTTCTATTGCAGATAAGGAAACATCCTGCACAAAAGAGCTTATCATTAAATTATGTAAACCTATTTTTGTTAATGACCACAACGAAATATATTGTTTCAGATCACAAATATTTTTCGTCCGACAACCACCAATAAAAGAAGAAGCCCCTAAGCCAACACCCAGATAGGGCACTCTTTCCCAATATCCGCTGTTATGTTTTGATTCAAATCCGGCTTTTGCATAATTTGATATTTCATACCGATAATAACCGGCAGCTTGTAAAATCCGTTTTGTTTCATGATACATGGCGCGATCCGTTTCTTCATCGGGAAGCAGTTCTTTATGATTGGCATATTTCTCATAAAACGGCGTGTTTTCTTCAAGAATCAGACTGTACGAAGAAATATGTTCCGGATTCAATTTAATGACATTATGTAAACCCTCGATATATTCTTCCAAGGACTGTTCGGGAAGTGCTGACATGCAATCGATATTGATATTTTGAAAGCCTGCCCGCCTTGCATCAGAATATGTTTGCAAAAATTGCTCATAGGTATGAATTCTTCCTAATAGCATCAGCTTGTCGTTTTGAACTGACTGCAGACCAATGCTTAAGCGGTTAAAACCAGCTTTTCTTAATTTATGTAAACCTTTGTAATCTATGGTTGCCGGATTGATTTCTATCGTTATTTCTGCATTCGGGCACACATCAAATTTACTCCGGATCAAATCGAGAAGCTCTGTCAGCTGCTCCGCCATAAGAACAGAAGGCGTTCCTCCGCCAAAATAGATGGTTTCCAGTTTTTCAGGCAAGCTCTCTGCATAAAAAACGATTTCATTTTTTAATGCCTGCAAATACTGTTTTTTTACAGTATCGTCCGCAGGCATTGATAAAAAATCACAATAATTACATTTTTTTATGCAGAAAGGAATGTGTACGTATAATTCCACAGTTTTCCCTCATTTTATAACTTCTTTTTACATTTTCTTTTATAATTTCATCCAATTCGGGATATGATATCACAATTAAAAGAACATCTTTTTATGCATATTTATTTTTTGTCGTCCAGCTTCAAAACACTCATGAAGGCAGATTGCGGGATTTCTACATTACCAACCTGTCGCATTCGTTTTTTGCCCTCTTTCTGCTTTTCAAGCAGTTTCTTTTTACGGGTAATATCACCCCCATAACATTTGGCAAGGACATCTTTACGCATTGCCTTAACGGTTTCTCTGGCAATTACTTTTCCGCCGACAGCTGCCTGAATGGGAATCTCAAAAAGGTGTCTCGGAATTTCATCCTTAAGCTTTTCACACATCCTGCGGCCTCTGTCATAAGCAGAATCCTTATGAACAATAAAAGAAAGTGCATCTACCTCTTCTCTGTTGATTAAGATATCCAGCTTCACCAATTCAGACCGAACATATCCCTTTAATTCATAATCAAAAGAAGCATATCCTCTGGAGCGTGATTTTAACGCATCAAAGAAATCATAGATAATTTCATTTAATGGTAAATCGTATTTTAATAAAGCTCTGGTTTCTTCCATGTAATCCATGCCAAGATACACACCACGACGTTCCTGGCACAATTCCATGATGGAACCGATGAACTCCGTTGTAACCATAATCTCAGCGGTTACAATCGGTTCTTCCATATAATCAATTTCTGAAGGATCCGGCAAATTACTGGGATTTGTCAACTCAATCACTTCACCATTGGTCTTATATACTTTATAAATAACACCCGGTGCTGTTGTCACCAGATCCAGATTGTATTCACGCTCTAAACGTTCCTGTATGATTTCCAAATGCAGTAATCCCAAAAATCCGCAACGGAAACCAAATCCCAATGCAATGGAAGTCTCCGGCTCATAATTCAGGGACGCATCATTAAGCTGTAGTTTTTCTAAGGCATCTCTTAAATCCGGATACTTTGCTCCATCTGCAGGATACATGCCACAATATACCATGGAATTCACTTTTTTATATCCGGGAAGCGGCTCTGTACAAGGGTTGTCCGCATCGGTTACCGTATCTCCGACTGCCGTGTCACGCACATTTTTGATGGACGCGGTAATATAACCAACCATACCCGCAGACAATTCATCACAGGGAATAAACTGACCGGCGCCAAAATATCCCACTTCGACAACATCAGCAGAAGCGCCTGTTGCCATCATCCGGATACGGGTTCCTTTTTTTACTCTACCGTCAACCAGGCGGCAGAAAATAATAACACCTTTATATGAATCATATAACGAATCAAAAATCAAAGCAGACAAAGGTGCATCGGGATTACCCTTGGGTGCCGGAATTTTTTGAACAACCTGTTCCAGCACTTCTTCAATACCGATTCCGTTTTTTGCTGAAATCATAGGTGCATCCTGCGCTTCAATGCCAATGACATCTTCAATTTCGTCCTTGACACGCTGCGGCTCCGCGCTGGGCAGATCGATTTTATTGATAACCGGAAAGACATCCAGATCATGATCTAACGCCAGATAAACATTGGCTAACGTCTGCGCTTCAATACCCTGAGCGGCATCTACAACCAAAATAGCGCCGTCACAGGCTGCAAGCGCACGGCTCACTTCATAATTGAAATCCACATGCCCCGGCGTATCAATCAGATTAAAGATATACTCTTCCCCATCCTTTGCCTTATAAACAATACGCACGGTCTGCGCTTTAATGGTAATTCCTCTTTCGCGCTCCAAATCCATATTATCCAGAACCTGCTCCTGCATCTCACGGCTGGTCAAAAGTCCTGTTTTTTCTATAATACGGTCAGCCAGCGTTGACTTCCCGTGATCTATGTGTGCCACAATACAAAAATTGCGGATTTTACTCTGATCAATATGCTGCATAATTCTCCTCCGATATGAAAGCCTATCGTATTGAATTATAACAAAAATCCTTATCCTAAGCAATCCATATACATCATGTAAGTGTCAAAAATACAATTTGCGAATGTGCTGGCACCTCATCCTTCTCCTTTCAGAACCATGGCCAGTATCTGTGCCAAAGGCTCTGCAGCATTCATTGCTTCCTGTACGGTATTGGTCTGTGCACCGACCTCAATCAAAAGGCTCTTGGGCCGGTAATGCATATTGTATCGAAGTCCTTTTAAGTAAATATTTCTTGCAAATCCCGGATAATACCGGTCTGCCGCCAGCTTCATCTGAAACGAAAATGCCAGATTTTCCTTGATGTATGGATTTTTCAGATAATCAATATCTCCCGTCGCATTCAGATAACTAATTCCGTTAAAAAACATAAACTGTGCTGTCTGGCGACCTCCTACCTCCTGCACCAAATGCGTTGTTCCCGATACTCCGTCACGATGCAAATCAATGACAACCTCAATACTCGGATTCTCTGCAAGTATCTTTTCAATCGCAGGAGCCGATACCGAATACGCATAGTCACGATTCGGCAAATCATAAATACCGGTATCATGTATGACATGAAATCCATATTCTTCCCTGAGAATCCCGGCAAGTTTTTCGCCCACGCCAACGATAGTCGTCGACGGATCCCCGGCTACACTGTCAACAAATCCCTCCTGGGAATGTGTATGATAAATTAAAATCTGCGGAAGCGAGCTATCCTGCTTCATTGTAGCATCAAATGTTAAAAACTGACCGACATCCAGCTTATCCGCCGTCACGCTGGTTGTTGAATCGACCGTATAGTAATGTTGTTTTAAATAGGAAAAATCCTGCAAAGCATCATAATCAGGTGTAAAAACAGGCTCCTCCTGTTTAATAAAAGCAGAATTTGCAGCTTTTTGATTTTCTGCTAACATCAATTCTTCCATAGACGGCACAGGGTTTATTGTTTCATCGGTATTCTCAGACAGACTGTTTTCTCCTCCTTCTATTTCATTCTGTTTTCCGTCCGTCAAAGAAAGCGCATCTTCTTCAATTCCCTCCGAATCAGAAGTTTCATTTCCAAATTGCTCCATAAAATATTCCTTTGCTGTGTCATCTAAATTGCTTCTACTTTGAACTTCCATGTAGGATGGATACTTCAGATAAAAGCCATATTTTCCTCCCACCAAAGAAAAGGCCATTTCAGACAATGATATATCCGTTTTTCCCAAAGCTCCATTTCCAAAATAAGTCTGTGAAAAGACCATATTACAAAACTCTTCTTTATAACAAAATGAAAGTAAAATAAATATACAGAAAAATGTACACAATGCCAATCTCCGCTCCGGACTGCCAATAACTTGTCTTTTCCGATATCGATAATGCCTTCTTCTCATATACTCACCACTTAAATATATGTCCGATAGCATCTGTCTATGACCATGTTGTCCCCAAAACATAATACAAGGCAAAGATTCCTTTTCGAATTGGGGTTTCCAATGTATATCTTTGACCGCTGCTTTCTATGAGGTTTTGTGCCTATCTTAGCGGCATAAGCGAACAAAAAGGAATGCCCGGTTTCAACTGTCTGAAGACGAAGTCTGAGTTTTGAAACCGGGCATTTAATAAGATTTTGTGAGCATGCCGCTTAGAGAGGCTAAAAACCGAAGTACGAAGCGGCAAAGATATATATTGGGAACACAAATACGAAAAGGAAATTACAATAAAAAAGCCAACCGATGGGTTAATTCGGTTGGCTTTGCACACATTTCATTTCTTTCCAATCAGGATGACGGACCTGATTAAAAATCTACCATAAATTAGTTCATGCCGTTAACAGCTTTTGTTAAACGAGAAACCTTTCTGGCAGCATTATTTTTATGATAAATGCCTTTAGAAGCAGCTTTGTTGATTGTTGAAGTAGCATCTGTCAATGCAGCTTTTGCTCCTTCTGCATCTTTTGCTTCAATTGCAGCGTAAACTTTTTTGATAGAAGTTTTAACACCAGATTTGATAGCTTTATTTCTATCAGCTTTTGTTCTGTTTACTAAGATTCTCTTTTTTGCAGATTTGATGTTAGCCATGACTTACACCTCCTAATAAAATAATCATATCACTATGCCGGTGTCACAATCATCCAGACACGGGCAGATAAATGCGAACACACGCATATTATAATAGCGGAAAGCGCACTTTCTGTCAATATGTAAAATTAAGATTTTTCCAAGTTTTTTCCAAGACTTTTTCCAAGTTTCCTGTTTTTTGTTTGTATATTAGATTTTTGTTCCCGCTATATATCTTTGCCCGCCGGCTTTTACGAGTTTTCGTGCCTTTCTTAGCGGCATAGGCGAACAAAAATAATGACCGGTTTCAACTGTCTGAAGACGAAGTCTGAGTTTTGAAACCGGTCATTTAATAAATACTTTGTGAGCATGCCGCTTAGAAAGGCTAGAAAGCGAAGTACGAGGCGGCAAAGATATATAGCGGGAACACAAATCCGAAAAAAAAGGAATTATTATAATCATTTCCGGAAATACTATAGAAAAAAACTATATTATCATCATTTGGAGGTTCGTATATATATGCAATCCAGAACCGACTTGGCATTGGAAGAACACGAATATGCCATATCCCATCATTCCACTAAAAAAACAGAGACTCATATTCACGGTGTTGAAATCACGGATGAACATTTTTCTTCTGATCAAATCACGATTTCTACTGTTAATATTACAACAAAAAATGCTGCAAAGGCATTGAATAAACCGATGGGAACGTATATTACCATGGAAGCACCGCTACTCGATGCGCCGGATGATGGCTATCATCGCGAAATCTCACAGCATATTTCAGAACAAATCAAAAAATTAATTCCTGATTTTACAAATGAAAAATCCATTCTGGTAATCGGCTTGGGAAATCGTGCCGTCACAGCCGATTCACTTGGTCCTCTCTGTATTGATCATCTCAATATTACCAGACATCTGGTTTTGGAATACGGAAATGCTGCTTTTGATAAAAAGCCGCTTCATACTGTCAGTTCTTTGGCCCCCGGTGTACTTGCCCAAAACGGCATTGAAACCGCCGAAATCGTAAAAGGGGTTGTAGCGCAGACAAATCCGGACTGTTTACTGGTCGTTGATGCTCTGGCAGCAAGATCCCTGCACCGCCTTAACCGTACCATACAGATCAGTAACACCGGCATTCATCCGGGTTCCGGCGTCGGCAATCACCGTTGCTCTCTGACAGAAGAAACACTTGGTATTCCGGTCATTGCAATTGGGGTTCCGACCGTAGTGGATGCCGCAACCATTGTCATGGATACCTTGGAAGATTTTTCCAAAAAAACAAAGCACTCTCTCAATCATCAAATGCTTTTGAATGATTATGACAGTACTTTGTTTCATGAATTACAAAATATGTATGTTGCGGGTAAAGACGTCGATGCCATCATACTCAATATGAGCTATACCTTATCGGAGGCGCTGAATATGACATTTAATCCGATAACTTAGTGTCTTCCGCCACCGCCACCATGGCTGAATCCACCGGAAGAAATATGATGACCGCCGCCGCCACCGCCACCGTTGTTAGTTTGAATTTTACGACTGGTCGTATGCTTGGAAATAAAGACATCTCTTCGATCCGGGAACTGCGCATGACCTCCTGCCACATAGGTATTGGCATCGGTTGTTTTCCTGCCGACATTGCGGTTTATGCATACCAAAATATAGATAAGGGTGATCAGTGCAGCAACACCCCAGATGGCAAAGGTCGGAATTTCAACATTCAAAGAAGAATTCGATGACATGGTGTTTGCCAGTGAATTGATATACAGTTGGTATGAACCAAACGGATCACGGTTGACATTGTAGCAAATATCATCTATCAAATCATAAATCATGGATGAGGAATAGCGATTTTCTACTCTTCCGCATGTTGAAAACCAACTGTAACTATTGCCAATTCCGAGGAAATTGTCCAGATAAAGAGCTCCGTCTCCCCAAGGCTCATCATATCCAAACATATTATCATCATAAAAGTCATCGGCATAATTCATCATGGCATTGTCGCCAGCATAATCCGGATCACTGATCGTAACTAAAACGATATCACATCCGATCTCATCCTGTTTCTCTGCAATCAACTGCCGCAAAGCATCCTCCTCAGCATCCGTCAGAACATCCGCATAGTCAAAAACTCTTTCTTCTGTTTTACACTGTGTATTGGTGCGTGTATATACTTTTTCCTCTTTAGGCTTTTTCATGATCAGTGCCACAATAAAAACAACCAGAACGATTGCAAAGAGGATGAATAATACTGCAAAATGCTTTAAATATTTTTTCATATCAGAATACCCCCATTATCGTCTGTATCATATAACCCATAGCCGTAATCAATCCAAAAACCGTGGCAGAGCAGCCAATAATCTTTCCGATGGACATCGGTGCCTTCCCTACCATTTTTCCGGTTTCTCCATTAATACGAAACTGATACTGCTTTCCGCGATAAGAATATGTATAATTCCATACGGGTAACAAAGCATAATTTTCTGTTTGTGTCTGACATTGACAATCATCGCACTCCGGTACTACAGAACTGTATCCACTGATTGTCTGCTGCATGAGTGTAACCGCATCTTTTCGCACCTTTGCTTTTGCCCTGGGTTCTAACGTCGGACCGTCAACACTGTATAACTCCCCACGAAATCCGGACATAAACTTGGGTTGGAACGGATACATAGCCGAATAATCAAACGGCTCTAATAAATCCATTTCGTTGTCCGGCATTGTCACAGATGCATCTGTCGGAACCCGGTTAAAATCCGCATCCATGGTTCGATAAATCTGATAAATAGAAGTCTCCGTATATTGTGTATCTCCTACGGTCCATGTCCTTATTTTTTTTGCCCTTGCAGAATAACGGTAGTGACAATGAATATCAAATAAGAAAAAAGGAATATAGTCTCCTTCCATCTTATCCAAAGATGCTTCTTTTAAAAATCCGGACGGCAGAAAGATTTTTTTCTCAAACTGCTCACGGATAATCTCTTTTGCTTTCTGCTTGCTGACTTTAAACGGAATAACCAGATGCGGCTCATATTTTCCATTAATTCGTTCATCAAAAATCGTATAGGCACCGCAATGCTCACATTTGATGGCACTGTCATACGGCTTTGGCTCCATCGGTGCACCACAGGAAAGGCACTGATACTGGTTTTCGTTCGTAATAAGCTCTTCACTGTCCAGACTGTCACAGTGCGGGCAGCACATTCTGTCATGTTCGGGTGACCAGACCGTATTGGCACCACAGTTTTTACATTTGAAGATCATAGAATTCTCCCTCTGATTACATTACATTTATCACTTTTTGGATTTGGGTTCCCGCTATATATCAGGGGCACGAAACCAAAAAGGGTATTATTTTTCTACAACTAATTCTACACCATTCTATTCTGCAATTCTATAATGAATTCGACGCAAAAGAGCTTTTTACAATAGCGTCATCTTTGCGGCATCTATGCGGCGTTCTAGTGGCATGGTTAAAAAATCAAAAACTGGACATTTTAAGAAAGCCACATTTGCATGTATGATACACTCAATTCATGAATTTATTAAATCATTTGCTATCATGTATTCATTACATAATAATAACATAAAACATCAAAAGGAGAGACAAAATATGAATACACAAAATAAAACGTTAAAAATCGTTCTTGCCGGACTCTTGGCAGCATTAACCTGTGTAGCAACCATGATTATCCGCATTCCGACATTTAAAGGATATGTGCACATTGGTGACTGTATGGTCATTGCATCCGGTATTATCTTAGGACCTGTTGTGGGCGGACTTGCAGCCGGTATCGGTTCCATGTTAGCAGATATCTTAGGCGGATACTTTGTATTCTCCGTTGCCACTTTGATCATCAAGTTTTTGGCAGCTTTTGCAGCCGGCATCAGCTTCTCTTTATTTAAAAAGGTTGTAAAAAAATACGATTTACCCTCTGTCATTGTTGCCGGTATTGCATCGGAAGTCGTTGTTGTCCTTGGCTATTTCATTTTTGAAATTTTTTACGAAGGTATGGCTGCTGCTATTGCGGAAATTCTTCCCAACTGCGTTCAGGGTGTAACCGGACTAATTCTTGCAGCTGTTTTATCACCAATATTATTGAAGATACCGATGATTCGAAATGTTAAATTTCAAATAAAAGAAACAAATAAAGCTAATTCGTAAGCGGGTTATAACATTCCGGGCGCCGATCCCGAAATAACCCCCAATCAAGCCTTTCTTTTGCAAGTGCTTCAAGATTATAAGAAGAAACTAAAATTTCTTCCCGATCTCTTGAAGCACTTTTTATGATTTCACCAACTCCGTCCGTCATAAAGGATGAGCCGTAAAACTGCAGCGAAGAGCTCTGATTGGCATTTTCTGTACAGGGATGAACTTCTTCAATCCCAACTCTGTTTGCAGCAATGACAGGCATGCAGTTTGCAGCCGCATGTCCCTGCATGACTCTTCTCCAATGAGGCATACTGTCTGTATCCAAAACAGGTTCGCTCCCGATTGCTGTCGGATACAAAAGAAGCTCTGCTCCTAAGACAGCCATACAGCGTGCCGTTTCCGGGAACCATTGATCCCAGCAGATTCCCGCACCAATTTTTCCGTATGCCGTATCAAAAACCTGAAACCCGGTATCTCCTGGTGAAAAATAAAACTTTTCCTGATAAAAATGATCATCGGGAATATGAGTCTTTCGATATACTCCAAGAATACTACCGTCAGCATCAATCATGGCAAGTGAATTGTACAGCCGGTTTCCGTCCTTTTCATAAAAGCTGATTGGAAGCACAACTGACAATTCTTCTGCTACTTTTTGAAAATGCATGACTGCATCATTTTCATGAAGAGGCTTTGCATAGGAATAATAATCATATCTTCTTTCCTGACAAAAATAGGGTCTTTCAAACAATTCCGGCAACAAAATAATCTGAGCATCCTGTTTTGCCGCCTGTCTGACCATTTGATCAGCCTTTTTTATATTTTGCTTCACATCTGAGCACATCTGCATCTGGATGGCTGCAACCGTAACTTGTTTTATCCTGTTTTCTGATATTTTCATTTGTTGAATCCTCTTTTAATTTTTCGATTTTTTATGATTTTGTTGATTTGATATTGATTTCTTTTTGGCGAATCATCCTTAATCTTTTCATAAATTTTGTTCGTAATCTTGATTCGGGCAACAATTCACTTTGGGAATTTGCTGCGTAATACAATGTATATTTCCGCCTCCGACAATAATACTTCTGGCGCTTATCGGAACAATCTCCCTTCCCGGAAAAGCGTCCTTTAAAATATTGACAGCAAGCCTGTCATGCTCATCTCCAAACTGTGGAACCAAAATGCTGTGATTGGAAATATAGAAGTTTACATAACTCGCAGCCAATCGTTCTCCGACTTCTCGCTGCTCTTCCCCTTCTTCAAATACAAATCCATCATATTCATATTGCGAAATACAAACCGGATTTTTAGGAATCGATAGTTTAATAATATCAAACGTTCTTCCTTTGGCATCTTTTTCCTTTGATAAAATATCATATGCTTGTTTTGAATATTCATATTGCGGATCTGTCTTATCATCCGTCCATGCAAGCACAACGACTCCCGGTTTGATAAAAGCACACATGTTATCAACATGCTCATCTGTTTCATCCTGCCAGATACCATGTGGTAGCCATATTACTTTTTTACCACCAAGATATTTGCATAACATTTGTTCTATTTCATGTCGGGACAGCTTCGGATTCCTACCGGGACTCAATAAACAGGCTTCTGTCGTCAGGATGGTTCCCTCTCCATCTGTATGAATTGAACCACCTTCCAATACAAAATCTGACAACTCTATCACTCGTTCACCGGTTGCTTCGCAAAAAGTTTTGGCAACTCTGTCATCCTTATCATAGTGCTGATATAGACCATTATAATCACCGCCCCAGGCATTGAATTTCCAGGATATTCCACATCTTGTGGTCGGTGAATCCAACACGAATGTCGGTCCCACATCACGTGCCCAAGAGTCGTCACTGTCAACTATCATCACTGTCATATTTGAAAAATGTTTCTTTTCTGACAGCTTTGTTACTACCTCTTGGTAATGCTCCTCGTCCGTCAACATATAAAGATGTTCATCTTTTGCAATCGCATCTGCTATTTCAGAAAACGTCCGTTTTGCATCACGGCCATCATAGATCCAGGAACCGGGTCTGGTCGGCCAAATCATGATACATCCATCATGAGGTTCAAATTCTCCCGGCATTCTCATTTTAAATTCATTTGTTATCATATCTATTGTTATCTTCCTTATTTATGTCATGCAAATATCAAAACACACATGGGGCAACAAATGTTCAAACATTCTTTCAAGATAGTTATTAGCATCCATGAAACTATCCGAGTCTCTCCTTGAAATCCGAATATCCGAATTCTTTTTGTACATGGCAGTCACCATTTTCATCCATATATACAATGTCCGGTAAAGGCATTCCGTTAAACGTGTTATTTTTTACCATCGAATAGATTGCCATATCTTCAAACACCATCTTATCTCCAATATGGATTTCATAATCAAAGGAGTAGTCACCAATCACATCGCCTGCCAGACATGTTGAGGAAGCGAGGCGATATTCATACCGCTTTTCTGATGGTTTCCCACTGTCTCGAAGGGGTGGACGATATGGCATTTCCAATACATCAGGCATATGGCAGGCTGCTGAACCGTCTAAAATCAGAATATCCTTTCCGTTTTTTACAATATCTACAACTTCTGTCACAAAATATCCTGCATTCAGGGCAACCGCTTCACCCGGCTCTAAATAAACCGTTAATCCATATTTTTCCTGCATATATAGGATGCACTTTCTTAAAAGTGCAAGATCATATTTATCTCTGGTAATATGATGTCCACCGCCAAAATTAATCCATTTGATTTGTTTCAGATATTCCTGAAACTTTTCCTCTACTGCAAATAATGTCCTTTCCAAATCGTCGGAATTCTGTTCACAAAGCGTATGAAAGTGCAGACCTTCCACATCTTTTGGCAATTTCCCGCCAAACGCTTTATCAAATTCATCCATGCGAATGCCCAATCGGGAAAAAGGCGCACACGGATCATAAATCTCATGTCCATCCTGTGTCGAACATTCCGGATTGATTCGCAGTCCAACGCTCGCATGTTTGCAATAACCATGGAGTTTTTCATATTGCGTCAGAGAGTTAAACACAAGATGATCACAGATTTCATCCAGTTCTTTCATCTCTTCTTCTTTATAACCCGGACAAAAAACATGATTTTCCGTATGTAACACCTTCGTTTTCATCTCTTCATAACCAAGACGGGCTTCATAGAGTCCACTGGCGGTTGTCCCACTGATATATGTACTGATCAAAGGATAGGAAGGATAATAAGAAAAAGCCTTCTGTGCCAGCAAAACATGGCAGTCCGTTTCTTTTTCCAAATTATTTAATATAGTTAAATTTTGTTTTAATTTCTTTTCATCAATCACATAGCAAGGCGTTTTTAATTGGTTAAACTTCATGGTGTCATCTCATTTCGCATTTTTTCATTTATATTATTGAGACCATACTTATCGTTTCATACTCGCTGATCCATATTTATCAAATCACTCTACTGTCTCAGGATTTTCAACAACCACCCATGGCAGTCCCCATTTATTTAACGCTTCCATAAATGGATCCGGATCGAATTCTTCAATATTAAACACACCGTTTCCGCTCCATGTCTTTGTCAAAATCATCATGGCACCAATCATGGCAGGCACACCGGTCGTATAAGAAATAGCCTGAGATCCAACTTCTTTATAGCATTCCTGATGATCACAAACATTGTAAATATAAATCGTTTTTTCCTTTCCGTCCTTTTTACCATGGAAAATACAACCGATATTGGTTTTTCCGACTGTCCGTTCTCCTAAAGATGCCGGATCCGGAAGCAATGCTTTCAAAAACTGAATGGGAACAATTTTCTGACCTTCATAATCAATCGGTTCCGTATTTAACATTCCCACATTTTCCAGACATTTCATATGCGTCAGATAACTCTGTCCAAAAGTCATGAAAAAGCGGATTCTTTTTACTCCCGGAATGTTCTTTGCAAGCGATTCGATTTCTTCATGATGTAATAAATACATATCCTTCCTTCCAACTTCAGGAAAATCATATTCTCGTTTTATGGACATTGCGGGTATCTCAATCCACTTTCCGTTCTCCCAGTAAGAACCAGGAGCCGATACTTCTCTTAAATTGATTTCCGGATTAAAATTGGTTGCAAACGGATATCCATGATCTCCGCCATTGCAATCAAGTATATCAATGGTTTCAATTTCATCAAAATAGTGTTTTAAAGCATATGCAGAAAACACACTCGTCACGCCCGGGTCAAATCCACTACCAAGAAGTCCGGTAATTCCTGCCTCCTTAAATTTTTCCTGATAGGCCCACTGCCAGGAATAATCAAAATAAGCGGTAAAACCTAGTCTTTGACATCTCTCTTCGTATACTTTTCTCCATTCTTTATCATTGGTATCTTCTGCTTCATAATTAGCAGTGTCAATATAAGATACTTTACATGCCACACAGGCATCCATAATAGTCAAATCCTGATAAGGCAGTGCAACATTTAAAACGGCATCCGGTTGATAGGACTGAATCAGTGCGATAACTTCTTTTGTATTATCTGCATCGACTTTTGCAGTCGTAACATTTGTTTTGGTCCATGCATCAACTTCTGCCTTAACCGCATCGCATTTTTCCTTTGTTCGGCTGGCAATACAAATATCTGTAAAAACCTCGCTGTTCTGGCAGCATTTTTTGACGGCAACCTGTGCAACACCACCACATCCGATAATCAATAATTTACTCATGAATTTTCTTCCTCCTCTAATAAATCTTCAACATATTTGGGCAGCATAAATGCCCCCATATGCAAATTGGTTGTATAATAATCTGTATGCATGTTTCTTTCGTTAAATCGTTCCGGTTTAAAATCCGTCAACGGATGATACTTCTTGGAGGCAAAGCCAAATAACCAATATCCGGACGGACAGGTGGGAATATGAGCCTGATAAACACGACTGACAGGAAAACTACGATACGCCTTCCGATGCATACTGCGGCACGCCACCTCATCTTCATCATAAAACGGGCTTCCATGCTGATAAACCATGATACCGTCTTCTTTTAATGCTTTATAGCAATTCCCGTAAAATTCTTTGGTAAAAAGTCCTTCTGTATGCCCAAATGGATCTGTCGAATCATTGACGATGATGTCATATTCATTGATTTTCTTTCGCAGAAATTTTAATCCGTCTTCATAATAAATGTTTACACGCGGATCTTCAAAGCCTTTGGCGGTTTCCGGGAAAAACTGCTTGCAGACATCCACAAACATGTCATCGGATTCAACCACATCGATGACCTCTACTTCCGGATATCGACAGTATTCTCTCGCAACTCCCCCATCACCACCACCGATGATCAGTACCTTTTTTACATTCGGATGCACGCTCATGGGCACATGGGTCACCATTTCATTATAGACAAATTCATCTGCCTGTGAAAAAATGATATCTCCGTCTAATGTCACAAATCTTCCCATCTCCGGCGAATCAAATACATCGATGCGCTGATAATCACTTTGCGCACTGTAAAGCTGCTTATCAATACGAATGGAAATCTTCACATTCGGCGTATGTAATTCAGAAAACCACATTTCCATAATCGTTACCCCTCTCTTGTTTTATGTAAACCATTTTGGTGTATTATGTTGGATGTAAATGGTTTTATATAATTATTATATCACTTTTAGATTCTTCACCTCGGGATCTTCCGTTCCCTGCAATGAACATCCCTTTTTTCCGGCATACAGGATATAGTCAATAATTTCCTTTGTAATTCTTTCTCCGGGTGCTAAAATCGGAATACCGGGTGGATAACACATCACAAACTCTGCGCAGATTTTCCCGTCTGTTTTTTCTAACGAAAGGGTTTCTTTTTCTGCATAGAAAGCTTTTTGCGGGCTCATCACAACGTCGGGCTGAATGTATTCTCCTGATACCAAATCGCTTCCGTCTCTTTCATAAAGACGCTTTATATCCGCGAGTGCACCAACCAACCGCTCGATATCCCGAATACGATCGCCGATGGAAATGTATGCCAGAATATTTCCGATATCTCCAAACTCGATTTGAATGTCATATTCATCACGCAACAAATCATATACTTCGATTCCGGTCAGTCCAATCCCCTGCGTATGAATGGAAAGCTTTGTCACATCGTAATCATAGATGCTGCTGTGATCAACCAGTTCTTTGCTATAAGCATAATAACCACCGATCGCGTTGATTTCATTTCTTGCATATTCAGCCATTTTTACTACAGCTGCAAAGGATTCTTTTCCCCGAAGTGCCAGATTTCTTCTTGATATATCTAAGCTAGATAGCAATAAATACGATGCACTTGTCGTCTGGGTCAGATTAATGATCTGACGGACATAATCGGCATTCACACCGTTGTTAGTTAGCAGCACAGAGCTCTGTGTCAGGCTTCCTCCGGATTTATGCATGGAAACCGCCGCATAATCGGCTCCAGCCTTCATCGCACAAATCGGCAGATTCTCACCAAAATACAAATGTGTTCCATGTGCCTCATCCACTAAAACCTGCAGCCCATAGCTATGTGACACTTCTACGATTTTCTTTAAATCCGAACAGATGCCATAATAAGTCGGATTATTGACTAGTACAGCAACAGCATCCGGATTTTCCCGAATGATTTGTTCCAACGGATCAATCTCTATCCCTAAAGCAATACCTATTCTTTCATTTACTTTTGGTTCTACATATACAGGTATGGCTCCACATAAAATCAAAGCATTAATCACACTTTTATGTACATTTCTGGGAAGAATAATCTTATCTCCCGCTTTGCACACCGACAAAACCATACTCTGAACTGCAGAAGTTGTTCCACCGATCATCAAAAAAGCATGTTCTGCACCAAAGGCATCGGCAGCCAGTTCTTCCGCTTCTCTGATGACCGATATCGGATGACAGAGATTATCCAATGGTTTCATGGAATTGACATCCAGATTGACACATTTTTCTCCTAACAACTCTACCAGCTCCGGATTGCCCCGTCCCCTCTTATGTCCGGGAACATCAAACGGAACCACCCTCTTTTTCCTGAATTTTTCTAAAGCTTCATAAATCGGAGCCCTCTTTTGTCTTTCCAAATCCATCTTCATAACCTCAATATTTGCGTAATTATTTCATTCTGCTTTTTCAAATCATTTTCTCTTTATTAAAAGTTATTTTCAAATATAAAGAATTTTCTTTTACCTAATGCAGCTTATCATTTTTAACCCCTTCTTGGAACGCAAAAAAGCAGGTATTGAAATCAATACCTGCTGATAGTCATATTTAATGCATTTCGGGTATGAGGATTATATCCGGAATAATTAAAACAAATATATTGTCTTTCTTATTGACTAATTCACAAGCAATGATATCAATAATGTGGCATAAGGCCACCCTCGGCAATCGCCCCGCCTGTCCGTTGGCTTATTAAAGGGCTTATATTTGCGTAATTATCCATAACGCTCATACAACCATATAATTGCATAAGATTATTTTTTTGTCAATGTATTTTTCATTATATAAATGAATTATACAAATGAATTTTTACTTAATAACCAAGTCTCCCCATGCATCATCCGGAACGATTGCAATATAAGTCTTACCTGTATTCACAACAATTTCATTTCCGCTTGCATCATAGAACTGGGTCTTGGTGCATTCATCCGGTTTGGTCCAGGTTACCGGAATTGCTTTACCATTGGTAATATAATAACCTCTCATTCCACCCGGCCTGGTCACAAAATAATTCATATATCCGTGATCATCATATTGTTCAAATGTACATTCCTGTAAAATGACATTTTTAAACTCCATATAGTTGCCGTTTAAGGCATCCTTATACTCTTTCCCATACTCAGAATAACGATACGTTCCCGTTTCCGGAATGTATTCCAGTTTTGATGAGTTATGAGGGAAAGGAAGTTCAATATTGTTACAGTCAATGGCATCTCCTGCTGTAGATAAATCTACCGGATTCGCTTCACTCGCAAACTGAAAATGGGAACCGCCCTGATAATACTGTGTATAATTTTCATCAATACCGGCTGCAGCCATCTTGCTTTCAATTCCGACACTTCCGCTATTGGTTACATACTCGGTAAACTCTCTGGCCTTACCGTTATCAATACGTGCGAAACCACCACTAATGTGCTGCAAATAAGGGTTCTTTAAGAATGCATCAATATAGAAGGGACCACCGTCATGAATCACAACTGCATTGTATTCCGGTGCAATCTGTAAATTGGTCGTACGTGTGCTTCGAATACTTCCGAAACGTTCAATATTTTTCCAATCCTTGACAATACACATAAATCTGGTAATTCTTCCATTCTGGGTACTGTTCATCATCTCATAAACAATATCCGCTGTTGAAGTACCATAATGATCAAGTGCGTACACTTCATTGTCTACCATGATAGCAAGTGGTCTCTGGTTAACCAGTGATTCATCAATCCACTCATTGGTAAGTTCACTCCGATAATAACCGGGACGACTTTCTTCTTCAACCGGTGTAACAGGAACTTCTTGTGTTGTATCCTCAACAACAACGGTATCTTCTATCGAAGAATCCTCAACCGGTGTTTCCTCTTCTTTTTCCTTTCCACAGGCTACAAGCCCTAATGACAAAGTGCATGCAAGTACAAAATACAATAATTTCTTTTTCATTTTAAATTACCTCTATTTTTTATTTATCCCCTACCGAAAGTTCTGATGTGCAGTGAGGACATTTTACTGCCTTAATTGAAATTTCACTCTGACAATAAGGGCAGGTCTTTGTAGTTTTTTCTTTTATTTCCGGCTTTTTGCCGACAGACATCATTTTGTTGACACCTTTCACCATCAAAAACAAAATGAATGCCATGATGAGAAAATTGACAACCGCCGTAATAAATGCTCCATAATCAAATACAACACCATTTACTACAAATGTTCCACCGATGACAACACCTTCGGAATTTGCTCCACCGGTACAAACAGCAATTAAGGGATTGATAAAGCTGTCTGTAAGTGCAGCCACAATGCTCTGGAAAGCAGCACCGATAATCACACCGATTGCAAGATCCATGACATTTCCTTTTAAAGCAAATTCACGGAATTCTTTAAAAAACTTTTTCATAACACTTTTCTTCCTTTTAATAATATAATTCATATGATGCTACAGTCAAAAGGATTCTTTTGGAAATCGTATCATAAAGAATATTATAACAATTCTTCCAAACTTACTTCAGGAGCGGTCTCGCCGTTATGTTCGGAAGCATAGTTCATTTCATTAACTGCTTCTGAAATAATGGTAATATCATCACCAATCTGGGCATATATTTCTCCGCTCTGCTTGGATAAATCACTCTCCTGCTTTGCAAGAATACTAAAAGATGCACCTGCAGTACCAAGTCTTGCTGCTTCGATTGCAGAGTTCAATGCTAAAATTCCCTGTTTAGATGCAATTTTGGTCAGCTTTTTGGAATTGTCCTCAATACGGTCGATTACACCATTGATTTTTTCCAAATCTGTTGAAAAAACAGCCATCTTTTTATTTTCGATATACTCGTTATATTTCTGATTCACGTAATTATCTATAACCAGACCAAGTAAATCCGTACAAGCTTCAATTTTTTCTCTGGGCATAGTCGGTACTTTATGTAATGCCTCAATATATTTATTTTCATCTACACCGATTTCATTTGCAAGCTTACGAAACTTCGCTTCATCAACTTCCATATCACTGGGTAATGCTTGTCCGCCGATAGCAGTCATAACAACCTCACCAGTTGCACGGATCTTGATTGGAAAAGCAAAATCCATTAATCCTGCATGACATAAATAACAACCCTGTTCCACACCGGCCTTGCATAATCCGTTCTGATCACAATCTACGCATCTGCGAATACCCTCAGCAGTGCCTCTGGTCAGTTTCATACAAAAATCCGTAAAATTCTGTTCACCGGTAATATAATTACCGTCAGCATCTGTAAAAATGGATGCCAGTCCGGTTGCACGGGCCCATGCAATCTGAAGCTCTTCTAATTCTTCAAGGTTCACAAAATCTCTAATGTCCATTGCTTTAACCCCCATATGTTAAATTATAATGAAAACCACGATTAAATCTATTTTACATTATTTTTCGTGTTTTTACAACACGGAAATAACTTTCGCGTCACTTTTCATGGCTTTTTTACAACTCCTTTCATTGCTCCTTTTATGGTTCTTCTCATGGTTCTTTTGATGAAAAAATATACTGAAATTTTACCATCTTTCGCAATGCTTTCTTTATGAAATATCTTTCTCTGTGTTTTGGCACTATCATAACACGAGCAAAATATATTCAAATAATTATCCAAATTCGACTGTAATACAATATATCAAAGACAAGACCCGACATAATAACGGAAAACATAAATATCATTTTTCATTATTATGCCGGGCTTTTTAATATTAGACAATATGATGCATCACTGTTTTTATTGTATGACATCACGTCATATATCATTAATGCAATTTCGCTCATACATATTCACGGATGTGTTTACTCAACCATTCAATTTCTTTTTTTCATCTATTTGTCTTTAAAATATCCGATACCACAGAATTATCAATCGTAAACTGCACCAGTCCCATGTAACCGGGAGCAACTTCATATTCATCAAAGCAGATGACAATCTGTCCATCTTCATTGAGATAAAAATTCTGATCTTCCTTTATGCTCTTAAAGTTCCATTCCGTCATTTCGTCATCCACCCAATAGTATAAGTTTTCATCTTCTGCCATCTTTTCACGCATCTGTTTTTTGATATCTTCGCTAATCGGAGTCATATAATCCGCACCATCAACGAAAAGATCCTTCAAAGATGCAATTTTGCCGGTAGTCTTATCAATATGATAAAAATACTCATACTCACTACCGCTTCCTGCTACCTGCGTAACAACAATCCGGATGGTAAACCAGGTATCCGTATCTGTTACCACCTGTGGTTCCATATAAACGCCGCCATAGCTTTCTCCAAGTTCCACATCCGCTTCAAACTGTGCAATCAACCGGTCTGTCATTGCTCCGATATCTTCATTGATGGTCTGAAGCGATTCCTCGGTCTGTTCTTTCACGGCAGAATCCATATCATTTTCCACTACCTCTTCCTGCACCAGCTGCGCTTCTTTTATTTTTGCCTCAAAACGTTCACTGTCATAATTATATTCCCTAACTGTAATCATTTTTATGACATTTCCCAAAATAGGAATCTGTGACATAGCATAAGCCGCGTTTGCCGAAACATTTGGTGTAATAATAATTGCAAGGGCTGCTGCCGCTGCAATTCCTGCCACATATCTTTTGGGTTTTCGCTTTGGTTTTCTCTTAATTACACCTTCTTCTTTCATAGCAGAAAAAAGCTTTTCTTTTTCCTCCTCGGTTAAGTCTTCCCGATCCAGTAAAATATCTTCTGAATCAATTTCATTGCACATTTCATATAATCTTGCCATGTTTTACACCCCACTTTCTTTTACAACTCGCCTTATCTGCTTTTTACCTCGACTGAGTCGCCCATAAATAGCCGTTTTACTCATCTTCATTCTTTCCGATACCTCATCCATAGATAAATCTTCCAAATAAATCATGCGGAATATTTGTGCATCCTCTTCTTTCAAAAAAGAGAGTATGATATCAACTTCTTCCTTATATTCCTGCATCAAAAAATCTTTTTTCGCTCTTTCATCTTCCCATTCCGGCATCTGCTCCACCGGTTCCTCTTTAGAAGTCTGAATAAATTTTCTGACATAGGTCAGAGCCTTAAATCGGCATACGCCCGCCAGCCAGTTTTGAAATTCCGTTTTATCCGGCTGATAACTTTCAATATTCTCCCAAACAGCCAGCAATGTATCATTCATACAATCATCCCACAAATGAGGCAGGGTACTCATCTGCCGTTTCACTACAGTCTTTATTACCCATCCATATTGATTGATGACATACACCAGTGCATCCTCATTTCTTTTTTTCATCTGGTCCACAAAATTCTCTTCTGTGATTTTCAAGATATCCACCACCTTTCCCTGATACCTATAATTCGCAGTTGCTAGGTATATTTTGACATATCTTTGTTTGAAATATGTTCTATTTTACTTTTTTCTTGCTTTTTCTTACTTCTTTCTTACTTCTTTCACATTTCTTTCGATTCGTCGGCGCGCCCGGAACATACTTTTTCCCTTGCTTGCTTTTTAGACAACCAGGGCAGGCAAAAGTTGAAACAAACAGAAAAACGGATGCCTGATATCTATAACATAATCCCTGAAATCATAATCCTGACAAAAGAAAAAAGGCGCCTGCCATTTAAGCTGACGTCTTTCTAATTTACAATCTGTTTTCGGCAAGATCATAATGTTCTTTGATATATGCTAAGCACGCATCCTCCTTTTTCTCTACAATGCTGTTAAAAATATTTCTATGAATCAAAAGAAATTTTGTCATTGTTTCTCTGTCCGTTTCTTCTATTACCTTTGAAACAGACTGTTGATAAACCTCTGAAATTGCTTCCATGACCGTAATAAAAAGTTGATTTTTAGTAGCTCTGATTAAAGCCAAATGGAATTCATGGTCTAATATAACAAACTTCTCTCCTGATACATTTTCCATCTCAGCCAAGATTTCTTCCAAATGATTTTTCTCTTCATTGCTAAGTCCATGTCTGAAAACGAATTCTACAACAGTTCCTGCCATCACTCTCCGAAACTCCAGAATATCCTTCATTGATATACTTCCCAACGCAAGCATTACCGAAACAATTTGCCAAATAGTGTGCCCGGAATCTTTTGCAATATAATTACCGGAACCATGTATGCTTTCTATCAATCCCATTCCTCGCAGAATACTGATTGCTTCTCTGGTAGAATTTCTTCCAATTCCAAGTGTTTCCGCTATATATCGTTCAGAAGGAATTTTACTTCCAATAATCAGTTTTCCATCTTTTATCATTTGAAAAATAAAATCAATTGCTTTGTGATACTCCATTGTATTATTATTTGACATATCAATCCCCATCCCGGAAGTTGTAAATTCCATTCTTATTTTCCACATATAACCAATTAAGCAAACAGCACCAGATGATCAGTTTACATAAAGTCGGCAAACAATACCAATCAATCAGTTTACATCAAACCATCAAACAATACCAGCGATTAATTTACATAAAACTGGCAAATAGCGAGGCCAAAACCACTGTAAATATACCTGATACAGCTATGGCAAGACTACTCATGGCACCTTCCACTTCGCCGATTTCGAGTGCTTTTGCAGTACCAATTGCATGAGAAGACGCACCAAATGCAAGTCCTTTGGAAATAGGTTCTGTAATCCTGAACAATTTGCAGATTTGTTCCCCAAACATATTTCCAAGCACACCGGTTATGATTATAACTGCAACCGTTATGGTAACATATCCTCCCAATTCTTCAGATACCCCCATTCCGATTGCTGTGGTAATGGATTTTGGAAGAAGTGTCACATATTCTTCATGCGAAAGGCCAAAAAGTTTTGCCAAAACAAATACTGTTGTCAAACTTGTAACCGTACCTGCTAACAAGCCTAATAGCACTGCCTTATAATTTTGTTTCAACAATTCCCATTGTTCATACAAAGGAATTGCAAGACAAACCGTAGCCGGTGTCAGAAGCCAACTTAAAAATTTAGCCCCTTCATTATAAGTATCATAATCAACTTTTCCAATTAAAAGGACACCGATTGAAATCACAATGGATATCAATAATGGATTAAATATACCCAGTTTCAATTTCTTTTTAAGTATTACTCCAATCAAGTAGGAAATCAGACTTAGCGTGACCCCCGCAAACATGGAATTTTGAAAAAATGCATTCATTTTCTTTGTTCCTTCGACTTTCTTATAATTGCTTGTGATACAAGCCCTGTAGCAATCATAACCGTAATAATCGTAAGAACCGTTATGACACTTACCGGCATAATTGATGATTTTAATATTTCCCAACTCGTCATCAATCCAACACCTGCAGGAATAAACATTAACGGCATGATCTCAATTAAAAAAGTGCCGGCTTCCTTCACATTTTCCAGTTTAATCCATCCTGTCATAAGTCCTGCAAACAACAGTACCATTCCATATATGCTCGCAGGTATTGGCAACGGCAGAATATATTTTAAAATTTCTCCTATTAAGGATATTCCAAGAATAATTAAGCACTGTCTGATATATCTCATTTTAGCCTCTCTTCAAATTTCTTTCACTTTCTCGGCCTGTTATAAAAGCATCAACCACATTTATCACACCTTGTATTCCCAGTTCAGAGACATCCATAGTCAAATTATAATTACCAGCATATCCCCATTCTTCTCCGGTATAATACTGATGATATCGTTTCCGTCTCTCATCTGTCTCTTCCACAAGTTTTCGGGCCTTATCCATAGGCAGATTATGCTTCATGGCAATCTGAGCAATCCTGTATTTTAAATTAGCACATAAGAAAATGCGCACAGAATCATCTTTGTCCCTAAAAACAAAGTTTGATGTTCTTCCAATTATGATGCAATCCTTATCCTGTATCAACTTTCCTAATGCTTCCTTGGGTGTATTCCTCACGCGCTCCATCACATTTTCATCTAAGGAACTCATAAAAAAATCTGTCGGAACTTCTCCAAAAAAATATGGATACTTCTCATATATTCCTTTTTCTTTTGCATATTTTACCAATTCCGACTTCGCATAAAATGGAATTCCGTATTTATCGGAAAGGATTTTTCCGATTTCATCCGCTCCACATCCACACTCTCGACCAATCGTAATCAACATATTTTCTTAACCTCTTCATTTCGCTCATCTGCAAAAAATAGCCATTAACTTATGTTATACTTTTTTAGTATTTCCAGGAATTTTACGGACTCACCCATATAATCCACTTTAATTTTTTCACCCATAACAGCCATCATACCCATAATAGATGCACCATCAATTTGATATTTAAATCCAACTTTTGAAACAAGTACACTTTCTCCGAGCTCTTCCGCATTTTTGACAAATTCTTTTATAGCCTCCAGATTTGGCAATTTAATGATTTTACTCATTTTGCGCTACCTCCTACCACTTTTTGTACTTATAAAGCAATAACTGGTAACACCAAGTGGTATTACCAGTTATCAATTATATACATAGCAAATTATTTGTCAATTCTTTTTTTAATATAGCAAAAACCAATATTTTAGAATCAATATAGTAAGAATATGAAATACGTATTCCAGAATTATCGGGCAATTAGGTCTTCTACTTCCATTTTTTCCGGCATGGAACGGATGGCTCCTTTTTTGGTTGTTACCAAAGAAGCGGCGGCATTGGCAAAAGTAAGCATTTCTTTGAGATTTTCTTCTGTAAGACTATCCAGACCATGCTCACAAATATAGTTTAATACACATCCGCAAAATGTATCTCCGGCACCGGTGGTATCAACCACGTGCTCCTGATAAAATCCGGGAATTTCTACGCGCATATCCCGATAATAAGCCCGGCTTCCATCTTTTCCCATGGTTAAGCAGATTAACGGAATGTCACATTGTTTTCTTAATGCGGCAATTCCGGCATCATAATCTTTTTTTCCGGTCAAAAACTGAATTTCATTATCTGAAATTTTCAAAATATCACATTCGGAAATGGCACTAAGCATCTGTTCCTTTGCAAGCTCTAACGAAGACCAGAGTGGTTCCCGCAAATTCGGATCCAGTGAGATTAACGCTCCTGCTTCTTTTGCCATTTTGACAGCCTTTTTCGTTGCTTTTCGTACTTCTTCATGAGTCATGGACAATGTTCCGAAATGGAATATTTTAGTATCTTTTACCATATTCGGTGTAATATCTTCTTCCCGAAGCATCATGTCCGCACCCGGTTTCCGGTAAAATGAAAAATCGCGATCGCCGTCAGGAAACGTATGCACAAAGGCTAGTGTTGTGGGAATGTCATCATCCTCCATCAGGTAGTCACTGCTAATTCCGACTTCTTCAATGGTCTGTCTTAATTGTTTTCCAAACTGGTCTTTACCGACTTTTCCAATAAAAGCTGTCTTTTTTCCCAGCTTTTGCAAAATTGCAAGCACATTACACGGCGCCCCTCCGGGATTAGCTTCAAATAAGGGATTTCCTTGATTGCTCAAACCATTGTTTGTAAAATCAATCAATAATTCTCCCAGCGCTGTCACATCTGCCATTTTCTGCATCCTCCATTTCCTGCATTCATAAATTCATGCATCCATCACCTACTAATTAACACAAACTGATTCATACCTATGAATAGATTTTTGGCATTTTACTGCACTCGCTCTTTCACACTAACCGCAACAGACAAATCCACCTGTTCATATGGAATGAGTGTTGCCTGTAACGCATGATAAATATCTGATTTTCCCGGCCAGACCGTTCCGATAACCTGATTTTTTTCATCCAACTGGTGGAACCAGGAGCCATTTACATAATCTCTTACCGTCTCATCCAGATAGGTTAAAAACATGGCATAATCCGAAGCGTATTTTTCATTTCCCGTCACGCGGTATAAAACAGCTGACGTATTGATAGCTTCAGCTAACGTCCAATGCATCCGGTCTCTTACGACCGACTTCCCGTTCCAGTCCGTCGTATAGACAATTCCGGGGGCTCCATCAGCATTCCATGCATCCCCAATAGCACGGTTATATAAGTTCTGTGCAGCTTCTAAATAAGGAAGCGCAGCCGATGTATCATCTCCGTAGGTTGAGGTTGCCCATTGCGTAATCAGGCGGCCCCATTCAATACCATGTCCCGGTGTTGCTCCATAGGGTTTAAACTGGTCAGCCGGATTATCCCGGTTGCATTCTAAGTCGGCAACCCAATCGGATGTAAAATGTTCCGGAATACGCCATTCATTTTCTTTTGCCCATGCAATCACATGGTCTATGATTCTTCCCGCTCTCTTCCGATACTCTTCTTTACCGGTCACATCCGCAACTGCCAAAAAGGCTTCTACAGTATGCATATTGGCATTGATTCCACGGTAGCTGTCCAACTTGGTAAATTCCGTATTCCAGGTATCAACTGCCAGACCTTCCTTTTCATCCCAAAACCGCTCATCGTATACCTTAAGTGCCCGGTTAAGTAACTCTTCTGCTCCCGGTCTGTGAGCCAGTATCAGAGAAGATGCAGCCAAAATCACAAATGCATGTGCATAGCATTGTTTGTCAGGCAAGATGCCACCATCTGCTTTTCTGCCGGCATACCATCCACCGTTTTCCTGATCGCACAGTTCACCTAAAAGGCCCCGCAATGCTGCATCGGCCAGTTCTTCACTTCCCTTATGCCCTAAGAGACATCCGATACTGTACACATGTGCCATACGACAGGTAATCCATGTTTCACGCGGTCTTGTAACCCATGGGGTTCCATCGTCTCCCAAATAGTATGCGCCTCCCTCCGGAGAAGGAAAACGATGTCCAAAAGCCAACAATTCTTCTGTCATTTCCTTCAAAAACGCTTTATTTTCTGTTGTATCAATCTGATATTTTTCTTTCATTGTCATCCCGTATAATCCCATCCCTGTATAATTCTATTTCATGATATCAGTATATCGCCCCGGATCAATCTCATTCTTTGGTTTTAAACAAAGAATAAAAGCCATAGCCGATAAAATAAACACCAAAGCACCCCAATATAAACGTGATAACGGCTTTAAAATCCAATGTACCAATCAATTCAAAGCAAAAGCCAAATCCAAGTCCGGCAAAGACAACGCCCAATATCATGTCTTTCCAAAATTCCCGCCATCTGTCACTATTTATTGATGCCGTCAAAATAATGGATAAGGGTATCACAATTGCCATTCCCCCAAGAAGGAAGAATAACTGATAAAGCGAAAAGCTATCCTTTACAAAAGCCTCAGAAGGATTTTGCGGATTGTACATGATTTTTTCTTTGGTTCCAATCTTAGGTTTCTTACTCTTGTAAACCATATCCTGAAATGAATATTCTATACCATCTACTTCATAGGTATGCACGGCAGCAAAGGTTGAAGAAGCTCCCGCGCGGTTGTTCCCAACAAAATCCGTAATATGCCCTCTGGTCATCTCATAACGATCCAATTGTTCCTTTCTCTCTGCATGCAGCATATAGCCGGCAAACAACAGACCGATTCCTGCAATCATAAATGCAACCAATAATAGATATGGTACGCCTTCTCTCTTTTTCATGCTCTTTCCCCTCCTCTCTTTCATCAAAATCTTTTGTTTTTTATTCCGATATAACAGTAGAAATAATATATCGTTGTTCGTGACTTTATTTTATCATAAGTCTTCGCATTTCTAAACTGCCTTTTCGGATTTGTGTTGCCAACGTTAAGCTTCTTGTCGCCCTAACAGAAATATATATCTTTGCCACTTCATACTTCTGTTTCTGACATTTCTGTCAGGGCAAATATCACCAAAGTTACAAATGAAATTGAGAGATGATGACAGAGAATTTAAGAAATATGCAAACAAAAGCTAGAAATAAATAATAATTTAGGTATACTATGATAATGTGCCGTTCTTAATTCACAAAAAATTGCTCAATAAGTTCTGGCATTGATTTGTAATCTGTGAGTAAATAGTAACTTTTCTCGATCAAACAATTATAAAACAATAATTATTGCAATTTCTATTTATAAAATAAAGGGAGCCAAATATGAAACAGCCAAGTCATGAAATCATCAAGATTGATCCGGAACTGAATATGCGATACAGCATTCTGGAGTTAGCCTGTCCTACCTACAATCCTCCTCATTGGCATGATAGTCTGGAAATTTTATTCATTCAGAAAGGCTCTCTCCAATCCATTGTCGGTGAAGAGACAGATTATCTTGTCAGTGGCGATTTCTGTATTGTAGACAGGAACGTGGTTCATGCCACTGCCACATCGGAAGGCATTTCCTATCTTCTGATTCAGATTCCTTATTTGTTTTTAAAACAATACCTTCCCGATATTGATCAGACCAAACTGCCCTATGTGTGCAAAAACAAAGAAAAATCAATTCCGTCTCAAGAAGAAATGACGAATCTTCTTGAAAAGCTGTATGATTTAAACCACGAAAAGAAAAAAGGCTATCAGCTTAGTTACTACAGCCTTCTTTTTACCTTTTTGGAAATACTATTCCGCCATTTCTGTCAGGAATTATCTGAAGAAGAAGCGGTACACAGCCAGAAATATATTGACCGGTTATCCCAAATTGCCTCCTTTATTCAGGAACACTATCATGAACCGATCACTTTGCAGCAGGGTGCCGATTTACTTTCATTAAATCCGGAATATTTTTCCCGTTTCTTTAAAAAATATATGGGCGTTACCTTTATGGATTACGTATATGCAATCCGCCTAAAGGCAGCCGCCCATGAAATCATAAGTTCCGATTTGACCATTCAATCGATTATGGAAAAAAATGGGTTTACCAATCCAAAATATTTTAACAGGATTTTCTTCGAGCAATACGGAATGACACCCTTGGCTTTTCGAAAGACCCTGCGTACAAATAATGCCTTAAAGCAACAATAACCGGAATGCAGCAGATAATCCAGGAAATGGGTTCGCAATAGCAAACTGCCATATATCCGAATCGTTCTACGAAAAAGGCAACAGCAATCACTTTTCCCGCCATTTCCAGGAAACTTGCAAACAACGTGAAACCGTTGTGGGAAATTCCCTGAAGTACATTTCGAAACAGACACAATGCAGAAAGTGCATAATAATAAGGCAGATTAATACGCAGATATCGGACTGCTGTCCTGATAATTTCTCCATCCGCAGTACCGGTCAGCGCCCGCACAAGAATGCTGCCAAATGAATAGACAATGACAATGGATAACGTACTCCATACAAATAAAATGATACAACCAATTCGGACGCCCTCTTTAATCCGCTCATTCTTTCCGGCCCCATAATTCTGACTGGTAAAGGTTGCCATCGCTCCCGCCACCGTTGATACCGGCATCATAAGCAGCTCGGAAATCTTTCTTGCCGTAATATGAGCTGCTACAATTCCATTTCCAAGTCCGTTAATACCAATCTGTAAAATCAAAGTTCCGATATTGATAATCGTATACATAAAAGCCATGGAACTGCCATAAGAAAGCAGTTTTTTATAGTATATGCCGGGAATTGCAAAATCTTCTTTACAAGGGATCAATTCACGACAGTATACGTTTATATAAACAAAGCAAAGTGTTGCTGAGATAGCCTGTGCTAACACAGTGGCATAAGCTGCGCCCGCAATTCCAAGCCCAAATCCTTTGATAAACAGGATATCCAGAAAAATATTCAAAAATGAGGAAATGGTCAGAAAAAGCAGAGGTGTCTTACTGTTTCCGACAGCCCGAAGCACGGATGACAACAAATTATAGGCGACATTGACTATTAATCCGAGTGTAATAATCAAAATATAATCATACGCATCCGCAAACAAAGAATCCGACACATGAATTGCCCTCATAATCTGTTTCATAAATACGGTACTAAACACAGTCAGGATGACTGCTACCAAAAAAGCCAGCTCAACAGATGCCGCAATTCCCTTTTTTAAGCTTTTTTTATCATCGCTTCCAAAGTACTGGGAAAGTAAAATGGAAAATCCACTGGTCAGTCCAAAGCAAAATACCGTTAACAGGCTGTAAATGGTGCTGACAGAACCAACCGCCGAAAGTGCATGATCTCCCAGAATATGTCCGACAATGGCAGTATCTGCCAGATTATAAAACTGTTGAAATAAATTACTTAAAAACAATGGGATTGCAAAAAACAAAATAGCTTTTAGTACAGAACCCTTTGTCATATCTATCTGTATATTCTTTTTTTCCATCATTCTTTTTGCTGTTCTCATGACGATTACTTCCTTTCTCTTATCGAAATGTATTTTATCAACAGCATAGGTATAAAAACAGATAAAAATCTGACATGTTTTATGGACAATATTGACTTTTTTGACAAACTCGTAAATAATCGTTATACTGTCTTTATTACATTTGTAAGAATTAGTGTCGATTTCAAAGGGCAACTAATTGCGAGATTATAAAATGCAAAGCAATCCCTAAATATCATAAATAAAAACAAGATATCATAAGGAGAATATTCATGAGCCATTTACCACAAATATCCGAAGCCGAATTTGAAGTGATGAAAATTGTATGGAAATATGCCCCCATCAGCACCAATGAAATCACAGAAAAACTGCTTCGCACCACTAATTGGAGTCCCAAAACAATACAGACACTCATCAAACGCCTGGTAAATAAAGGTGCTCTTTCTTACGAAAAGCAAAGCCGTATGTTTGTATATTCTCCCATTATCAAAGAAAGTGAATATATCGGTCAGGAAAGCAATTCTTTTCTGAAGCGATTTTATAACGGCGATATTACCGCCATGCTGTCTGCATATATAGAAAATGACAAACTGTCTGAAACAGACATAAATGCTCTGCGCTCTCTTCTTTCCAAGAGTTCAAAAAAAGGAGACGATTCTTATGGCTGATTTTATGATGCGCTTTTTTATAAGCAACTTACCTATCAGTGGTATCATCTGCATTCTTTTGATTGCCAAACGATCCTTCAAAAGCATGCTGTCTGCTCGCATGCAGTATCACCTATGGTTTTTGTTACCCGGACTGTTAATCGTTCCGTTTTTGCCCTTCCACCCGGTTAGTTATACACAACTTTTCTCATGGCTTGCCCGTCTGGGAAATACTTCCGCTTCTCATACGGATATTGGAGCAAATCATGTAATGGATACCGATTTATCTGGCACCACAAATTGGATTAATGACTTTGCCCTTTCTGTAAACAGCAAAACTCCTTCCTTTACCGGATATATTTTGTTTGCTATATGGATTGTTGGAATGTTTGTGGTGATTCTATTGGCAATCAAATCTGCTCTTCGTTTATGTAGCATAAGGAAATCTGCTCTTCCCCTTCAAAATCCGGAGGTTCGCAGACTGTACAACAACTGTCTGGATGAGTTGAAAATTACCAGGATTATTCCTATATACAGTACTGCTTATTTACGTTCCCCTATTATGGTCGGATTTTTGAATCCACAGATTTATCTGCCAATTCATTTAATCTCAGACTATCAGGAAACTGAAATACGCTACATACTGTTGCACGAACTGCAACACTACAGACACCACGATGCCATTGCAGGCTTCTTCATGAACCTTACAGGTATGCTTTATTGGTTTAATCCCTTTATCTGGTTTGCGCTCGATGAAATGCGTAATGACAGGGAAATAGCCTGTGACACTTCTGTCCTGAAAATGTTAGATGAAAACGATTATGCTGATTATGGAAATACACTGATTAACTTTATCGAAAAAGTTTCCTTTTCTCCTTTTTTGTCTGCTGCCGGCCTTAGTGGAAACAAGAAACAAATAAAACGCCGCATTATCAATATCGCTTCTTATGAAAAACCAACTTTTTATAGGAAATTAAAAGGCATGACGGTATTTATCCTGACGATTGCTCTCATTCTGGGACTGGCACCTTGTATTTCCACATATGCAGCGGATGAAAGTCAATACCACTGGAATACTTCAATAGAAAACATTTCTTATGCAGATTTCTCTGAATACTTTGGAGCATATGAAGGTAGCTTTGTTTTATATGATTTAAGAAATGATACCTGGAGTATACACGATTTAGAACATGCCACACTGCGGGTTTCACCGGATTCCACTTACAAGATTTATGATGCCTTGTTGGGATTAGAAAAAGGGATTATTACGCCAAAAGATTCCTTTCTTGCATGGGATGGAACAAACTATCCTTTTGAAGCATGGAATAATAATCAGACCTTACAGTCTGCGATGAGTTCGTCTGTCAACTGGTATTTCCAATCGATAGACGAACAACTCACATTTGCTGATATTTCCCAACATATTCATCAAATTGGATATGGAAATGAAAATGTAAGTAGCAATCTCTCTACATATTGGATGGAATCCTCCTTAAAAATTTCTCCGGTAGAGCAGGTCGAACTTTTAATAAAACTGCAAAATAATAGTTTGGGATTTTCTACTGAAAATATCAATGCCGTAAAAGATGCCATCTGTCTTTCTACTTCAAATGTCGGAGCATTGTACGGCAAAACAGGAACCGGACGTATCGATGGCCAAGATGTAAATGGATGGTTTGTAGGATACGTTGAAACTGCAGATAATACATACTTTTTTGCAACCAACATAAAAGCCGATAGCAACGCTACCGGAAGCAATGCAAATAAAATAACCATGTCTATTTTGTCTGACATGAATATCTGGCAGTCACATACTACAGGTATGTGACTCAGTCTTCCAATGGATATGCCAAGCGGATATGCTTGGCATATCCGCTTGGCTCGTTGCCCGCAGAATCAATCTAAATTTATTTCCTTAACATAGTCCCACGTTTTTCCATTGTCCTCTGATATATACAGACCATGACAGTAACCATTTTCACCATAATAATCTCCATCTGGTCCCTGTCCGACTTCCATGTAAAGTTTTCCATCTTTTTCATAGACTTTTTCTGGCATGACAAAAGGATTATAATAAGTTCCATTCGGAAGCTTTGCTTTGGCAGATGGATATTCGACGTTTTCAAAACTCCTTCCACCATCTTCTGTCCGGTAAAGACTTCCATAAGAGCCACCGCTATAGGTCAAACAGGAGAATCCCGTTTGACCATCCTGTAAAAAGCTAATCCATTTTGCTCCTCCACCACTGCCCAGATAAGGATCCTGATTAATCATAACCGCACTATTTCCATCATCCGCGGTGGCAACTAACACATAGTAACTGCTTCCACATGCCCGGTCAATCGGGATCATCCGATAATCTATTCCATCGGCAGTCTGATAACTGCAATCCGGCTCATGCGACAGATAGTTTTGTATGATTTCTTCTGTTAATTCGGAGTTCTCGGTTTCTTCCCTATTTCCGTTTTTATCATCTACATTATTATTTGTATCATCAGTATTTTTTTCTTTTCCTGATATGTTTTCCTCATAATCCTCTTCTAATATGTTTTCTACAAAAACATATAAATCATTATAAACATCCGAAATATTATCTTGTGAAAAGTTTTGTATATGTTGAAGCGGATAATCATATATTTCGTCTTTAAAACGGATAGATATCGTCTGATAAAGTTCTTCATTTCTCTCATATGGAAGCTCTTTCGTAACAGAAAGTAACCAATTTATAACATCTGAACAAAACCACTCTTTTTCCTCACTACTCGATGAATTTAATGATATAATCAGCGTATAAGACCTTTCTATTCCCTCTCCGATTTGACCATACTCATGCGCACGGTTTCTTCCGGAAAAATAAGTATCCGTCAGATAGCGGTAATCCTCCATTTTATAATTATCACTCATCAGCAAATCATTCTTTACCAAAAAAGAAAACTCACCTGTATCATAACAATAGAATTCACCATCCCTGCCGGAAAGTTTGATATTACCATAACGTTTTTTCATTTCTGTAGTTAGTTGTTCCTCACTGTAACCGAAAAAAACATCCGTACCATCATACATAATCTGCAATATCTGATCATCCTGCTCACTTCCCATTAAAGTAATCTGAACCCCTGCTAATCCCCAGATAATATTCCAATTTTCCTTTCCGAGCATAGCTCCGTCATCATGAATTTCAAAATTTATCTTATTAATCATCTTTTCATCATATCTGACAAGAATCCTTCCATAAGTGCTGCCAAACGGCCATTCCGGTTCCCCTTTCATCTGTAACGTAAGTTTGCAACGTTCATCCGGTGAAACTTGTATATCAATGTCTGTATACTTACATTCTGTCACATACCACAAACTTCCTTCCAAGATCAGAATTAAACTTGCAACGATTCCTGTTAGGAGCAAAAACAATTTCACCTTATTTTTCATAGGTATTTCCTCTCTTATTTTTTACAACGATATTGATAGTCGGGTATATCCACAATCCCATCATTGAGTATTTTATTTCCCAGATACTGAAAGCTACCATCCTTTGCAAATTGAACTGTCAACTCGTGGGTTATGATTGCATCATCACATATGACCATGTCACAAACTGCATCTACGGTTAGGGTTGTACTACCATCTGCGTTTTCTTTTATATCGACAACCTCCGGTACGGAAGTACCAAAAAAAGTAGGTGCATAATTAAAACATCCCAGCCTCACCCATGCGTAGGTTTGTTTTTCTTCGTCAAATGCGGCATATTTCCGAAGTTTCTCCGCTGTTATCGGAATGTACTCCATAATCAGACTTTCAAATTCCTCTTTAGGAATGCCACCCGAGGTATTTTTCAAATGAAACTTTTCTCCATATTTCATCTTATACAAATATTCAAACATACCGTTATAATCCAGTTCATCCAAATGATTGGTATCCCAATTTGAGCACAAAAGATTATTCCCCTGATATCCAAGTTCCTGTACACACTGCTTTGAAAGCTTGCGCAGTTTTTCAGATATCGGCTTGATTCGCATCATACAGCTTCCATCCATAATCTCACTAACCTCGGGGGGTTCCGGAACACTTAATTCATAACAAAACCATCCTTTTTCAGTATATTTCCACTCTTTGATATCGTAAAAAGAACTGTAGGACATCATCGGTTTTACATTATCATCCCATACAAAACTTGCACATGCAACACTCATTTTGGTTCCATCAAAGGTAAATTTCATTTTGCCTAAGCTACCATTATTATGTATTTCGTAAACTATGACAGAACCACTTTTTCCATTCATACATGCTTTTAGAAAGACATCCATTTTCTCATAGTTTTCCATATTGGAATATGGCTGTGATGTTGTAACCGGGCACTTTGTTTCTGCCAATTTTTCCTGCATTGCAGATATTGCACGTTCATCTAAAACATCGCTTTCAGACGTATTCTCGCCGCCATACCATTCATTCCATTCTTCCTCAGTAAGACGCGGCGTATGCCATGTTTCTGCAAAATCGTTTTTGGATGTAATGATATGATTGGATACATATTGTACCCTACCATTTTTTAAAGGATGCACTACAACCTCATGTTCATATACTTTTGATATTCCCGCATAAGGAAAGACCACATTTGCATAAAGCGTAATGGTTCCATCCTCATTGTGTGTATAATCAAAAACTTCCGAATATGGATATTCCGGATATTCCGTTTCATAAAAGCCCCTCGGCTTATACTCATATGTAGCATCCTCCAGATGATAGATAGTTTTAGCCTGCAACGTTTTGCTGTCAATATTGAAATACGTCATAATCACTTTTTCAAACTCTTCCTTTGGAATCCGATAGACAGAACCAACACTCAAATCATCATCGGCAACATAGGGAAGGCTCTTTCCATATACTTTTGGATAGAAAAGATCAAATAAATCATAAAAATTGAGTTCTCCAAAATCATTTTCATCCCAATCCACCAAAAACATATTGTTCATAGCAAAAGAAACAGGCAGCAGACATTTTCTGTTCAGCTCTCTGCAGCTTTCATCCAAAGGCTGAACCCGTAATGCAGCATGTTCTTCTATTCCGCTAAGTGATAGCACAAGCATCTCTTCTGAAAAACAATTTCCCGAAAACATCAGATAACCTTCTTTTGTGTAGTTAAAAGAATCCGCCTGATAACTTTCCGACGCATTTTTCTGCATACCTCCGTTTTCGTATCTGTAATAATCTCTTACTACATCAACTTTTCCATCGTTTGTATGCAGATCATAGATAATCAAACCATCCATGTAATTGACTTCTACCATGGTTATTTCTGCCTCTTTTTTTGTGTCCACATTCTCACAAAACGCTAAAACAGGCTCTGTCTGTGTCATATCAACCTGATTATCACTATCTACTGCAGAATAACCGTTTTCTCCCAAAAGATTTACAACCTTTTTGGTTTCCTCTAAATCAAGACTTCTATTTTCCTCAGCCGCCTTTCGAAAGAAATCTACACATAGTTCCATGATTTCTTCCGCTTTTTCGTCTGTCCTTTCTTCTGTCCTATCTTCAAAAATCTGAATATTATATTCATTTGATTTTTGATCGTTTTCAGAAATGTTTTCTTGAATTTTCTCTTTGCTTTTTGCATTGATATCCATATCAGAATCGGCATCAGAATTGACATTTGTTTCTACATTTTCAATAACTGCATCATCTATCACATTACTACGGCATCCTGAAACACCAAACAATATCATGATGGAAATTACCATCAATCCTTGCTTTCCAAATTTCGAAATTAGTGCTAGCATCTTTTTTATTATCATCATCTTCTTTCCTCCTATCTGCTGCTAAGAAACATCCTGTTTATCATTTCTAGTTGAAGCGATTTATATTAAATTACTTGTCCCTTTTGAAATATTGCAATTATTACATTTGTAAGATTTTAGGACGCATCTTTCTTTTTGAATAATTGATTCTATTACATTTCTTACATTTCACATTTTGCAAAGCTATATTGTTCTTGCTTAAATATTACATATGTAATATTTTTTTGTCAATATGATTTTTATTATCTATTATGATTATCTATTATGATTGTACTTCTCTTTTCTCGCTTTTTACTACGTAGGACATCCTTTTTCCCTTTATTCCTTCTTTGGGTATGCCCTAACCTGACTTTTTTCTTGCTTTTTTACTGCTCGGGGCATTCTTTTTTCCTTTATTCCTACTTTTGGTATGCCCTGGACTACTTCTTCATCGCTTTTTCCGGACATTTCAAGAAAAAAATAGCTCAAACCACCCCATCATTGGAATGATTTAAGCTATTTTTGAAAGACTTCTGTCTTTGCTTATTTGTTTGTACACACCTCGCCGGTTTCCTTGTATCCTTAACCGACAACAGCTAACTCAACCTCATCAATATCTTTATCTGCAGCATCCATACGAATCTTTGCAATTTTTGTATTGTAATGCTTGCCTTCGTAACAGATATCAAAAATTGTATTGCTGCCATTCTTTTTAAGCAGTTCATCCGGTTTGACTTTTTCAAGTTTTACCGGAAGAATTGTTTTTTTATCCTCACAAATGATATTTGCAGGGATAAAATCATTAAAACGAATCAGCTTTCTGAGTACATGTGGATTTCTGGCATATGCATTTATGACTTCTTTCATGGTGCCAACCTCCTTTTATCCCTCAATTGCAATATACTTATTGTTTGCAATTTCTTTTGTATCCTTTTTCGGAATTGTCAGATTTAAAATGCCATGTTTGAAGTTTGCCTTGATATCATCCACAGAAAGAGCATCACCTACATAAAAGCTTCTCTGGCAGGAACCACTATAACGTTCTCGTCTGATATAGTTTCCTTTCTTCTTCTCTTCTTCGTTTTCGGCTTCGTCTTTTTCAAGACCTTTTGTTGCACTGATTGTCAGATAACCGTTTTCCAATGCTACGCTGACTTCATCTTTTTTAAAGCCCGGAAGATCAATGGTCATTTCATATTCAGAGTCGGATTCCTTGATATCCGTATTCATTACATTTTTGGCTCTGTGGCCATACAATTTCTTTTCCAAGTTTTTGAAATCGCGATCGTCAAACGCAAAAAACGGATCCTGATAAAAGCGATCAAATAAGTCAAAGTTGTCATGGAATAAACTAGGTGTCATCATAAGTCATCCTTCCTTTCTTTTTTTAACCTTACGATACCTTTTGTTAATATGAAACTTTGAACCCGGAATGTTTGGAAGCATTTTTGCTTCTTTTCTTTGTTCTGACTACGTTATACACCTAAAATTAGCACTCGTCAAGGGTGAGTGCTAAAACTTTTTCTAAAATAAAAATAAACTATTTATGAAGTGTTTTATATAGTTTTTTATATTCTGGATACCGCTATTACTTTTAAAAACTGCAAAGAAATAATGTCATAGAAACAACAAAAAAATTGAAAAAACAATCAATATTCCTTCTCAATTTCCATTACCCTGTCATATATATATTTATTTTCAGGTACTCGGATTCCTAATTCTTCTCCCAGACGAATCACGGTTCCGGCAAACATTTCAACCTCTGAAGGTTTCTTATTAATTCTGTCCTGTCCCATAGACGGTGTTCCGTTTGGATCGAGAGTGCTTTCAATTTCAATACACCTATTCAGATCCGCTTCGGTCAGACAAATTCCTTTTGCGTTAGCAATCGCTAACACTTCACGCATGGCTGCAATTAAAGTTCTGTTTGCCTCACTTCCTTCACAGATTGCCCCTGAATATGTTGTATCATAAACCATACAGGTCTGATTAATTCCGACATTGAGCATATATTTGAACCACATACGCCATAAAATATCTTCCTCTTCAAAGTATGGCATATCAATTCTTTCAAAATACGCTTTCACGGAATTCAAAATTTCGGGATTACCGCCTTTTATAGTCCCGATATGCAATTTTCCCATTTGTGTATATTTTAATGAATCACCAAATTTCATAGCATCCATTCCCTGTGCGACGGTATACAGTATCCTATCCATCCCGTATCTTTCACCTATGATTTCTTCACTGGAAATTCCATTCATTACGGACATAATGATGGTATGTTCATCTATGGATGATTTCATAACATCAAGGGCAGCTTCCAGACCGGTATATTTTACGGCAACAATAAGCAGATCCGCCGGGGTTGCATCTGTATCGCTAATCATTTGAAATCTTACTTTTTCACCGTTAATTGAAAAATCTTCACCACGATATTTTTGAATTCTTTTTTCATCCATAACAAAATAAACCGTATCACTTCCCGCATGTTTTGCAATATGGTTAGCATATAACAGTCCTAAAGCTCCCATACCTACAATTGAAACCTTATTAATTTGCATCTGTATTTCTCTCCTTGTCTTTTTCTTATATTCCTTTTTATATTTTTATCAAAAGATACCAATGGATTGCTATGCGCTTTTTGCTATCGTAATCCTAAAACATTCAAACATACCACCCTGATATCATATTAATACATCATGTATTCTAATTTATTTCAGATCTTTTGCAAAGACAAAATTGAAACTGCCAGTACAATACACCCAATCCCTACAACATCCATTGGCATGAAGCTCACATGCATAAATACAGCAGCCGCAATCGTTGCCGTCAAAGGCTCTGAGGATGCAAACAAGCTCGCTTTTGCTGCGCCGATTGCCCGCGAACCTTTAAAATAGACACCAAAAGCCATAATCGTTCCAACAAGCACAACAGCAAAAAATGCCATAATCGTCATGATATCCCATTCCCCCGGAATCATCCACGGCTTTGTAACCGGAACCATGCATATTCCACCAATCAGCATACTCCAACCAATAATGGTTCCAATTCCAAACGTTCCCATTAGTTTTATCGGAAGAAGATTATATAATGCCATTGTCACAGATGCCACTGCTCCCCAAAAAAGTGCCTGTTTGGAAATCGCCAACGTACCGACATTACCATGTGTAGCCAGCAAAAAAGTACCCAAAAGAGCCAAAATCAGGGCTAAAATATCGAGATATGTAGGTTTTTTCCAATCCTTGAATGCTACATATACCATAATCAAAATCGGAGAAGTATATTGTAATACCGTTGCCGTTCCTGCATTGGAATATTCAATCGTCGAAAAGTAAGATAGTTGACATAATGTCATTCCAAACAAACTAAACAACAATAATCTCCATAAATTCTTCCAATCTAAAAATAAAGATTTCCATTTTTTCCTGTTCTCAGCTTTTCGATATACAAGCACCAACATCAATATTCCGGCAACGATAAGCCGGATATTTACCATCCATTTTGCATTTAATCCTTTCACATCAAACAAGTATTGCCCACATACACCTGATATTCCCCAAAATACTCCTCCTAATACAGAAAACAGAATTCCTTTCTTTTGTGCACTCACCCTGATGTCTCCTTTCTGTCATCTCTTTCTATTTACTGCAAATTTATAACTATTTCTTTTAAACTGAGAATTATCCAAAAACATACATAGTTTTCAATCTCATCCCATTTTCAGTTCTACTCTTTTTTCATATTCACAAGATAGATTCCCAAAGCCACCAGCAATACCGCAATCAGATACTGCCATTTCAATTCTTCATTCAACAATAATGCCGCAAAAATCACACCCAGCACCGGAATCAATGCATTGTAGATAGCAATCTTGCTGATTGGATGATAAGCAAGCAGCTCATTATACACGGCAAAACACAATGCCGATATCATAATCAATGCCATTAAGACAAGAATACCTTTCGTTGTCAATTTCCAGACACTTTCCGTTCCGATGACAAATCCGATTAATAAGAGTAACATCCCACCAACCAACATACTTTGCCCTGTCGCGTGCATAATGTTCATTTTCTTAGAAACCACCCGCGTAATGATTCCGCCCAATGCCGAACACACCGCATTTAACAAAATCATGCCATCGCCCATAAAAGTAATATCCGATAAAAATGCTTCTCCGGGCTGAATATTGATGGCAACGATACCGGCAATTCCCAGTACACATCCCCAAATCTTATACGCCGATATTTTATCATCCGAAAAGATCATTGTTGAGAGAATAATCAAAAAGAATCCTCCCATTGAATCCAATATGGTTGACCTGGCACTGGCATTATAGCCCAGACCGATATAGGCAAACATATAATGAAGTGTTGTATTGACAACTGCAAGAAGAAACAGCCACAATATATCCTTCTTACTTTTCATTTCGATTTCTCTTTTTTGAAACAGGCAGAACAATAGGACCAAAAGCCCCGCAAAGAAAAAACGAATACCTGCAAAAATGATTTTTCCTCCCAGATCCGTCGATATAACCTGAAATTCCTGATAGCCGATTTTTATTAGTGGATATGCCAAAGACCAGCCTAAAGCACAAAAAATTGCCAGTATCGATTTATATTTACTATCCTGAAATATTTTTTCCATAATCTCTCAAATTTTGTCCTTTCTCTTTATTAACAATGTTATGTAAACTTAGTGAAATGTATTATGGTATGCATCGTTTTATATTTATCCATTTATACAAATCATTTTTCCTCTACCAGCATCGCACCAACATATTTGTACCACTGTTTTCATTATATTTCAACACCGTTAAAACAAATGCAATTACGCGAGCGCATTGCACTTGCCTCGTCACCATGACCCGATGTAACCGCTTCGCTTATTTCATCGCTGTTCAGTGGTCGGCAAATGCAATTGCGCGAGCGCATTGCACTTGCCTCGTCACCATGACAAAAAAACGGATCAGTTGTTATCAACTAATCCGTCTTCTGATTTTTACTTCTAAATCATTCCATAGACAATCAAATACCACCTAAAACATATGGAAGTCCATATGATAAATTGATTCCCTTAAAGATTTCAATTCAACTTTGTCCAACCATCATAAATTGATGTCTTTTGTATAAATTTCACTTACGATTTTTTCTTTACCCTCATAATCAATTTCCATAACCTTGAATACATTTTCTTCCTCAATCAGATAACCATATACCATGTTTTTACTCAGTCCTTTATAACACAGAAGACATACAATCTGTCTGTCCTCTTCCTCTACATGTTCTACCCAGTACATCAAAGGAATTCCATCATACTCCAAGTCATAATGATAGAGTAACATATCTTTTTCCTGTTTATCTGAAAAAAACAGTTTATCTTCTAAATATACGATAGTTGACATACTGGAAGGATAAAAAATGTATTTACTATACCACTCTGTTTGACCATCGTTATTTAAATCGGAGCAAAAAACAGTTTTTGTGCTGACTTCATCCTTTAATTCCTCCGGTGTGGCCACAATCTCTTCACCACTGCCCTCCAATACAAGCCATTCAAAGTAATAGGAGTCCTCCTTAATGAAGCCTTTTTTTCCAAGTTCAGCCGTACTTTTGGCCAGTTTGTCATATCCGTCCTCTACAAAAGCAATCTCAGGCACATAGGAAGCTGCTACCTTATTGATATATGCCTTCTCATATAATTCGCCTTTTTCATAGCAGGATAAAATAAAACCGTCCGAACATTTCTTATTATAGTCAAAACTCGTTTCTATAAGATAATTCTTATGATCATATTCGACAAAACACAACTCCTGCGTGATTCCTTCATTTTCATAAGTCTTTTTAAAACTGCCATCCTTTTGCCCCTGCAAAAATACCCGATGACTGTTTCCCATGGAGCCTCCATCATAAATCCATGCAAACAAATCATCATAACCGTCGTTATCTCCATCAATCAATAAAAACATGCCGCCATTGGCTGAATCCATACGTTCCTTGCATTCTGCCACATCGGGATTAACCGCATAATTCTCCAATTCTACATCTGTCACAACTTTATCACATACCTTGGATTGCAGGACTTTATTGATTTCTTCATTTTCCTTTTGAAGCAAATCTCTCAACATTTCCACAAATGAAGCATCAATATAGGTTGGCGCATCTAAAACAATGCGCTCTTCTTTTTCATTTTCTATTTCAATATCTTTCTCTTCGTTGTTTTCATCTTCGTCACTTTTATCTTCGCCGTCTTTTAATTTACCCTTTTCTGTTTCATCGACTGCTAATTCGTCGTTTTCAGTTTCTCCATCTGTTGAATTCGTGTTTTCCAAATCGGCGCTTTCTTCGTTTTCTGCTGCATACTCTTTTTCCTGTGAAGAAACATCACCATTTTTACCACAACCAACACAAAATACCAGCATTCCCAAGAGCAGCATTATTTTACAAATTCTTTTTTTCATTTGTTTTCGCATCCCCTTTTTCTTTTTTCTGATCATCATTTTCTGCAATCCCTATAGTCTGCCTAATCTATATCCTTACTTTCCTATTCACGAAAAAATAGACCGATTATCAACAAACTGTTCGGATAAATAATTTCATATAATATTATAGATGAATTTTTCATAAATTGATATTTTTTTACACGAAATGGCATTTTTATTGTATGAAATGAAAAAAACGCTACGAGGCGCCCGGAGCAAAAGGTTGACTCTGCATCATGGAATGCTAAAATATCCATGTGAGATACCAAAAATGATATAAAATATAATCCATTATATTCACACGAATAAGGCATTTGCAATACAAAAAAGGAGCACTTTTCTATGAAAAAAATCCCGTTAAGTACTACAAAAAAAGAAATTCCCGCCATTGGAGCAGGTTGTATGCGCATTGATTCTCTTTCTTTGGACGCACTCTGCCAATATATTGATACTTATATGGAATCGGGTATCAATTTTTTTGATCATGCGGATATATATGGTGGCGGAAGATGTGAAGAGTTGTTTGGAAAAGCATTTTTAAAGACCGGTATCAAACGGGAAGATGTGATCATTCAATCAAAATGCGGCATTGTTCCCGGCATTATGTATGATTTTTCCAAGGAATATATTTTACAATCCGTAGATTCGATTTTGCAAAGACTTCAGATGGATTATCTGGATATTCTGCTTTTACACCGCCCTGATGCGCTGATGGAGCCGGAAGAAGTTGCTGCGGCATTTGATATTCTTGAGACATCCGGTAAAGTATTACACTTTGGTGTTTCCAATCAAAGACCGATGCAGATCGAGCTTTTGCAAAAATATGCCAAACAAAAGCTGATGATCAATCAACTGCAGTTTAGTATTCCGGTTTCCAATATGATTGCAAGCGGTATGGAAGTAAATATGCAGACAGATGGTGCCATAGACAGAGACGGAAGCATTCTTGACTACTGCCGTCTGCATGATATTACCATTCAGACCTGGTCGCCATTTCAATATGGATTCTTTGAAGGCGTATTTATCGGAAGTGATAAATATCCGAAGTTAAATGCACTTCTTGATAAACTGGCTGAAAAATATAATGTTACTCCCACAACCATTGCCTCTGCATGGATTTTACGTCATCCGGCAAAGATGCAGTTAATTTCAGGTTCAACCAGTCCAAAGCGCATAAAAGAAATTGCTGCGGCATCTGATATCACACTTACCAGAGAAGAATGGTATCAGCTCTATCTTGCTGCCGGTCATATTTTACCGTAAATGTTTATGCAAGTTTTAAATATGTTTTTCTTTTCGGATATCGTTTATTTGCAAATATTGTGTTCTTTGCAGATATAGTTTTCTTTACGGATATCGTTTTCTTGCAAATATAATTCTCTTTGCGGATATAGTTTTTCTACGGATATTTTTTCTTTGCAAATATGGATTGTTTTTAGAAATAGCATTATTACTTTAATTCAATTACAATATCTCCACATTGCCACCTAAACGGTTGAGCAGGCTCCACCTGTTCAAATTCTGCCTCAATCACATAAGCATCCGCGTATTCATCAACTGCGATTTTTTCTGCTTGATAATCATATCCCCCGATATTACATACAATATCGGGGACATTTTCAGGATTTTTCAATCCGGCAATCGCATATTGGAGCAATCTGTCATCTTCACGTCGGTCCGTTTCCTTTAATATCCTTACCGACAAGACGGAACCATTATAATAAATCTTTTCTATACCAAATTTCATATCATTCGAAGAATCGTTTTCATCTAATGAATCATTTTTATCCGTAAAATCATCCGCATCCTCAAAATCATCTTCAGTCGTAAAATCTTTTGAAAAGAAACTAAACTTGCATTCGGTCAGTTTCATTTTTCCCAAAAAAGTTTTTTGAAAATAATAGCACTTACTTATATCGGTCGATCCCGTAGTCTCTTTTACTGCTGCCCGGAATATCTTTTCGTCATCTTCCATATAGCCTTCAAAGCAAATGCTGTACGAGGTATCCTCATACTCATAAATATAGTATTTTGTACTGCCCGGAACCGGTGCGTTTGAAACCGTTTTCACATCCACATAATCATCAAAATCTGATTCTCCGACCGCAATCAAATTTTCTTTTTTTAAGCTTTGAAACATCGCTTTTTTCTCTTTTTCATTTGCACCGCACCCGACAATCAAAACTGTGATTAGACATAGTAGCAAAATAAGAGCTAATTTTCTTATCCGAATCATCATATGATTTCTTTTCCTCCTAGTCCGCCGGTTGCCTTGCGTGGGGTTTATTTTTCTATTTCCTTTTTCCTTACCCCGCCAGCATTTTTAACAATCAAACATACTGTAAATATATTCATCTACCATTTCTGTATCAGAATTTCACCTTACTCAGAAGCCTTCTCCATCATTTCCTCAAAATACCTGATTAATTCACCATATAACAACTCATTTCCAGAGCGATCCATTGCTTCTTCATACATACGTTTTGCATTGGCATAATCCTTCTCTATAAAATAGATATTGCCCAGATACAAACTCTTTTCATAGCACGCTTTATACTTGCAAAATGAACATTTTTTACATTCATCAACCTTAGAAAGAAGCTCCTTGGCATAATTATAATTTCCGATACATGCCTGCAATTTGGCATATCTGCTAAGATTATACGGACGTTCACGCAGGAAATTTAAAGTATTTTCTAAATTATCTTCCATATCCTTTATGTATTCCCGGATTTTCTTCATATACTTATCGTCAATTTCCTTACCGAGAATCAGACTGTTTATCACCAACGTCATGCATATATTTCTTTCAAAGTTATATCTCATTCTGTCTTCAGCAATTTCAAAACACTTTTTATTGTATTCAATTGATTTTTCAATTCCGTCAAAAGAGGTCTCGTACCAATCACCCACAGCCTCTAAGCCTTCCGCATAAGCCTCGTTGTCCTTGCACAACTTCAGACTCTCTTCCGCCAACTGAAGTGCTTTTTCTCTATTTCCTTTGCGAAGTTCAATCTCTACGAGCGTCTTCTGATAAATATAGTCGGAACATTTTTCTTTTGCCGTAATAAGAGCGTTGTCAAAGTCACCGGACCGTATATAGAAATCAGCAATGCTTGCATATGCATCCTCTTTGTTAAATCCCATCTCATCCACTGCTTTCACACAGCACTCAATGGCTTTGTCAAACTCTCCCATAGCAGTATAGCAGTCTCTCATATTCGTATATGGATTGGATGCTTTCTGTCCGGCATTTCTAAGACATTCCAGAGCCTTTTGTCCATACTCAATGGCCTTGTCATACTCACCCAGATATTTATAGCAACAACCGAGATTATTGTACGGAGACCAGAAATCCGGATCATGGGAGATAGCTGCCTCAAAATCCGCAATCGCCAGATCCAATTTGTATGCTCTCAAATAAACCAGACCGCGGTCAATATAAAAATCACAATTCGGATTTACATCAATCTCTCTTGATATTGCTTCAATTGCTTTTTCCAAATGCACCGGATCATATTTCCTACCATATAAATCCAAATAGTAATCCTTTACGATGGTACAGGCATTTCGATAGGTATCTGCCTGTTCCAATACTTCTTCAAAGTATTCGATTGCTTTATCCATTTTATCGCGCAAATAATATACCATACCAAGTCCGTAAAGAACCGGAACAACACGTCCAACCTGCTCCAATGCCTTGTTGTAGTATTTTTCTGCCTCATTCAAATATTTGTTATCATCATCTCTTCTGCACGGATGCATAATAAAATCGCAGTAAGCAGTATATCCTCTCAATGCTTTTGGATTTTCATGGATGGACATAGCAAGATGCTTTTTCACCATGGCATGATTGGTCTCTGATTCATCAAGTGCAGAGAGATGCCAATATAGCAGTCCTTTTACAAAATTAATCTCGGATACGTCCTCGATGTCAAAGTCCTCTTCATCACGCATAGAATCGATTTTATCCAATTCATGCAGGAGCGTTCTGTATACAATTTCATCTGCGTCGTCTTCGACCATGGTACGTCTAAGCTTGATATCCAACAGCTTCATTTTGGGCGAAAACTCTACTCCATTTTCCCTTGCTTTATCAAATACCGCCATACAGTCATCATCCTGACCAACCTCAAAAAACACCTGCGCAGCATAATAATAGGGGAGAAAATGTCCTGCATAAATATTTGTGGCATTATAATAGTCATCAATCACGCCCTGTCCCATATGTAATTCATAAAAGGCTCTCTGTCTTAAAACATATCCGGCATAGTATCTCCGATTCAGATCTAACAACTCATCACATTTATCAACACACTTATAGTATTCCTTGATTTCAAAGAACATGCCGGCCAATTGATAAAGTGCATCCACTTTTTCATTCGGATCAGATGCTAAGGCAATTCCTTTTTCAAAATTTTCAATTGCTGCGTCGATATTGCCCAGATTGAAATAGCAGTTTCCTAACATGGTTGCAGCCATAGATTTTCTGGCAATACGCTTTTGTGTTTCTTCGCTTCCATCGTATACGGTATGATCAAGAATCCGATTCCACTCCTTTAAATGCGACAGCCCTTCTTCATATCGTTCCATGGAACATAGTACTCGGCCAAAAAGATTGTGATATGCATACCATTCGTCCTCTTCTGGTTTCATGGTCGAAAGGATTTCAACACACTTTTCACTTTCATTCATCTGAAACAGACACCATCCCAATTCTATCGGAAGCATCCCCTTTTTGAAGTGTTCATCTTCTATACCATTCTCGTATTCATCCGTCAGGATTTTTACATATTCTTCATTCGTAGCATTTATCAGCTGTTGAGCAACCGGGTGATTGCTGTTAACAGATAACAATGCTTCCAGCTTTTCTCTACACTCATAATATTTCTTTTGATGAAAATCAATTTTAGCCAGATGCAATTTTGCCGTATAGTGATCCGGATTTATTTCAATCGCTTTTGCAAAATTAGCAAAGGCTAACTCTTCGTTTTCTGTTTCCCATTCGTATTTTCCAAGTGCATAATAAACACAATCGTCCTTAAAATCCTGATTTTTCAGAGTTTCCACAACAGATGCGGCTTCTTCGTATTTTTTTCCAAACAACAATACATGCAGTTTGGAAACAGCCTGATAAGGATGACGGATGCCATATTCGTCAAGCTTTTCAACGACATTTCCCATATCGGAAAGAGCACATTCCATTCCCCATTCAAAGTCGGTTATCATTCCTTCCAAACGAAACAGTTCCGTCAGATACGCATCAATATCCGTATCCATTAATATATCCGTAATCTTAAGCTCCTCATACGGAAATTCGTCATCTGTCTGAATGCGGTTTGCAACATAATCCATAAAATCTCCCGGAAAGATTTTATTCAATTCCTTTTTATCTTCCAGAATTGCAAATACCTTATCAAAACATTTCCAAATCGCATGCGGCAGACGGTAATTTCCCATAAGAAATACCAAAAGCTTTTCCCTTGCAATTTCTGTTGTTTCTAAAGAAACGCAAAACGGACAATCCAATAGCTGTTCCCATTCTTCTGTCTTGATTCTTCTTTCATAATCCTCATACAATTCTTCCAAAGCATTCTGAAATTGACGTGCTTCTTCTGACTCCATTTTTTCTTCATGGCCGCTGCTCTTTGCATATTCTATTGCTACTTCAAACGCTTCTCTTAACTGCATAAATCCATCGGGATTATCCTCCGGATTGCATCCGGGCAGCAATTCCCTGTATGCGTTTTTGATTTCGTCCTCATTTTGTGTTACATCAATTCCCAATACTTTAAATGCCAACTTGAAATCCATAAATTATCCCCTTTTTGTATTTTTATTGAATCATTTCATCTTTCCTATCTTATTCATTGGCCCCTTTAATAGGCCGTGTCTCTTTCTCCGAATTGGCATGATCCACCGATGTATCTTGTCTACAGGCAGTTAGAGAGAATATTCCCATTACACACATCAATAACATAATATTTTGTGTCTTTTTCTTTTTCAGGCTTTTCATTTTTGCCATGATTACTTCACCACTTTCTTTATCGTATTTGCCGTTCGAATGGTAAGCTTCTCTGCAATACCGGCACCGGCTGTCTTTTTCCACCAGTTACATTTCTGATATGCTTTTCTGTCAAAAGTCCAAAAAATCACATTTTTATATATCTCTATCATTTCAAGCCCTTGTGAAGGTGCTCCAACCAAATCGCATATCTTTTCTGGATTATCACCGGATAGAATAAAAATCAGATTGTCATACTTTTCTTTATCACCTGAATCCCACCATTTTGGCGAATGCAACAGAATATCTTTCAATTCATCCATTTTTATCACATAAGCAGGTACTTCAAGCCCAAACTGGTCGCTAAACATTCTTTCTATAACTACCTTTGCATTGTCTGTTTCAGAAGAAAAAACAATATTGCCACTATTAAGATAAGTGGAAACCGCCGCAAAACCCATTTTCTCAAATTCTGCCTTTAACTCCGCCATACTGATTTTGTTTTTTCCACTAATATTAATTCCTCTTAGAAAGGCAATATATTGATTCATTTGCTTCTCCTATGTATGTTAGCTATTTTCTACAAACTTGCAGACATCAACCCATTTTTCATACCCGGAATACTGTTCCAATTCCGAAATGGTAAGTTCAATCGCACTATTAGAACTCCCACAGGCAGGAAAAACCGTTTGAAATCTCTTCATGCTTTCATCCAGATACACTTTAACTCCATCGTTTATCCCAAAGGGACACACACCTCCTACACCATGTCCGATTAACGGCTCTACTTCTTCAAATGAAAGCATTTTAGCTTTGGTGCCAAAGGTTGCCTTATATTTCGCATTATCGATTTTAGTATCACCGGCTGTTACTATCAGAATTGCATGCTCTCCCACATGAAAGGACAAAGTTTTTGCAATACGTGCGCCTTCACAGTGAAGTGCTGTTGCCGCAAGCTCTACCGTTGCACTGGATACATCAAATTCCAGAATACGTTCTTCCATATTCCACTTTTTAAAATATTCTCTAACTCTCTCTATTGCCATAGCCTTTTCTCCTAAAATATCATATCATCAATACACCAGAAAATCTAAATCAATTATTTTACCTTCCTATTCACGTTCTAACATCATATGTTTGAAGAGCACCGGATTTTTCCGATGCCCTATTACTAAACTTGTTATTTTCTTTTATGATTTATGCATGATTTCAAGCATTTCTTTGGGAGTGACAATAAAGGATTTTACAGGAAAATGCTTGCTGTTTCCTGTAACAAGATATGCGTTATCATGTTCCTTGCGACCTTCCATAACCACTTCATAGAAAACGATATCCTTAGGATCAGGAATTATTTCTTCTACCGGAACCGCATCCACATATATTCCTCTATCAACGATTCCGTCAATCAATATCTCCACAGTATTTTGATCAAACTGAAATTTAGGTCGTGCTAAAACCTCCCGATATTCTGCTATTATTTCATCACTTAATAAAGGAATCAGATCACCCAAAAGTACCTCATTGGCAATCTGTCCTGAAACAGACTGAAATTTAACATTGCGGAAACCAAAACATTTGTATCTATTACTGCATAATACCGCATCGCATTGTCTCCTATTATTTTGCCTTTCTAACCGCTTCAATTTCAGCATTTATTTCTTCCAATGACATTTCTGTAGTTCCATTTTCCATCGCTGCATTGCTTAACTCCTGAAGGGCTCTTGCTGCTCTTTCAGCTTTATAATCAGTCTTTGGTAACGTCATATTAAAAGGAACACCATTTACCATGACCGATCTTTTCAAAAACATTCGCACTGCAGTAGATAAATCAATTCCTAATGCATCATATACAGCAGTTGCCTGATTTTTTAATTCATCATCAATTCTAACTTGTACCAATGTAGTTGCCATATCAAGCACCTCCTTAATTTGTTTGTAATTCAATTATACTGTATTGTATGACAATGTCAATCAAATAATACTTATATTCACAAATTACTACTTCTTATTATATTCAAAAGAATCTATAATCATTCTAAGGAAATGCTTACTATAAGGGCATCGAATTCCTTATGCCGCTCATTATCTGTATTGGCAAAAATATATTATCTCAGTTTTGTAATCAGCTTGTGCAATGTCTTCTATAATCTCTTATAATATTATACAATCTTGCCTCTACCGCTTCAATAGCAGTTTCCTGCTATTCCCAATCATCCTTGGAATAGTTGCAGCAATTACTAAAAAGACCGGAATACATGCAAACATCGGCCACACAACATATTTGTAGCTAAACATAATCATCTCTCCTGCCATCAAATAGACAATTACATAATTGAGTAGCTGACCTATGGTAAGAACTAATGCAAATGTAAGTAAAACCCTGAATATTCCTTCATATGACAACATGGCTGCGATTTGTTTTTTTGTCATTCCAATGGCACCAAGCACTTTTAGTTCCTGCTTTTTCTCATGAATGGAGGTATATGTCAGATTTATAAAGTTTAAAATAGTGTTAAAAATTCCATGAGCTGTCACAGTTCTACTCTTATTCACTGTCACAAACTCATTCAGCTTTCTGTCACGACTTCTGGGGCTTTCACCCCGGATTTCTTACTCTATTCCTCCAACCATTTCATGGTCAGCTACAAACC